>NZ_CP022221.1:3833314-4139353 GCF_004114935.1 Bradyrhizobium zhanjiangense
GCCCAATCTCAATTTGCTGCAGGAAGGCCCGGGCAAGACCCCCGAGGAGAAGGCCGCGGACGCCGAGCGTGAAAAGGCCTACAAGGAAACGCTGAAGAAGATTCCGGACTCCAAGGCATCCAACGATCCCTGGGGCGGCATGCGCTCCGATCCGCCGAAACAATCGGCGGCGCCGAAGGCCTCGGCCGCGACCAGCGCGTCGAAGAAGAAATCCGGCACGGCCGCCAATTGACCTGCCACCGCCCGGGGGGCGGGCCTCCGGGTGGGACTCCTCTTTGCCCTGCCGGCCTCCTACATCTCGCAAGAGAGTATTGCGTAGAGGAGGACGGGACATGGCCGATCGTCCGCGGGATCTCGCCGAACGGATGGCGCGCCGGCGCAAGATGGGCGGCAAGCCGGACCATGCGACCGGCGACGGCTATCTGCGTGAGACCTTCACGCTGCCGCGCGCAGCGGCAAGGGCGAGGGCGGAGGCCTTCTTCGCCCGCTACCCCAAGGCTGGCTATATGAGCGCGGTCGAGACCTGGCGCGAATTGCCCGGTGGCGACATCGAATTCACCATGCGGCGGTTGCCCAGCGCGGATTAGAGCATGATCCGGAAAAGTGTGCAGCGGATTTCCGGAAAGATCATGCTCAAACAAGAGCCTAAAGGGTGATGACGATTCGTCCTAATCGCATCGCGCTTTAGGGTCTCACCTTTTCGATCGTTTCTGCGACGATGCGGATCCGGAATACGGGCTCCTTGGCTTCGTCCAGCAGCTCCATGTGCCATTCGGAATTTTGCTGGAGCTTGCGGGCGATGCCGGCGGCCATGTCGGCGCAGACGCTGGTCATCTCCTTCCAGGCCGAATCGCGATCGTCAAATTCGCTTGCCTGGTCCGCGCAGCCGGAATAACGGCCGTTCCGGATTCGAAAGAAGTAGAGCGGCATGGCTGGCACCGATCACGCGTGACGGCCCAACCCCAAGGCCACGGGCGCGCAGTGCAATCCCAAACCTCGATCAGATCAATTCCGGGCGGCTACGGGATAAATCCCCTGGGGCGCTGCGCCGCCGCTGATCTCACCCAGACGGGCGGGTTCAGGCCGTCTTGCTCAGGCCGTCTTGCGCTCGATGGCCTTCAGCTCGCGGTCGATACGCAGCTGCACCCGCCGGATCGCCAAGAGGTCGATCTTCGTCTCAGTTCTGCCGGTCTTGATTTGGTCGCCGATTCGGAACTGCCACTGCCAAATTCCCGGAACTGCCGTCTTGGCGACGGTGAACTCGACGCCCCTGTGATTCATGGTCACCTCCCACGATTCACCTTCCATGCCCGTAACATGTTGGGCGTCATCATATGCCCGCGACAAGTGAAATCTGTCGATAAGTCCCGGACCGTTGACGGAAACCGCGAGGGCGCGCATTCCGAAGCAAACGAGGTCGGATTCGGCGCCGCTTGCGCGCCGCCCCGGAACTCTGTTCATGGTCGGAGAACCACGGAGCAATCCGCGCGCGACGGCATGGGCCTTGCTTGGCCCGATGACGGCAAGCAACCATGGGCGCCTCATGCTCGGCATTCCCCGCCGCTACTCTCATTTCGTCTTCGGCATCATCCAGTCCGGACTGACCTCGCTGATCGCGGCAGGCATCGCCAGCCTTCCTGCAGGCAGCGCGATGGTCTTCCTCGGGCACTGGATGGTGTCGTGGCTGATCGCGTGGGCTGCGATGCTGCCGATCGTGCTGCTGGCGGCGCCCGCGATCCGCGCCGTCTCGCTGCGGCTGACGCGGGAGGAGAAGGAGCTGCGAACCGGTAGCTATGAAAAAACCCCGCCTGGGGAGAGCCAAGCGGGGCAAAGAGTTGTTGGAGGCTGAGGTGCTGGGCTGCAACACCATAGCCAAGAGACCCTAACTGGTTCGACTTACGTCAGCCTGACAGGGCGCCAAAGCGGAGCGGGGCCGGCGTCGGCGTCCCGTTCGTCGCGCCGCGTTCGTCCATGCCCGCAAACAGAAAACCCCGCTCGCGGGGAGCGGGGTCGTCGGCTGGGTATGGAGACCCGGTGTTGGTCCACCGGGCACGACGAGACTAGGCGATCAGGCTTACACGCGCCTGACGGTGTCTGTGCAAGTCGCGATCGCGCGGGCCGCAGACTGGCCTCGCGCCCGTCCCAATTTCGACATCCGGCCGCACAACTGGCGACACACGGGTCGGCAAGATTCCACACCGTCCGGCGCAGCCATGGGGGAAACGTGGCGCGGCGGCAACGGGGTGGCATCATGGATAACGTAGAGCGGTCTTTCGCCGCCGCGACGGCGGCTGGCTTCGTCGTGCTGGTGATCGGCCTCGTGCTGCTGGCGCTGCTGTAAGGCGGCATCAAGCGCAGGTGCGGGGAGGCGGCCGGAGCTCCGCGCCGGCGCGCTTCGCCGATGGTGAATGGGCACCAATCTTTCAAAAAGGAGGAAAACAACCCCATGCACAGTAGGCTGTGAGGCGATTTCGTCATTCCATTAATGGCTTACTGGAAGTATTTAGATGCCATAATCACGCGGGATGCTCAGCCAAGCGTATCCCGGCGCGCGATGCTAGATTCCCGCGCGGTCAACGGCGGCCGCTAGCGGCGGTCAGGTTCTGCAGCGTGCCCAGGCGCTACCGCTCGCCGTCGTGGGCCTTAGTGGACCTTGATCTCGCCGAGAGGCAACCGCAGCTCGGCGGCGCGCTCGTCACGGTCCTTCTTGCGAAACTCGTTTTCCTTGCGCTCGAATTTGATCATCTCCTCCTGCGCGGCCTCCAGGAGGTGGTTGCGCCTGATGGCGCCGTGGTGTGTGTCTTCAGTCATGCCAGGGGTCCCCAGAGTTGCGGTCCCATCCCGAAGAAGGCCACAGACCGCGAAAAGGTTCGGTGCCTCAGGATTAAGGATTTATGACGGCGCTTGGGCCCGTGCGTCTTTGATGCGCGTCAGTTTCGGACGAGGATCCCATCGTGGCAGAGCAGACGGTTCATGCCGAGGGCAAATGCGCGTGCACGTCTGGTCAGGACGCGCGCGCCGACGAAAGCGACGATCGCGCTCACCCGATCTCGCAGGAATGATTCCAAGCATGGCGTGAAACGAAAGAGGCCGCCGAGGCGGCCCTCGGCGGCTTCATCTGCTGGCCTGCTGAAGCATGATCCGGACCCGAAGGGCCGCGTTGGCGCAAAGCGTGCAGCGGTTTTTCTCGCGATAAAGGTGGACCGCGTTTGCGCGGAGATCATGCTCAAACAATAATCGAAAGCGCGATGACGATGCTTCGTCATCTCATCGCGCGTTAGTGGCAGGGCTTGCCAAGCATCTGCGCGTACCGGCTGTGGCAACCGTCGTGCAATTGCGATTTCTTCGTAATTTTTGCACCGACTTTCGGAGCGCCCGATGAGATCGGAGTGTTCGATGTCTGCGCTTGCGTCGAGGCCGAGCCGACGAAGATGGCCAGGGCCACAACGATCTTGAAAACCGATTTCATCACGCCTCCTGGATTCAAGGGTACGAAATATAACGCTACATATACTAGCGTTACAAAAAGTAGCATTCAGGCGCAAGAGATCCAGCGAAACACCAATTAGGACAGTGCTACGAACGGTAGTTGCCCGGAATCCACTTGGCATCTGGACACCGGTACGGTGCCTCCCGCCGGGGCTGGAATTTCATCCCGAAACGAGATTGCAACCGGCAAAGGGGTCGCTGAAGGGCGGCCCCTTTTCGATTCAGGCACGAGCAAGGGGATTGGGACAGCCGCAAAGAACATATTGCGAACTGAGAACAAATGGGGTACATTATTTTTATCGCCGGCCCGTCCTCTCAATCGTTTGTCCCCCTAGCGAATCCTCGCCATAAGGAGCACGACCCAATGTCCGCCACTGCCCTGCGTATCGTCGAAGGATCTTCCATGGACAAGAGTAAAGCCCTGGCTGCCGCGCTCTCTCAGATCGAGCGCCAGTTCGGCAAGGGATCGGTGATGAAGCTCGGCAAGAGCGACCGCTCCATGGACATCGAGGCGGTGTCCTCGGGCTCGCTCGGGCTCGATATCGCGCTCGGCATCGGCGGCCTGCCCAAGGGACGCATCGTCGAGATCTACGGGCCGGAATCGTCGGGCAAGACCACGCTGGCGCTGCATACGGTGGCGGAAGCGCAGAAGAAGGGTGGCATCTGCGCCTTCATCGACGCCGAGCACGCGCTCGATCCGGTCTATGCCCGCAAGCTCGGCGTCAACATTGACGAACTGCTGATCTCGCAGCCCGACACCGGCGAGCAGGCGTTGGAAATTTGCGACACCTTGGTGCGCTCCGGCGCTGTGGACGTGCTGGTGGTCGATTCGGTTGCGGCGCTGGTGCCGAAGGCCGAGCTCGAGGGCGAGATGGGCGATGCGCTGCCGGGTCTGCAGGCCCGCCTGATGAGCCAGGCGCTGCGCAAGCTCACGGCCTCGATCAACAAGTCCAACACCATGGTGATCTTCATCAACCAGATCCGCATGAAGATTGGTGTGATGTACGGTTCGCCCGAGACCACGACCGGCGGCAACGCGCTGAAATTCTACGCCTCCGTCCGCCTCGACATCCGCCGCATCGGCGCGATCAAGGAGCGCGACGAAGTCGTCGGCAACACCACGCGCGTGAAGGTGGTGAAGAACAAGCTGGCGCCGCCGTTCAAGCAGGTCGAATTCGACATCATGTATGGCGAGGGCGTCTCCAAGATGGGCGAGATCCTCGATCTCGGCGTCAAGGCCGGCATCGTCGAGAAGTCCGGCGCCTGGTTCTCCTATGACAGCCAGCGCCTCGGCCAGGGCCGCGAGAACGCCAAGGCGTTCTTGAAGGGCAACCCCGACATCACCGCCAAGATCGAGACCTCGATCCGCCAGAACTCCGGCCTGATCGCCGAGCAGATTCTCGCCGGCACCCCGGAGCGCGACGCCGACGGCGAGGAGCCGGCGGAGTAAGCCTTAAAGCAGTAGAGTTTTCGCGAGGAGCGGGCGCTGAGGACGTTGAGTTGCCGACGTCTTCGGTGCCCATTTCGTTTGGGGGTGGGGTGGGATGCGTCCGCGATGAAGCGTCTGATCTTGACCAGTTCGTCCGGATTTGGGCTCGCCAAATCGGGATTGGCCGAAATTGTCGTTGCGTTTTCTTTTCGCTTTCAGTGGGGACCCTTGCCTTCACCTGAAATGCTTGCGGCCTATTTTGCGGCGCGTTCGGAGACGCTTTCACCCGGTGATCACTGGCCCGATGGGGCATCCGCTGGCCTAGTGCCATCCGAAACCGCAAGGATTTGTCCCTTATCGAGTTCTGTGAACCCTACGATGCGATCGAACTCTGGTTCGACCCGAATCCCGAAGATCAGTTGCAACTGATTTGGTTGCTCGATCACCTCAGATCTCATTCCGGGCCGGCGCAAAAACTCAAACTGCGCCTTGTGCCGGACGATCTGATCGTGATGAGGGGCGATCGCCTGTGGCGGTACGGTCTCGGTTTGACGAAACCGTGAGGCTGCGAGGATGACGCGGCTCATCGTGACAACAGATTCATCCGCTGCCGGCGCTCTGCTACGCGCGGACCTTGCCGATCTCGTCATCGCGATCGAGCGCCGGCTCATCTGGGGGCCGCTGCCGTCCGAGGAGGAATTGGGGGCTTTCTTTGCGCCGCGCACGACGCAGCCTTGCGATCTTCATTGGTTGGACAACACGCCGTCCTGGCGTCTCGAAGGGTCGGGAGTGAAAGACCGTGGACTGATCGAGCTGCTGTCGGAATGCGACTCGGCCGAATTGTGGATGGGGCCAGAGCCGAATGCGCAATTGCTTCTGCTCTGGCTGCTCGACCATTGCGGCAATGAAAGAGCGGCGGTTTCCAAACTCGTGATACGTCAGCTGGACATTGCCGTTGGTCGTGTCGATCTGGAGCGGCTTGCCAAGCTGAACCCGCCGATTGTTGAGCTCAGGCCTGATCACCTTGAAATCGCAGCTCGTGCGTGGCGGGCCTATCGTGCGCCGACGCCGCAGGATTGGTTCGGCCTTCTCAAAACGGATTTGAGTTTGCTTCCGCAGCTTGAGCGGGGCGCCGTTGACCTGCTCGAAGAGCTTCCGAGCGTTGCCACTGGTCTCGGAGCCACTGAGATGCGGATTCTTGGGTTGATCGCACCAGGCAACGTGCAGCCCTTCGATGTCTTCCCAGGCCATCAGAAGCCCAACGAGCGTCGCGTATTCGACTACTGGGAAGTGGGCGCGCTGCTTGATGGGCTCGCGCGATGTCCGGTGCCGGCCGTAGCAGGGCTGGACGAGGGGCCATTCTCGCTCGACATGCATGACGATGCTCTCCGTCACGCACGATACAAGCAATCCCGCTTGTCGCTTACAGATCTGGGGAAGGCGGTGCTGGCAGGCGATGAGGATTTCTGCCGCCATAATCCGATCGCGCGCTGGTGGGGCGGCACGCTTGTCACCACCGAACGGCTCCGGCGGTGGGATCGCGAAAGCCGCTTATTGGTCCCGCCGGTTTGATGCGTATCGCTCAGAGTGTTGGGTAATCAATTTGAGACGCGATCGTGTCTCGTTTTTGGAGTAGGACGCCGGGGCTATGAAGCGTGTGATCTTGACCAGTTCGTCCGGCGTTGGTCTCACGTATGCCGGTCGTGCTGACATGGTCGTCCCCTTGATCTTTCGGCAAAAGTGCCCCTGTATTACGTATCAATTTGAGATGCGATCGTGTCACATCTGATCCTGGCCACGAACGATCTTGCGGCAAACACGCTTCGCCAATCGGGTGCGGCGAACATCGCGCTCGGATTCTGTCTACGCTTCGTCTCGGGGAAATTACCTTCCGAGGAGCAACTTTTGATGGGGCTGGAGCGGCGATCGGAAAAGCACCGTAATCCAGGCGATCATTGGCTCGACGACGTTTGTCGCGGCTCGCTGGAAGGTTTCGGCACGCGCGATATCGGTTTCTTCGAGCTGTGTGCGAAGTTCGACTCAATCGAAGTATGGGTCGATCCCCTGCCCAATGATCAGCTTGTGCTCGTCTGGCTGCTCGACCTTCTTCGCCCCTACAAGGAGATCACGACGAAGCTGAGCTTGGTGCATACGGATGACATTGTTGCGAACTATGCACCGCAATCGGTCGCAAAATGGAAGCTGCCGGCCTTCAAGGTGGTCGACAATCATTTGATGACGGCAAGCCGCGCTTGGCCGGCCTATCGGGCGTCGACGCCAGAACCCTGTTTCGATCTGCTGATGACGGATCTGATGATCCTGCCGAGACTTCGATCGGCGCTCATTGCGATGCTTGAAGAGCTTCCGGACAGGTTGACGGGGCTCGGAGCCAGCGAATGGACATGCTGGACTTTGTGAACGACGGGCACACCGAGCCAAAGCGCGTCTGTGAGGCGAGGTGGCTTCGTGATGTGCTCGAAGATGGCGAAGCGAGCGATGCTTTGATCGAACTGGCGCAACATTCGGCACCGCCCGTCCTGCTGGGCGATCCGTCGTTCGACAATGAGGCCCGCTACCGCGGCGAGAGCGAGTGGAAGGTCACGCTGACTGAACTTGGACGTTCACTTGTCGCGCGCGAAGACGACGTGTGGCATCACAACACGATCAAACGTTGGTGGGGCGGTACCGAACTGACCAACGAACGGCTCTGGCGCTGGGACGCCGAGACCCGCTCGTTGATCGCGCCGTAAGTGCCGTAGGATGGGCAAAGGTGCGCAAGCGCCGTGCCCACCATATTTCAATAAAGGCAAGGTGGTGGGCACGCTTCCGCCTTCGCTCTTCGAGCTACGGCGGACAAGCCGCTTTGCCCACCCGAGACCTCCGTCGCGTCTTACTCCGCCGCTTCCGCGTAATCGCTCACCGGCGGGCAGGAGCATACGAGGTTACGATCGCCGTAGACGTTGTCGACGCGCCCGACCGGGCTCCAATATTTGTCGGTACGCGAGACGCCGTCGGGGAAGCAGCCCTCGGCACGGGTATAGGCGCGATTCCACGCATCATCCGCGATGTCGTGCACGGTGTGCGGAGCGTGGCGCAAGGGCGAGGCCGCGATCTCAAAGCGACCAGCTTCGACCTCGGCGATTTCTTTCCGGATCGCGATCATGGCGTCGCAGAACCGGTCCAGCTCGGCCTTCGATTCCGACTCGGTCGGCTCGATCATCAGCGTTCCCGGTACGGGGAAGCTCATGGTCGGCGCGTGGAAGCCGTAATCGATCAGGCGTTTTGCGATGTCGTCCACCGTGACGCCCGACGTCGTCTTCAGCGGACGGGGGTCGACGATGCACTCATGGGCGACGCGGCCCTTGGCGTTCTTGTAGAGCACCGGGAAGTGCGGATCGAGGCGCGCTGCGATGTAATTGGCGTTGAGGATCGCGATCTCGGTCGCACGCTTCAATCCTTCACCGCCCATCATCAAGATGTAGATGTAGGAGATGGTGAGGATCGAGGCCGAGCCGAACGGCGCGGCCGAGACCGGGCCGACCTGGGCGTCCGCCTTTGTTGCGGGATGGCCGGGGAGGAACGGGGCGAGATGCGCTCTTACGCCGATCGGGCCCATGCCGGGGCCGCCGCCGCCATGCGGAATGCAGAAGGTCTTGTGCAAATTGAGGTGGCTGACGTCGGCGCCGTAATCGCCGGGCCTGCTAAGGCCGACCTGTGCGTTGAGGTTGGCGCCGTCGAGGTACACTTGGCCGCCATGGCCGTGCACGATGTCGCAGATCTCGCTGATGTGCTCCTCGAACACGCCATGGGTCGAGGGATAGGTGATCATGACCGCGGCGAGATCGTTCGAATGCTTTTCCGCCTTGGCGCGGAGATCGTTGACATCGACGTCGCCGTTCTTCTCGCAAGCGACCACCACCACGTCCATGCCGACCATCGCGGCCGAAGCCGGGTTGGTGCCATGGGCGGAGGAGGGGATCAGGCAGATCTTGCGCTGGCTCTGTCCGCGCGACGCGTGATAGCCACGGATTGCGAGCAGGCCGGCATATTCGCCCTGCGCGCCCGAATTCGGCTGCAGCGAGATCGCGTCATAGCCGGTGATGTCGCACAGCCACTTTTCAAGCCGCGCGAACAGCGCGTGATAGCCGGCGGCCTGCTCGCGCGGAGCGAACGGATGCAGCGTCGCAAACTCCGGCCAGGTCAGCGGCATCATCTCGGTGGTCGCGTTCAGCTTCATGGTGCAGGAGCCAAGCGGAATCATGGCGCGGTCGAGCGCGAGGTCGCGATCACTGAGCTTGCGCATGTAGCGCAGCATCTCGGTCTCCGAGCGATGCGCGTGGAACACCGGATGGGTGAGGAACGCGGTGGTGCGCTTCAAGTCTTCCGGCAGCGCTTCGCGCGTCTCGGCGTCGATCTCGGCATAGGCGAGGGTGCCGCCGAAGGCGCGCCAGACCGCTTCCACCGTCGCGGGCGTCGTGGTCTCGTCGAGCGCGATGCGAAGCGCGGTTTCACCGATGCCGAGATTGATCTTCTCGGCAGCGGCGCGCGCGACGATCTCGACGCGCTTGGCGCCGGCATCGACGCTGAGCGTGTCGAAGAAGCTGTCCGACTGGAGCGCAAAGCCGAGCTTGCGCAGGCCGCTCGCGAGCACCGCGGCGCGGCGGTGCACGTTGCGCGCGATCTGCATCAATCCCTCGGGGCCATGATAGACCGCATACATCGAGGCGATCACGGCGAGCAACACCTGCGCGGTGCAGATGTTGGAGGTCGCCTTCTCGCGGCGGATGTGCTGCTCGCGAGTCTGCAGCGCCAGGCGATAAGCCGGTGCACCGCGCGAATCCACGGAGAGGCCGACAATGCGGCCGGGCAGCGAGCGCTTGAGCGCATCGCGCACCGCCATATAGGCCGCGTGCGGTCCGCCATAACCCATCGGCACGCCAAAACGTTGCGCCGAGCCGATTGCGATGTCGGCGCCCAGCTCGCCGGGCGAGGCGAGCAGCGTCAGTGCCAGCAGGTCAGCGGCAATGATCGCCAGCGCGCCCTTGGCCTTCAGCGCCGCGATCGCGGGCCGCAAGTTCCGCACCGCGCCCGAAGAGCCCGGATATTGCAGCAGCGCACCAAGCACGTCACTCTTAGCGAGATCGGTGACGGGGTCGCCGACGATCAAATTCCAGCCCAGCGGCTCGGCGCGGGTGCGCATCACCGCGAGCGTCTGCGGATGCACGTCTTTGTCGACGAAGAACGCCTTTGCCTTCACCTGCGAGTGCCGCTCGGCCAGCGCCATGGCTTCGGCCGCCGCGGTCGCCTCATCCAGCAGCGAAGCGTTGGCGACGTCGAGACCGGTGAGATCGCAGATCATGGTCTGGAAGTTGAGCAGCGCTTCCAGGCGGCCTTGGCTGATCTCGGGCTGATAGGGCGTATACGCCGTGTACCAGGCCGGATTTTCGAGGATGTTGCGCTGGATCACCGCGGGCAGGATCGTGCCGGAATAGCCTTGGCCGATCAGCGAGGTGAAGACCTGGTTCTGCCGCGCCAGCTCGGCCATATGCGCAATCGCCTCGGTTTCGCTCAACGGCTTGCCGAGATCGAGCGGGGCGGCCTGCCGGATCGAGGCCGGCAGCGTCTCCGCCATCAGCGCGTCGACGCTTTTCGCGCTGACCGCCTCGAGCATCGCGGTGACGTCGCCTGCCGAGGGGCCGATGTGGCGGCGAACGAAGCTGGTTGCGATGTCGCCATTGGATTTGCGGTGCGCGGTCATCATTGGGTCCTCGCTTTAATCATCTGACGCCGTCATGCCCCGCGAAGGCGGGGCATCCAGTAGTCACCGGCAGCGGGAATTGAACCGAGAAGCTGCGGCGTACTGGATCGTCCGCCTTCGCGGACGATGACATCGAGAATGAGGTTACAGTTCGCTTCATCTCACGCCGTATGGGCCTTGTACGCAGCTTCATCCATGAGGCCGCCGAGCTCGCTTTTGTCGGCGATCTTGATCTTGAAGAACCAGGCCGCGCCTTGCGCATCCGAGTTCACCAGCGCCGGCTCGGCGGCGAGTGCGGGGTTGATCTCGAGCACTTCGCCCGAGACCGGGGCATAGACGTCGGAGGCAGCCTTGACGGATTCGACGACGGCGGCAGCTTCCGCCTTCTTCAGCACGCGGCCGAGCTTGGGCAGTTCGACGAACACGACGTCGCCGAGCTGCTGCTGCGCGTAGTCGGTGATCCCGACGGTGGCGACGTCGCCCTCGATGGCGAGCCATTCATGGTCGGAGGTGTACAGCGTCGTGGTCATTGTCGAATCCTCAGCGTTTGTAGGTGTTTTTGACGAAGGGCATGGCGGCGACCTGCAAGGGCAGGCGCTGGCCGCGCACTTCGGCGAACAGCTTGGTGCCGAGCGCGCTCTGGCTCGTGGGCACGTAGCCCATCGCCACCGGCGCGTTCAGGCTCGGGCCGAAGCCGCCCGATGTGACCTTTCCGATCGGCTCGCCCACCGTCGCATCCGCAAACAGCAGCGCGCCCTCGCGCACCGGCGCGCGTCCCTCGGTACGCAGGCCGACGCGGCGGCGGTTGGCGCCTTTATCGAAATGAGCGAGGATCGCATCAGCGCCCGGGAAGCCGCCGGGGCGCATCCCGCCGGTGCGGCGGCTCTTTTGCACCGACCATTCCAGCGCGGCCTCGACCGGCGTGGTCGTGGTGTCGATGTCGTGGCCGTAGAGGCAGAGGCCGGCCTCGAGCCGCAGGCTGTCGCGGGCGCCAAGCCCGATCGGCATCACGTCGGGGCTTTCGAGCAGCGTCTTGGCGAGACGCTCGGCATCGCCAGCGGGAACGGAAATCTCGAACCCGTCCTCGCCGGTATAGCCCGAGCGCGAGACGAAACAGGGCAGGCCGGCGACCTCGTGAGGGCCGGCGTCCATGAATGTCATGGAGGGCGCCGCTGCACACAATTTCGCCAACGCCGATTCCGCCTTCGGGCCCTGGAGCGCGATCAGCGCGCGGTCGGCAAGCGAATCGATGACGCAGTCGCCGGAGAGATGCGCGCGGAGATGCGCCTCGTCCGCGTCCTTGCAGGCGGCGTTGACGACCAGGAACAGGTGATCGCCGAAATTGGCGACCATCAGATCGTCGAGGATGCCGCCATCCGCATTGGTGAACTGGGCGTAGCGCTGCCGTCCCGGTGCAATCGCAAGGATATCCTGCGGCACCAGCCGCTCCAGCGCACGGGCGGTGTCCTCGACCCTGCCGGACTTCGGACGAAGTGCGATCTGGCCCATGTGGGAGACGTCGAACAGGCCGGCAGAGGCGCGGGTATGGAGATGTTCCTTCAGGACGCCCGCGGGGTATTGCACGGGCATGTCATAGCCCGCGAACGGCACCATCTTGCCGCCAAGCGACACATGAAGGTCGTAAAGGGGCGTACGTCTGAGGGGGGCGTGGTTGTCGGTTGAAAGCATCACAGGGGCCCTCGGCGGTTCCCCGGGGACGATTCCCCGGGAGCAACCAGTCGAAGCCCCATCTGTCGCTGTGCCTGAGAGTATTATCCCGTCGGCGGACGCTGGTCCGGGCCACCCTTTTTTACAAGGTAATTGCCCGTCGGCGCCTCTTTCCAGATGACGTCAAAGCCACTCGGTCCTTTTGCCTGAGAGTTTCCGGGGCGGTTGCTCCTTCGGCGCCGGCTGCCTAAAGCCGATCTCTCCCGACGTGGCCGTACGATATAGATAGGTAAAGACCACAGGGCGGCCAAGCCTGTCAACGCGGCGGCTTCGGCTTTCAACCGGGATTGCTACGGGATTGCGCGCCTGCGGCAACCCACTGATCTGCTTGCACAGTTTCTGGACAGCGAAGCTGGCCTTGTCTAAAAGCGCTTTGGCCTGCAGATATCAGCCTTAACGTCCGGTTTTTATGGCGAGAAGTGCGGGTCCAAGCACACCCGATTGGATGAACATGAGCGGCGTCAACGAGATCAGGTCGACCTTTCTGAACTTCTTTGCCGAGAACGGCCACGAGATCGTGCCGTCCTCGCCACTGGTGCCGCGCAACGACCCGACCCTGATGTTCACCAATGCCGGCATGGTGCAGTTCAAGAACGTCTTCACCGGCGTCGAGAAGCGGCCCTATCAGCGCGCCACCACGTCGCAGAAATGTGTGCGCGCCGGCGGCAAGCACAACGATCTCGACAATGTCGGCTACACCGCGCGCCATCTCACCTTCTTCGAGATGCTCGGCAACTTCTCGTTCGGCGACTATTTCAAGGAGCGCGCGATCGAGCTCGCCTGGAAGCTGATCACTGCCGAGTTCGGGCTGAAGAAGGACAAGCTGCTCGTCACCGTCTATCACACCGACGACGAGGCGGCCGGCCTGTGGAAGAAGATCGGCGGCTTCTCCGACGACCGCATCATCCGGATTCCGACCTCGGACAATTTCTGGGCGATGGGCGACACCGGCCCATGCGGCCCGTGCTCGGAGATCTTCATCGACCGCGGCGAGCACATCTGGGGCGGGCCTCCGGGCTCGCCGGAAGAGGATGGCGACCGTTTCCTCGAATTCTGGAATCTCGTGTTCATGCAGTACGAGCAGGTGACGAAGGAGGAGCGCGTAGGCTTGCCGCGTCCCTCGATCGACACCGGCATGGGCCTGGAGCGCATGGCCTGCATCCTCCAGGGCGTCGAGAGCGTGTTCGAGACCGACCTGTTCCGCAATCTGATCGATGCGACGGCCTCCGCGCTCGGCGCCGGCCCGACCGAGCAGAACGCCGCCTCGTTCCGCGTCATCGCCGACCATTTGCGCTCCTCGGCCTTCCTCGTCTCCGACGGCGTGCTGCCCTCGAACGAAGGCCGCGGCTATGTGCTGCGCCGGATCATGCGCCGCGCGATGCGCCATGCGCAGCTGCTGGGCGCGAAAGAGCCGCTGATGCATCGCCTGGTCTGGGCGCTGGTGCGCGAGATGGGCCAGGCCTACCCAGAGCTGATGCGCGCGGAGAATTTGATCGAGGAAACGCTGCGGCTGGAAGAGACCCGCTTCCGCAAAACTCTCGCGCGCGGCCTCGCCATCCTCGACGAAAAGAGTGCGGGCCTGAAGAAGGGCGACATGTTCGATGGCGACGTCGCCTTCACACTCTACGACACCTACGGGTTCCCGCTGGACCTGACGCAGGACGCGCTGAAGTCGCGCGGCATCGGCGTCGACCAGTCGGCCTTCTCCGATGCAATGGAGCGCCAGAAGTCCAAGGCGCGCGAGTCGTGGAAGGGGTCGGGCGAAGCGGCTTCCGAGGCGATCTGGTTCCCGCTGCGCGAGAAGCTGGGTGCGACCGAATTCCTCGGCTACGAGACCGAAAGCGCCGAAGGCGTGGTCGCGGCGCTGGTCAAGGACGGCAAGGAGGCGGACAGCCTCAAGGCCGGCGAGACCGGTGCGCTGGTGCTGAACCAGACGCCGTTCTACGCGGAATCCGGCGGCCAGGTCGGCGATACCGGCGTGCTGCTCGGGGAGGGCGGCATCAAGGTCCGCATCACCGACACGCAGAAGAAGCTCGGCGATCTCTTCGTCCACATCGGCACGGTCGAGAGCGGCGAAGTGAAGCTCGGCACCGCGCTCCAGCTCGAGGTCGATCATGGGCGTCGTTCTTCGATCCGCGCCCATCACTCGGCGACGCATCTCATCCACGAGGCGCTGCGTCAGGTGCTCGGCGATCACATCGCGCAGCGCGGCTCGCTGGTCGCGCCCGACCGCCTGCGCTTCGACTTCGTGCATCCGAAGCCGATCACGGCGGAGGAGCTGTCCCGCATCGAGGACATCGCCAACGACGTGGTGCTGGAGAACGACGAGGTCACCACGCGCATCATGGGTGTCGATGAAGCCCGTGAGGCCGGCGCGCGCGCCCTGTTCGGCGAGAAATATGGCGACGAGGTCCGCGTCGTTTCCATGGGCAGGACCGCGCGCGAGCGCGGCGCCAACGCGCTCGGCTGGTCGGTCGAGCTCTGCGGCGGCACCCATGTGAGGCGCACCGGCGACATCGGCCTGATCACGCTCACGAGCGAGAGCGCGGTCGCCTCCGGCGTTCGCCGCATTGAGGCGCTGACCGGCAATTATGCGCGCAAGCACGCCAATGACACCATGGCGCTGGCCAAGACCGCGGCGAACGAGCTGCGCACGTCCATCGACGACGTGCCGGCGCGCATCACGGCGCTGATGGAGGAGCGCAAGAAGCTCGAGCGCGAGCTCTCCGACGCGCGCAAGAAGCTGGCAATGGGCGGCGGTGCGTCGTCGAGCAACGGCGCGGCGGCAGGCGTGCGCGAAGCCGGCGGCGTCAAACTGATGGCGCGCGCCGTCGAGGGCATCGAGATGAAGGATCTCAAGAGCCTTGCGGACGACGGCAAGAAGCAGATCGGCTCCGGCGTCGTCGCCATCGTCGGCGTCACCGAGGACGGCAAGGCCGGCGTCGTAGTCGGCGTCACGCAGGATCTCACCGCGCGCTTCAACGCCGTGAATTTGGTGCGCATCGCCTCCGAAGCGCTCGGCGGCAAGGGCGGCGGCGGCCGGCCCGACATGGCCCAGGCCGGCGGCCCTGACGGCGCCAATGCGGCCGCGGCGCTCTCGGCGATCGAAAAAGCGATGGCAGGCGCTTAAAGCCCCATGTCCCCCGTTCCGCGAGGACGTGGGCTTCGCGATCCCGATTTGAGGGATCGCCTCTTCGAATTGCTGGAGCACGATCCGCTCGCCTATTCGGTCGGGTCGCGCTTCATCCAGGTGATCATCGGCGTCATCGTGATCAACGTGGCGGCGATGATCCTCGCCTCGGTGCCTGAGCTGGACGCGCAATTCGGCACGCTGTTCGCAGGCATCACCATCCTGTCCGTGATCGTGTTCGCGCTGGAATATGCGGCGCGGCTGTGGACCGTGGCCGGCCACACGCAGCGCAAGGCGTCCGCGCTGTCCGACCGGCTCGGCTACGCCTTCTCCGCGCTCGGTATCATCGACCTCATGGCGTTCCTCCCCGCAGCGATCGTGCTGGCCACGGGCCGGCATGCGACGCTGGCAGCCCTCGGCGTACTGCCGTTCTTCAAGCTGATCCGCTATTCGCCGGCGATGCGCTCGCTGCTTGCCGCCGTGCATGCCGAGCGGCGCGCGCTGATCGGCTGCATCGTCATCCTGGTCGGCGTGGTCTTGACCTTTGCTTCGCTGCTCTACGCCATCGAGCGCGACGTGCAGCCGGACAAGCTCGGCACCATCCCGCAGGCGATGTGGTGGGCGATCGTGACGCTCGGCACCGTCGGCTATGGCGATGTCGTGCCGGTGACGCCGCTCGGCAAGTTTGTCTCCACCTTCGCTATCGTCAGCGGCTTCGCCATGATTGCGCTGCCGGTCGCGATCATCTCCACCGCCTTTGCCGAAGAGGTGAAGCGGCGCGATTTCGTCGTCACCTGGGGCATGCTGGCGCGGGTGCCGCTATTCTCGCATTTGTCGGCCGCCGAGATCGCCGACATCATGCGGCTGCTCAGGGCACGCACCATCGAGCAGGGCGAGATCCTGGTGCGGCGGGGCGATGTCGCCTCCTCGATGTATTTCATCACCGCCGGCGAGGTCGAGATCGCGCTGCCGAGCCAGCAGGTGCGGCTTGCCGACGGCACCTTCTTTGGCGAGATCGCGCTCTTGCACAAAACAAAACGCAGCGGCACGGTGACGGCGACGCGCAAGACCAGGCTGCTCGTGCTCGACGCCCAGGATTTCCACGCGCTGATCGCGCGCATGCCGACGCTGGCCGCCCACGTCCACAACACTGCGAAAGCGAGGCTCGCCGACACCGGCGATCTCGCCGCGGCGGAGCTGGCGCAGGCGGAGAAGGAAGATGGGGGCAAGGCGCGCTGACGAGGTCCGCCGCGGGTTAGCCCTTCTTCAGGAAATCATACTCGGCGGAGTAGGGCACGCTCCTGAACTCGCCAGCCCTGTCGCAAGCGCCGTCGAGCTTGCCGCCACGGGTGTTGATGCGCTGGACCGTGGTCACGGGCGTGAGCACGCCGCTGCCGCGGTGTGAGGTGACTTCCAGCTTCAGCCAGGGGATATCGCTCGCCGTTGCGCCGGGCGCATTGCCGATGGCCTTGCCGACCACCGCGCTGCCGTCGGCATGCTCCCAGTTCGGGCCGGCATAGTGGCGGCCGATGGTCTTGCCGTCCGCGAGAAGCGTCGCGATCGGCTCGCGGAAGGTCCAGGCGAGCTTGCCGTCGGTGCCGGCCTTGCACTCATAGACCTGCGCGCCCTCGGCGTGCACGCTGAGCACGACGCTCTCGCCCGGTGCGGTGATGGCCGCCGGAAGAGGCTCGGCGGCGAGCGCGGACGTGCTGGTCAGCGCGAAGGCCACGAATGCAAGGCTCTTGAGGGACGGCATGATGCTACTTCGGGTGCATGTGTCGTCATTGCGAGGAGCTCGCGACAAAATTGCAGAGCAATTTTGCGCTGATGCGACGAAGCAATCCAGACTGTTTCCCCGGAGGGGTTCTGGATTGCTTCGCTACGCTCGCAATGACGCGTGGAGTTGGCAGCTTACGCCGCCAGCGCCTTGGTCAGGTTCTCGGCGACCTTGTCGAGGAAGCCGGTGGTCGAGAGCCAGCGCTGGTCGGCGCCGACCAGGAGCGCAAGGTCCTTGGTCATGTAGCCGGCCTCGACGGTGTCGACGCAGACCTTCTCGAGCGTGTTTGCGAACTTGGCGAGCTCGGCATTGTTGTCGAGCTTGGCGCGATGCGACAGGCCACGCGTCCAGGCGAAGATCGACGCGATCGAGTTGGTCGAGGTCTCCTTGCCCTTCTGGTGCTCGCGGTAGTGGCGGGTCACCGTGCCGTGGGCAGCCTCGGCTTCGACCGTCTTGCCGTCCGGGGTGAGCAGCACCGAAGTCATCAGGCCGAGCGAGCCGTAGCCCTGCGCGACCGTATCGGACTGCACGTCGCCGTCGTAGTTCTTACAGGCCCAGACATAGCCGCCGGACCATTTCAGCGCCGAGGCCACCATGTCGTCGATCAGGCGGTGCTCGTAGGTCAGGCCCTTGGCGTCGAATTCCTTCTTGAACTCGCGGTCGAAGATGTCCTGGAAGATATCCTTGAAGCGGCCGTCATAGACCTTCAGGATCGTGTTCTTGGTCGACAGATAGACCGGATAGCCGCGCAGCAGGCCGTAATTGAAGGAGGCGCGGGCGAAGTCGATGATGGAGCCGTCGAGATTGTACATTCCCATCGCGACGCCGGCATCGGGGGCCTTGAACACTTCCTTCTCGATCACGGTGCCGTCCTCGCCGACGAACTTCATCGACAGGGTGCCCTTGCCGGGGAACTTGAAATCGGTGGCGCGGTACTGGTCGCCATAGGCGTGGCGACCGATGATGATCGGCTTGGTCCAGCCGGGAACCAGGCGCGGCACGTTCTTGCAGATGATCGGCTCGCGGAAGATGCAGCCGCCGAGGATGTTGCGGATGGTGCCGTTCGGCGACTTCCACATCTGCTTGAGGTTGAACTCCTTCACCCGGGCTTCATCCGGGGTGATGGTGGCGCACTTGACGCCGACGCCGACCTTCTTGATGGCCTCGGCGGCGTCGATGGTGACCTGATCGTTGGTGTGGTCGCGGTGCTCCATGCCCAGGTCGAAATAGAGCAGCTCGACATCCAGGAACGGAGTGATCAGCTTGTCCTTGATGTACTGCCAGATGATCCGGGTCATCTCGTCGCCATCGAGTTCGACGACGGGATTGGATACCTTGATTTTTGCCATGATCGGGGAAGCCTCTTGGGAACGGCGCTTGTGGTGGGAATATCCGGCGCCTCTTAGCACCGCCGCGCGGCGGGCGAAAGCCAAGGGATTATGCACTTTTAGCTCATCCAGCTTCCGCAGACGGGCAGCGGCAGCCCGCCCTCGGCCGGGCCCGGGTCATGTTCCAGGCGAGATTCAAAAGTCGAATCCAACCCGTTATTTCCCTTGAGAATTTTCTCAGGACAGGCAAACGACAGGCGGCGGTGCGGCCGGCCCGGTGGGCAGGCTTGAATCAACTCCTGAAGTGGCCTCTGCAAGGCCTTGAGAGACAGTGTGAAAGCGAAGCGAGATGTCGGGGACTGACAAGAGCAAGGCGGGGCTTTCTCTCGACGGTCCCATCGTGATCCTGGTCGAGCCGCAGCTCGGGGAGAACATCGGCATGGCCGCGCGCGCCATGGGCAATTTTGCCCTGAGCCGGCTTCGCATCGTCAATCCCCGCGACGGCTGGCCCAACATCGCGGCCCAGCGTGCCGCCGCCGGCGCCGATCACATTCTGGAAAAGGTCGAATTGTTCGAAACGGTCGAGCAGGCGGTCGCCGATCTCGACCTCTTGTTCGCCGCCACAGCCCGCGCCCACGACCAGGCCAAGCCAGTGGTCGGGCCGGAAGCCGCCGTTGCCGAGATCTCGGGGCACATCGCCACCGGGGGCAAGGCCGGTATCCTGTTCGGCCGGGAGCGCTGGGGCCTGACCAACGAGGAGGTCGGGCTCTCCAACCGCATCATCACCTTCCCGGTCAATCCGGGCTTTGCCTCGCTCAACCTCGCGCAGGCCGTGCTGCTGGTCGGCTACGAATGGTTCAAACGAGCCACATCCGGCGAGCTGCCGCACGCCATGCCGGAGCGGTCCGAGCGCGCCTCGCAGCACCAGATGCAGGCCTTCTTCGACAACCTCGTGCGCGAGCTCGACAAGGTCGAATTCCTGCGCCCCGCCGAGAAACGCGACACCATGCTGGTCAACCTGCGCAACATCTTCAGCCGGATGGAGCCGACCAAGCAGGACATGCACACGCTCCACGGCGTGGTGATGGCAATCGCGGAAGGGCGCAAGGGCCCGGCCAAGGGCGGCGTGCTCGACGGCGAGCAGGCCACGCGCCTGCGCGCGCTCTTGGCCGAGCACGGGCAGGGCGGCGGCGTGCCCGACAGCGGCTCCACCGTGCGCGGCCTCGCCCGCCTGCTCCGCCGCAACCCGACCGATGCCGAGCGCCTGCTCTGGCATGCCCTGACCCGCGACCGCCGCTTCGCAGGTAGGTTCAAGCGCCAGACCCCCGTGGGGCGGCACATCCCGGATTTCGTCTCATTCCCGCACCGGATCGCGATCGAGCTGGTCAACCCGGGCGAGGGGGAGACCATCGCCGCCGACCGTGCGTCGCGGCGTGCGTGGCTCGAAGCGCGGGATTATCGTGTGCTGGAGATCCGGGCGGCGGACGTCGAGCGCGATCTGGAGGCGGAGCTGGTGCGGCTTGCTGGGATGATGGCGCAGAGCGCGTAGGTCTCGTCGCGCATCGGTCTTGTAGGGTGGGCAAAGCGCAGCGTGCCTACCATGTCGATCAACGCAGCTGAGACAGAATGGTGGGCACGGCGCTGCGCGCCTTTGCCCACTCTACGAATTTGGACCTACACTGCCTCTAGCTGGTCCGCCGCGCGCTTCTTCTTCGTCTTCGACTGGCCGAGCAGGGGACCTGCCGCAAGCGCGGCGGTATCGGCAACGCCCGGATCGCGCGAGATCATGGCCGCGACGATGGCGCCGTCGATGATGAGGCCGAGCTGATGTGCGAGCACGGCGGGCTCGCTGGAGCCGAGCTCGCCGGCGAGTTTCTCGATGTGGCCGAGCACGATCTTCTTATGCTTTAGTGCGATGCTGCGGAATTGTTTTGCGTCCTTGTCGTGCTCGCCGACGGCGTTGATGAAGGGGCAGCCGTAGAAGCGTTCTTCGGCGAACCAGCTCTTCAGCGCGGGGAAGATGCGCGTCAGTTTCGCCTGCGCGTCGCCGCCGCCTTGCTCCATCGCGCCAATGAACCATTCGCGCCACTGCTTGCCTTCGCTCTCCAGCACCGCGTTGACCAGGTTGGTCTTGGAGCCGAACAACTTATAGAGCGTGGTCTTCGCGGTGCCGGCTTCCTCGATGATCGCATCGATGCCGGTGGCATTGATGCCGTTCTTGCAGAACAGATGGGTCGCGGCGCTCAGCAAACGCCCGCGCGCGGACTCGTCGTCGCCTGCGCCAGCACCGGCGTGCGGCGAATTCGATCTTTTCTTCGATGACGTCTTAGCCATGGACTCGAACTTACCCGCAGCTGCGCCGCATCAGCAAGCCGCATCTGTTCCGCGCCGAAAAGATTCGCATGCGCAAGCGCATCTGCTTCGCCTTTAAGCAAGCTGCGGCTGATCAATCCGCAGGCAGGGACACTAAGCGGCTCCAATGCTTCGCGTTTTGTTTTCGGCTTGCTCTGGCACGCTCCATGCAAGGAAACAGACCGTTCGGTATCCTACCGATTTCCACTTCTGCCAGGGAGAAGACTGATGACTGCCGTCGTTCAGAAGACAGTGCTGACGGGGTGCCTCGCGCCCATCGACAAGAATGGCCTCGAGCAACTGATCGCGAGCGGCAAGGCCAATCCGAAGGTCGTCAAGACCTTGAAGTGCAAGACGGTCGCGGAGGGAAAATTCCGCCACGCCAACTACATCCGCAATTTGCCGCCCTACATCGTCGACGAGCCCCCGGGGCTTCTGGGCGACGATACCGCGCCCAATCCGTCGGAAGCCTCGCTCGCCGCGCTCGGCTCCTGCCTCGCGGTCGGCCTGCACGCCAACGCCGTGCATCGCGGCTGGATCGTCAACAAGCTCGAGCTGGAGCTCGAGGGCGACCTCAACATCACTGCGGTCTGGGGCACCGGCGACACCTCCGACAAGCCGGTCGGCTTCACTGACGTCCGCGTCAAGGTCGACATGGAGTGCGAGGGCATCGCGCCGGACGAGATCAACGCGCTGGTCTCCCATGTGAAGAAATGGTCGCCGGTCGCCAATACCTTCACCCGCCCGGTCAATCTCGAGGTCGGCATCTAGCAGACGGCAATCAGGAACTTCGGTGCGGGAGGCGATCATGGGTTCACTGGCTTTATCGCGGGTCGACATTTTGGATCATCCCGCACCGTCCATTGCAGGAGAGGTGGCGCGGATCGCGCGGGAGCAGCTCGCGCCGCTCGCTGCCGGCATCGACGCCGGCACGGTCTATCCGGCCGAGGTGCTGCGCAAGTTCGGCGCGGTCGGCGCCTGGGGCAGTCACGTCCCGCACGAAGGCCCCGCGGATCTGCGCTGCGCCATCCAGGCGATGGCTGTTATCGGCGAGGTCTGCGGCGCCACCGCCTTCATGGCCTGGTGCCAGAACACGCTGGTCTGGTACGCCGCGAACTCAACAAATTTGAAGCTGGCAAAACGATTCAGCGATGCCTTCTCCACCGGCCGCGTACTCGGCGGCACCGGGCTCTCCAACCCGATGAAGAGCTTCTTCGGCATCGAGAAGCTCAAGCTGAAGGGGCGCAAGGTCGAGGGCGGCTACATCGTGCGCGGCGCGCTGCCCTGGGTCTCCAATCTCGGTCCTGACCATTATTTCGGCGCGATCTTCGAACGCGAGGACGATCAGGGCATCGCAAAAGGCGAGCCTGGCACGGTGATGTTTCTGGCCGATTGCTCGGACCCAGCGATCACGCTGACGCCGTGCAAGCCGTTCCTCGCCATGGACGGCACCGGCACCTATGGCGTCCAGTTCCGCGACGTCTTCGTGCCGGACGAGCTGATCCTGGCCGATCCCGCGGGTCCCTTCGTCAAGAAGATCCGCGCTGGCTTCATCCTGCTTCAGGCCGGCATGGCGCTCGGCGTGATCAGGGACTGCATCAACATCATGGACGAAGTCGACAGCCCCCTTGGCCATATCAACCGCTATCTGCCGCAGCAGCCGGTGCATTTTCGCGATCTCGCCGCCGAGCTCGAGACCGAAACGATGGCGCTGGCGCGTGATCCCTACAACGAGGAGGAGACCTACTGGCGCAAGGTGATCGCACTCAGGCTTCGTGCCGGCGAAGCCAGCGTCGCGGCGGCGCATGCGGCGATGCTGCATTGTGGCGCACGCGGTTATCTCAAAAGCCACCGCGCTCAGCGGCGACTGCGCGAGGCCTATTTCGTCGCGATCGTCACGCCTGCCACCAAGCAATTACGCAAGATGCTCGCCGATTCCTGATCTTCACGAGTCCACCCGAAGACCACTGCCAAGACGACTGTTAAGACCACCACCAACCTCAACGGAGAGGCTGCCAATGACGGACGTTCTGATCTCTGCCAGCGAACTTGCCGATCTCTTGAAGACCGAGCCCTGTGTCGTCATCGACACTCGCAATCCCGACGCCTACGGCGCCGGGCACCTCCCCAATGCCGTGAACGTGCACGATATCTTCACCTATCTTGCGACCTCGACGCCCGACGGCATCAACGAGCTCAAGACCAAATTTGCCGACGCCTTTGGTACCGCTGGTCTCTCCGGAACGGAGACAGCGGTGGTCTATGAGCAGTCGATGAACTCCGGTTTCGGCCAGTCCTGCCGCGGCTATTATCTCCTCACCATGCTCGGCTATCCCAGGGTGAAGGTGCTGCATGGCGGTTTCGATGCCTGGGCAGCAGCCGGTTTGCCGGTCACCAAGGACGTGCCGACGCCGGCGAAGGCATCGTTCACGATCGTGCCTGAGGCGGGCGAGATCCTGATCGACGCCAAGACCATGCTCGGGGCCATCGGCAAGCCCGGCATCGCCATCCTCGACGTGCGCGATGTCGATGAGTGGATCGGCGACAGCTCGTCCCCATACGGCAAGGATTTCTGTCCACGCAAGGGCCGCATCCCCGGCGCGGTGTGGCTGGAATGGTACCGCATGATGAAGCCGACCGCTGAGGGCCCGCGCTTCAAGTCCAAGGACGAGATTCTGGCCGAATGCGCCACTGTCGGCATTTCGCAGACGACGCCGGTCTATCTCTACTGCTTCAAGGGCGCGCGCGCCTCGAACACGTTCCTGGCGCTGAAGAACGCCGGCGTGAAGGACGTGCGGATGTACTTTGGCTCCTGGAACGAATGGTCGCGCGATCCGTCGCTGCCGATCGAGCAAGGGCTGCCGATTGCATCGGGTGTCACGACAAAGGCGGCGTGATAGCGTGCCGCTGCCGTAGGGCTCGGTCCCACCTCTCCCCGACGGGGAGAGGTCGGATTGCGCAGCAATCCGGGTGAGGGGGCGTTGCCTTTGGTGAGACCGTAAGCCCTCGCCCGGATCGCATCTCTCGGTGCGATCCGACCTCTCCCTACGGGAGAGGCGAACCGAGGCGCGACCGTGCTTCGCCACATTCTAGCCGTTGAGGCCCGCCCGTGGACGAGGCGCGATTCCCAGCGCCTTGATCCGCGAGGCCAGCGTGGTCGGCTTGATATCGAGCATCTCGGCCGCGCCGCCGGGGCCGAAGACTTTCCCTGCGCAGGCTTCGAGCGCCGCCAAAATGTTGGCGCGCTCGTGATCGCGCATTTCCGATGACGTCATGACCGCGGGGCGCACATCGGCTTTCGGGCGTGCAGCGCCGCTCGGAGCTTGCGTGCCGGAGGGGTCGGGCAGATCGATGCGCAGCCGCCCGTTCTGAGACAGAATTGCGGCGCGCTCGATCACGTTCTGCAATTCGCGGACATTGCCGGGCCAGTCGTAGCGGGTCAGCCGCCGCGCATCGCCTTCGGACAGACGCAGGTTCGACTTCAACGCCTTGCTCTCGCGCGTCAGGAAATGCTGGGCCAGCAGCGGAATGTCCTCGCGTCGTTCGCGCAAGGGGACGGTCTCGATCGGGAATACGTTGAGACGGAAATAGAGGTCCTCGCGAAACCGGCCGCGTTGCACCTCCTGCTTGAGATCGCGATTGGTCGCGGCAATGACGCGCACGTCGACCGCGCGCGTGCGCTCCTGGCCGACGCGCTCGAAATTGCCTTCCTGCAAGACGCGCAGCAGCTTACTCTGGAGTTCGAGCGGGATCTCGCCAACCTCGTCCAGAAACAACGTGCCGCCGTCGGCAAGCTCGAACCGGCCGATGCGGTCGCGCGTTGCGCCGGTGAAGGCGCCGCGGACATGACCGAAGAACTCGCTCTCGAACAATTCGCGCGGGATCGCGGCGCAGTTGACGCGGATCAGCGGCCGGTCGCTGCGACCCGAGGCTTCGTGGATGGCGCGCGCGATCAGCTCCTTGCCGGTGCCTGATGCCCCGGTGATCATCACCGCCGCGGTGGTCGGGGCCACCAGCTTGACCTGGCGCAGCGTCTTCTGGATCGCCTCGCTCTGGCCGATGATGCCGCGGGGATTGGTCTCGATGCGGATTTCTTCCTGGAGATAGGCGTTTTCGAGCTCGAGACGCTCGCGCAGGCGGTCGACCTCGGCAAGCGCGGCATGCAGTTTCTCGTCGGCCTCGCGGCGCTGGCTGACATCGCGAAACACCACGACCGCGCCGACCACCACGCCGCGGTCGCGGATCGGAGTGGAGGTGTATTCGACCCAGGCCGGCGAGCCGTCCTTGCGCCAAAACACCTCGCCGTCGACCTGATGCACGGCACCGTCGCGGAACGCCGCATAGATCGGGCAGTCGTGGTTGTGATAGTGCCGGCCATCATGGTGGGTATGGTGCACGATCGGATGGATTTCCTTGCCGACCAGCTCCTCGGCGGTCCAGCCGAGCATCCGCTCCGCCGCAGGGTTGACGAAGGTGGTCTTGCCCTCGGCGTTGACGCCATAGATGCCTTCGCCGGCCGCGCGCAGGATCAGCTGGTTCTCGCGCTCGATGTCCTGGAACACGCGTTCGACCCGCTGCCAGGTCGAGATGCCGCCGCGCATGTGGTCTTCGGCAGCAGCGTCGACGTTGCGCCGGCGGCGCGCTTCGAGATCGGTGAGGGTGAGCAGCAGCAGCGTGCGGCCGTCATGGGGCAGGATGCAGCCGGCATATTCGAGCCTGAGATTTTGGCCGGCGGCATGGCGCGGGGTGAGCGTCGTGGTCCAGTAGGCGCCCTTGTGCAGCACGGCCTGGGTGAACACGGTCAGCGCCGGGAGCTGGCCGGCATGAAGGGTGCTGGCCCTGGTCTGCCGCAACAGCGTGCGGTCGTAGCCGAGCAGGGTGCAGGCCGCCGGATTGGCGTCGATGATCTGATCGCGGTAGGGATCGACCAGCAGCGTCGCCTCCACTGAGGACTCAAACGCCGCGGTGCGTGGATCGATGGTTTCGGCCGCATCGTCGCGGCCGGGCATCGTTGCCATTACGAAATCTCGTCATTTGATTACGAATTTTCGTTTATCACGACTTTTCGTAGCAACCAAGCGCGACAGAAAGTGCTGCGTCATCAACGCACTGCCCGGCGATCCAGCGATGGCATGCTCCTTGCGTAATCCCTTCTGCAATGACGCGCAGGAGGTCCGATGTCCACATTCGACAATCCGTTTGATCCCGATCGAAACCTTCGAGCCGGTTGTGTCTGTGGCCAGCACCGATCGGCGGCGGAGCACGAGCAGGCGAGCGCAGCCCCGCGCTGCGAGCCGACGGACAGCGAGGAGACGCGTTACGCGGGCGTTGTCGCCTCCGCTGTGATGCGCGCGATGTTTCCGCAAGATATGGCACGGCGCGCGTTTCTGAAATCGGTTGGGGCCTCGACGGCGCTGGCGGCGCTATCGCAGTTCTTCCCGCTTCAGACCGCAACCGAGGTGTTTGCCGAGACTGGCGCGCCCGAGAAGAAGGACCTCAAGGTCGGCTTCATCCCGATCACCTGCGCGACGCCGATCATCATGGCGGCCCCGCTCGGTTTCTATGCCAAGCACGGCCTCAACGTCGAAGTGGTCAAGACCGCCGGCTGGGCCGTGATCCGCGACAAGACCATCAACAAGGAATACGACGCGGCGCACATGCTGGCGCCGATGCCGATCGCGATCTCGCTGGGGCTCGGTGCGAATGCCATTCCCTTTGCCGTGCCTGCGATCGAGAACATCAACGGGCAGGGCATCGTGCTGGCGACCAAGCACAAGGACAGGCGCGATCCCAAGGACTGGAAGGGGCTGAAGTTCGCCATTCCCTTCGACTATTCCATGCACAACTATTTGCTGCGCTATTATCTCGCGGAAGCCGGTCTCGACCCCGATACCGACGTGCAGCTGCGCTCGGTACCGCCGCCGGAGATGGTCGCGAATTTGCGCGCCGACAACATCGACGGCTTCCTCGCGCCCGACAACATCTGCCAGCGCGCGATCTATGACGGCGTCGGTTTCATGCATCTCTTGTCCAAGGAGATCTGGGACGGCCATCCCTGCTGCAGCTTTGCTGCCAGTCGAGAGTTCATCACGACGGCGTCGAACAGCTTTGCGGCACTGACGCGGGCCATCGTTGATGCGACGGCCTATGCGTCGAAGGCGGAGAACCGCAAGCAGATCGCGGAGGCGATCGCGCCGGCGAACTACATCAACGCACCGGTCACGGTGCTGGAGCAGGTTTTGACCGGCACCTACGCCGACGGCCTCGGTGGCGTGAAGACCGACGCCAAGCGGGTCGATTTCGATCCGTTCCCCTGGCAGTCCTTTGCGGTGTGGATGCTGACGCAGATGAAGCGCTGGGGCCAGATCAAGGGCGACGTCGACTACAAGACGGTCGCCGAGCAGGTGTACCTGGCGACCGATACGAAGAAGCTGATGACCGAGATGGGGCTGTCGCCGCCCGTGAGCAGCTACAAGTCGTTCGCGGTGATGGGCAAGACATTCGATCCGACCAAGCCGGAGGACTATTTGGCCAGCTTCAAAATCAGGAAGGCGTCGTGAGTAAACTTCTCTCGCTACCGTCGTCCCGGCGAAGGCCGGGACTCATAACCACAGGGAGATGTTTGGCGAAGACTCGTCGTTCGGTACTGCTGCCGATGGCGATCGATAGATTCCGCGGTATGAGTCCCGGCCTTCGCCGGGACGACATGTGGAGAGGTCTTGCGCAATGAACTCCTCCCTCCGCCTCCGCGCCGGCCTCGTCTCTATCGCGCTTCTCGCCGCATTCCTCGGCATCTGGCATCTCGCCACGCGCTCGACCGGCACAACGACAGCGATGAGCCCGGAATACGCCAAGCTGATGGGCCTGACCGCGACGCAGGGCAAATCCGCGATGCCCGGGCCGCTCGATGTCGGCGCAAAGCTCTGGGAGCACCTGAGGCGGCCGTTCTATGATAACGGGCCGAACGACAAGGGGCTCGGCATCCAGCTTGCCTATTCGATCGCGCGCGTCGGCACCGGCTATCTGCTGGCGGTGATGGTCGCCATCCCGCTCGGCTTCCTCATCGGCATGTCGCCGCTGCTCAGCAAGGCGCTCGATCCCTTCATCCAGGTGCTCAAGCCGATCTCACCGCTGGCCTGGATGCCGCTCGCGCTGTACACCATCAAGGATTCCTCGGTCTCGGCGATCTTCGTCATCTTCATCTGCTCGATCTGGCCGATGCTGCTCAATACCGTCTTCGGCGTTGCCGGCGTGCGCAAGGAGTGGATCAACGTCGCGCGCACGCTGGAGGTCGGCACCGTCAGGCGCGCCTTCACCGTGATCCTCCCCGCGGCAGCGCCGACGATCTTGACCGGGATGCGCATCTCGATCGGCATTGCCTGGCTCGTGATCGTCGCGGCCGAAATGCTCGTCGGCGGCACCGGCATCGGCTATTTCGTCTGGAACGAGTGGAACAACCTCTCGATCACCAATGTCATCATCGCGATCCTCCTGATCGGGATCGTCGGCATGCTGCTCGACCAGATCCTGGCGCGATTCACGCGCATGGTCACGTTTCCGGAGTAGGGCAGTGACCGATAAATTCATCTCCATCGAAGGCATCGCGAAGCGCTATCCGGGCGCGGGCGGCGCCACCACGAGCGTGTTCGAGAATCTCTGGCTGTCGATGGCCCGCGGCGAGTTCTGTTGCGTGATCGGCCATTCCGGCTGCGGCAAGACCACAGTGCTCAACATCCTTGCCGGCCTCGATGCGCCGAGCGAAGGCGCCGTCATCGTCGACGGGCAGGCGATTTCCGGCACCAGTCTCGACCGCGCCGTGATCTTCCAGAGCCACGCGCTTTTGCCCTGGCGCACCGTGCGCGGCAACGTCGCCTATGCCGTCAGCTCGAAATGGCGGAGCTGGGATCGCGCCAAGGTCAGGGCGCACGCGCAGAGTTTCATCGATCTCGTCGGCCTCACCGGCTCCGAGCACAAGCGTCCCTCCGAGCTGTCGGGCGGCATGAAGCAGCGCGTCGGCATCGCCCGCGCGCTCTCGATCACGCCGAAGATGATGCTGATGGACGAGCCCTTCTCGGCGCTCGACGCGCTGACACGCGGCACGCTCCAGGACGAGGTGCGGCGCATTTGCCTCGAGACCGGGCAGACCGCGTTCATGATCACCCATGACGTCGACGAGGCGATCTACCTCGCCGACAAGATCTTTCTGATGACCAACGGTCCGGGCGCGGTGCTCGCCGAAGTCGTCGAGAACCCGCTGCCGAGGGATCGCGGCCGCACCGATCTGCACCGCCATCCGCTGTACTACGCCTTGCGCAACCACATCATCGATTTCCTGGTGACGCGTAGCAAGACCTTTGCCGCCGAGACGCCCGGTCACGATCCGCGCAACGTGCCGGTGGTTCAGATCGGCAAGCCCGGACTAACGATCGCGTCGAATGGCGAAGAGCAACGACAGCCATGGATATCCGGGCCCAGCCCCGGACTCACTGCGTGATTTTATAGACGCACGATCTGCGGAAAACCGCTTCACACTTTTCCGGATCATGCCTTTGAAGAGGAGACCCTGACATGAAACGCGAAGACCTCACCGAAAAGCTGCTCGACATCAAGCGCGAGAAGGGCTGGAGCTGGAAACACATCTGCGACAAGATCGGCGGCTATTCCGAGGTGCTGATCGTTGGCGCGATCCTCGGTCAGATGAAATTGACCAAGCCGCAGGCCGCCAATGCCGGCGAGCTGTTCGGCCTGTCGAAGGCGGAAGTTGCCATGCTGAACGAGGTGCCGATGCGCGGCACCGGCACGCCAATGCCGCCGACCGATCCGCTGATCTACCGCTTCTACGAGATGGTGATGGTGAACGGCCCGGCCTGGAAGGCGCTGATCGAGGAAGAGTTCGGCGACGGCATCATGTCGGCGATCGACTTCGACATGGGCATCGAGCGCGTCGCCAATCCGAAGGGCGACCGCGTCAAGATCACCATGAGCGGCAAGTTCCTGCCGTACAAATATTACGGCGCCAGCGGCAACGTGCCGGAATACGGCTTTAGGGAGGAGTGACCGCGGCGAAGGCGGCGCGCAGCTCGCCGACGGGCGCCATGTCGCGAACATAGGTGAAGGATCCCTTGTCCTTCATCTCGCGTGCGCAGTTCAGGAACGCGGCGAGCGCGTAGCGCGACATGGCCCCGCCGACGCTGATGCGCTTGACGCCGGCGGCGGACAATTGCCCGACTGTCAGCGTCGGGTCGGCAAAGCCCATCACGTGGTTGAACGGCTTGCTGAGCGAGGCGACGACGGTCCGGATCGTGGCGAGATCGTAGAGGCCCGGCGCATACAGGACATCGGCGCCCGCGGCCTCGAAGGCCTGCAGGCGGCGAATTGTGTCGTCGATGTCCTTGCGGCCGTGCAGGAAGTTCTCGGCCCGCGCGGTCAGCGTGAACGGAATCGGCAGCGCGCGCGCCACTTCGACCGCGGCCTGGACGCGCTCGACGGCGTGGGAAAAGTCGTAGATGGGGCGATCGCGGTCGCCGCTGAAATCCTCGATCGAACCTCCGACCGCGCCAGCCTCAGCGGCGCGCTGAATCGCTTGGGCGGCACGCTTCGGCTCATCTGCGCCGCAATTCTCGAGGTCGACGCTGACCGGCAAGTCGGTGGCTTCGACGATCGCGCGCGCGTTGGCGAGGATGACGTCGAGACTGACGCCGCCGCTGCCGAGCATGTTGGCCACGCCGAGGCTCGTGGTCGCCAGGGCCTCGAAGCCCATCGCCGCGAGCAGCTTGGCCGTCCCGGCGTCCCACGGATTGGGAATGATGAAGGCTCCGGGCCGCTCGTGCAGCGCGCGAAACGCCGTCGCCTTGTCCAGCTGGCTCGTCATGGCTCGTCTCCGTGTTGTTCGTGCACGCAGCCTTAGGAGCATTTCCGTCATCCGCCAAATTTGTTATTCCTTCGGATATCATCAGTTTTTTGCATGAGGTCGCGATGGACAGTGACGCCCTCAACACGTTCCTGGCGGTTCATCGCAGGGGCGGGATCTCGAATGCCGCGAAATTCCTGCACCGTTCGCAGCCGGCGATTTCCCGCCGTATCGCCTTGCTGGAGCAGGAGCTCGGCGTGCCCCTGTTCGAGCGGGTGGCAGGCCGCACCCGGCTCAGCGATGCCGGGCGCGTGCTGATCCCCTATGCCGAGCGTGCCGTTGCCGCGGCGCAGGACGCCGAACAGGCGATACGCGCGTTGACCAAGCAGAATTCGGGGCCGGTTTCGCTGGCCGTCACCGGCACGCTGGCCGACGGCCGCCTCTCGACCATCATGAAGCGGTTTGCGAAGGAAAATCCCGCCGTCACGCTGGCACTGCAGACAGCGACCAGCGCGGAGGTCAGCGATCTCATCCGGCGCGGCGAGGCCACGATCGGCCTGCGCTACAACACCGACCGCTCCGGCGATCTCGCCTGCGAGCAGGTGCTGAGCGAGGCATTGCAGGTCGTCTGTGCGCCCGACCATCCTCTGGCCGGAAAGCGCGTGAAGCGCCTCGCCGAGCTGCGCGGCGAGCGCTGGATCGCATTCCCGGAGACTCGCGGTCGTCGCGAGATCGCCGCCGCTCACGTGTTCGCGTTGTTTCTGACGCAAGGGCTTGGCGAAATCGAGTGGACGGCCGTGGACAGCCTCACCGCGCAGAAGCGGCTCGTGGAATCGGGCTTTGGCCTTGCACTCCTGGCGAGAAGCCACGTGGCGGAGGAGCTGCGTGCGGCCTCGATCGCGACGATCGCCGTGGGCGATCTTGCCGCGAACCAGGACATCGTCCTTGTCACGCGTCGTGGCGGCTTTCTGAGCGCGGCCGCCGAGCGCCTGCTCGAGACCATCCGCCGCCACTATGCCGGGCTGGATGTCTCGACCACGCGGGACGCCAGAAAGCGGTCGCCGGCGCGCAAGGGAATTGCGCGCCGGCGACTCGCCTGAACCAGTTACTTCCCGGCCTTCACCTCGGCGGCCGCCACCGCGATCAGCTCGCTCATCTTGGCGCGAATCGCCTGCTCGGTGACGGCGACCTTCTTGGCGGCGAAATCGGCCATGACCTTGCGCAGGACGTCGCCATCGCCGGCCTCCTCGAAATCGGCCGCGACCACCTCCTTGGCATAGGCGGTGGCGGCGTCACCGGTGATGCCGAGCTGTTCGGCCGCCCACAGGCCGAGCAGCCGGTTGCGGCGGGCCTCCGCCTTGAATTTCTGCTCCTCGTCGAGGGCGAACTTCTTCTCGAAACCTTCCTCGCGCTTGTCGAACTCGCTCATGCTTTGTTCCAAATCCCTCTGAATGGAGTGGGAGCCTTCCGTTGCGGCGACCCGGCTGCATGCCTACATAGAGAGCAGAAATAGGCAAAACAACGGGCCGTTAAGCCGCAGGCAAGACGGTATAAGTTGGTGCCGGACGGCCGGATCGATTGTGCTTGGACAGCCAATCGGATAGGTTGCCTAAGGCTTGGTTCCCGTTCTGTTTCCAAGGATTCGAGACGGGTTCCCAGCCGTTCACGGCAGCTCCGCTGTGGGTCCTAATCCTAGTCAACCGGAGCACACCAAATTCATGGATTTCAACAAAACACGGTACATCCCAATGAGCCGTCGGCGTCGCATTTATGAAGGCAAGGCAAAGGTTCTCTATGAAGGCCCGGAGCCCGGTACCCTGATCCAGCACTTCAAGGACGACGCCACCGCATTCAATGCGAAAAAGCATCAGGTGATCGAGGGCAAGGGTGTCCTCAACAACCGGATCTCGGAGTACCTGTTTCAGCACCTCAACGACATCGGGGTGCCGACCCATTTCATCCGCCGCCTCAACATGCGCGAGCAGTTGATTCGCGAGGTCGAGATCGTGCCGCTGGAGGTGGTGGTGCGGAACGTTGCCGCCGGCTCGCTGTCGCAGCGCCTCGGCATCGAGGAGGGCACCCAGCTGCCCCGTTCGATCATCGAATTCTACTACAAGAACGACCAACTCAACGACCCCATGGTGTCGGAAGAGCACATCACCGCCTTCGGCTGGGCAACGCCGCAGGAGATCGACGACATCATGGCGCTCGCCATCCGCGTCAACGATTTCCTCACCGGCCTCTTCCTCGGCATCGGCATCCGCCTCGTCGATTTCAAGATGGAGTGCGGCCGCCTGTTCGAGAACGAGATGATGCGGATCATCGTCGCCGACGAGATCTCGCCGGACTCCTGCCGTCTGTGGGACATCAAGTCGAACGAGAAGCTCGACAAGGACCGCTTCCGCAGGGATCTCGGTGGCCTGCTCGAGGCCTATACCGAAGTCGCAAAGCGCCTCGGCATCCTCATGGAGAACGAGCGTCCGCAGGGCTCCGGCCCGGTGCTGGTGAAGAGCTGAGAGAGGATCTTTGACGTGAAGGCACGTGTCACCGTTACCCTGAAGACGGGCATCCTCGATCCGCAAGGCAAGGCCATCGAAGGCGCGCTGAAGTCGCTCGGCGTCGACGGCGTCGCCAGCGTCCGCCAGGGCAAGGTGTTCGACATCGAGCTCGCCGGCGCCGACAAGACCAAGGCGGAAGCCGTGCTGAAGGAAGCCGCTGACAAGCTGCTGGCGAACACCGTGATCGAGAATTATCGGGTCGAGATCGTCTAACGCGCGGGCGGCTTACAGCCACCCTGCACGACGGAATCGCCAGTACAGCGCGCCGCATGCCGTCAGCATCACGCCGAGCAGCATGTAATAGCCGTACTCCCATTCCAGCTCCGGCATGTGCTTGAAGTTCATGCCGTAGATGCCGGCGAGTGCGGTCGGGATCGCGATGATCGCGAGCCAGGAAGCGAGCTTCTTGGACACCGCCGTCTCCTGAGCCTGGCCGACCAGCAGGCTCGCCTCGAAGGCAAAGGCCAGCACCTCGCGCATGGAATCGATCCGCTCCTGGATGTTGCGGACGTGGTCGGTGACGTCGCGGAACAGTGGCTGCATGGCCTGCCGCACCATCGACAGCTCGTCATGCTCCAGCCGGCGGCAGACCTCCACCAGCGGTCCGATTGCGTTGCGGAGCCGCAGGAGGTCGCGGCGCAGCATATAGAGCCGCTCGATCTGCGCCTTGGTGATCGCGTGCGCGAGCACGTCGTCCTCGATCTCCTCGATCTCCTCGTGAATGCTCTCCAGCACGGGCGAGTAATTGTCGACGATGAAATCGAGAATGGCGTACAGGATGTAGTCCTCGCCGCGGGCGAGCGCCCGCGGGCAGCTTTCGCAGCGTTCGCGCACCGGTGTGTAGGATGTCGAAGCGCCGTGGCGCACCGAGACCAGATAGCCATCGCCAACGAAAATGTGCGTTTCGCCGAAGGCGATCCGGCCTTCGACCAGTTGCGCGGTGCGCGCAACGATGAACAGAGCCTCGCCGTACTGCTCGATCTTGGGCCGCTGATGGGCGTGGTTGGCGTCCTCGATCGCGAGCTCGTGCAAATCGAACTGCTTCTGCACCGCGCCGAGCAGCGCCATGTCCGGCTCGTGCAGGCCGATCCAGACCACATGGCCGGGCTTGGCCCGCCAGCTCGAGGCCTCGCTGATGGCGATATTGGCGACGCGCCGGCCGTCGACATAGGCGCCGGCAGCGACGACGCCCTCGGTGGGCACCGGCTCGGAGGGGGATGCGGACAGCGACGGGATATTCATGGCTTCAATCCCGGGCAAATCGAGCGGTCAGACTGCGTGCGACCAGAGCCTGTGTACAAGGCCGTTTGCCGAGGCTAGCACTGGTAAAATCCCCGTCAAATGGTTATGTCTCTTGGCGAATTGGCCCCTCCGTGCCACCCCGATTCCAGCCACCGTCGGAACTTAAGCCATGAAAGCCGCCATCCTCGTCTTTCCCGGAATCAATCGCGACCGCGACATGGCGCGTGCCTTGAGGCTGATCTCCGGCAGCGAGCCCGCAATGGTGTGGCACGCCGAGACCTCGCTGCCTGCCGGCACCGACCTCGTGGTGGTGCCGGGTGGCTTCTCCTATGGCGATTACCTGCGCTGCGGCGCGATTGCGGCGCGGGCGCCGGTGATGGACGCGGTGCGCGACTATGCGGCCAAGGGCGGCCTCGTGCTCGGCGTCTGCAACGGTTTCCAGATCCTCTGCGAGTCCGGCCTGTTGCCGGGCGTCCTGATGCGCAATGCGCGGCTGAAATTCATCTGCCACGACGTGCATCTGCGGGTCGAGCGTTCCGACACGCCGTTCACCCGCGGCTACAATGCCGGGCAGGTGATCCGCGTGCCCGTCGCCCACGGCGAGGGCAATTACGAGGCGGATGAAGAGACCATCAAGCGGCTCGAAGGCGAGGGGCGGGTGCTCTATCGCTACTGTTCTGCCGAGGGCGTGGTTGATGAGACCCATAACATCAACGGCGCGGCGCATTCGATCGCCGGCATCGTCAACGACAAGGGCAACGTGCTCGGCATGATGCCGCATCCTGAAAACCACGTCGAAGACATCATGGGCTGCACCGACGGCCGCGGCCTGTTCGCCGGCCTGGTCCAGCATCTGGAAAAAGCCGCGTGATCTCGTTCATGCTGAAGCGGTCGCTCGCCGCGCTCGCGGCGCTGTCGTTCGCGACCGTTGCGTTCGCGCAGGATTATCCCAAACGTCCTGTTACCATGATCGTGCCGTTCGCGGCCGGCGGCACCTCGGACGTGATCGCGCGAACCGTCGCCGAGCAGATGGGCATCGCGCTCGGCCAGACCATCGTGATCGAGAACGTCGCCGGCGCCGGCGGTTCGACCGCGCTGGCACGCGCCTCTCGCGCCGAGCCCGACGGCTACACCATCGCGATCGGCAATGCCGGCACCAATGCCGCGACCTACACGATCTATCCAAAACTGCCGTTCACGCCGGACTCGTTCGTGCCGATCGCCATGGTCGCGAAGACGTTCGGCATCATCGGCGTGCGCAAGGATTTTCCGGCGAAGGACCTGAAGGAGTTCATCGCCTACGCCAAGGCCAATCCGGGCAAGATCAATCTCGGCCATGCCGGCGTCGGCTCGTCGAACTATTTGATCTGCAAGAGCTTCGTCACCGCCGCCGGGATCGACGCGACGCTGGTCGGCTATCGCGGCGCCGCGCCCGCGCTGACCGATGCGGTCGGCAGTCAGATCGACGGCGTCTGCGATGCGGCCGCCTCCGTCTCTCAGGCGATCAACGAGAAGCTGGTGAAGGGCCTCGTGGTCGGCTCCACCGTGCGGCTCGCGACGCTGCCGGATCTGCCGACGTCGGCCGAAGCCGGGCTGCCCGAGTTCGAGGCGCAGGGCTGGAACGGCCTGTTTGCGCCCAAGGGCACCCCGCCGGCCGTCATCGCCAAGCTCAACGCCGCCGCGCGCACGGCGGTGGAAACCGACGCGGTGAAGAAGCGCTTTGCCGACCTCTCGACCGTTGCGCCCGACCCCGACGAGCACACGCCCGAGGTGCTGCGAAAGCTCGTGACGCGCGACGTCGAGAAGTACCGGAAGATGCTGGCGGACGACGCCAAGCAATAGCTTCATTCGGCTGCGATTTCACGAACTTGCATCGCGTTTGAGGCGACTGACCCTCGTCGCAACGCTGGACGATCTCCAGAAGCAATGGCCGGACTTCGATTCCGCCGACGCGCATCTGCTCTACGCCCGCGCCTGAAATGGGAGGACGTGGAGTACGACCCAAATAGTCTAGCCGTGCGGGTGCGCCGCGAGATGGAAGCGGGCTTCCGGCAGCCGAACGTGGCTGCTTGATTGACGCTCGCAAAAAGCGCTTCACGCTATCGTAGCTTCAGCCGCTCCGCCGGCACTGTCATGGCCGCAACGCCGGCCATGACCAGCAGCAGCCCCAGCGCCAGGTTCGACGGCACGTTCTCGCCGAGCAGCAGCACGGAGAGGCCGACGCCGATCGGGATGCGCAAATAGCCTTGCGCGTTGGTGGTCAGCGTGCCGAGCCGGGCGAGGCAGACGTAGAACAGCATCAAGCCCAATGCGCTCGACACGATGCCCATGACGATGGTGGCGATGATCGCGGTCGGCGTCGGGTGCAGCGTCCAGGGCTGATCGATGACAAGCGAGGGCGGCAGCAGGATGATGCCGCCGAACAGCAACGAGCCCGCCGCCACCACCATCGGGTCGTAGTCGGACAGCCTGAGGCCGAAGATCGTGGCGCAGGCAAAGGAGATGGTGGCGAGCAAGATCGCGATCTCCGCGACGATCTCGCTGCCAAAGCCGCGTAGCGCATCGAGGCCGACGATGAGAATCGTGCCGGCAAGGCCCAGGATCGCGCCCGCGAGCTTGAGCAGCGTTGCCGGTTCGTGCCGTGTGATCAGCGAGGTGATGAGGAAGGCGAAGATCGGCGTCGTCGACGCCAGCACCACCGTGTTCGATGCCGGCACGTATTGCTGCGACCAGGTGATGATCAGGAAGGGGAAGGTCGAGTTGATCAATTGCTGGGTCGCGAACAGCTTCCAGGCCTTGGCGTCGGTCGGGATCGTGACGCCGCGCATCCACAGGATCGCGAACAGGAACGCGGCCGCGATCAGCGAGCGCGCCGCGATGAAGGTGATGGGCGGAATCGTGTCCAGCGCCAGCTTGGCCAGCGGATAGGTCGAGCTCCAGCAGCAGGCGAGCGCGAACAGCAACGCATAGTCGCGCCAGTTGCGCGCGCCGGTGGCGGCCATGGACGGCGACGGCGTTGATGCGGACGCCATCGCGCGACCCGCCTCAGATGTGCTCTGCGGCACCTTGTTCCTGCTCCCCGGCGCACAAGCGCTTGGTGCAACTCTGGGCGAGGGGGCGTGAAAAGGGAAGGCGTCGAGCTATGCGTTTGGCTGGGGCTGCGGCTTCCGCTTCATCCGCTTGATCGTGCCGGAAAAGGTGAGCAGCAGCCGCTCGCCGGACATCATCTTGCCGCGCAGGAAGATCAGCGAGCCGCCGGCGCGGCTGACCTCGCCGGTGCATTCGATCAGCTCGCCCTCCCGCGCCGCGTCGAGGAATTCGCAGGCAAAGTTGGTCGTCACCGCCCGGCTGTCCAGGACGTGGGTGGCGATCGCGAACAGGGAGTAGTCGGCAAAGGCCATGTAGCAGCCGCCATGGACGTTGCCGGAGCCGTTGAGGTGCTTCTTTTCGACCCGGAAGGCGCTGCGGACGCCGCCGTCCGCCTCGATCCGGTGCCAGAAGGGGCCGACATGGGACTCAAAACTGTCCCGAATCCAGGTCCGCCAGCCCTTAAATTCTCCCTCGGTGGCGACATGGAGGTCGGGGCGGCGGGGAGCGGGCGCTTTGGTCAATTCGTGCAAGGAAATGGGCCTTCAATTGCGGGTCTTTAGCCCTTAAATCCGATCCGTCCGCGCCGTGCAATTCCTGTTCCCGCGGGGCCCCCGCCGCAAAACGTGGGACAGCGGGAAAATGCGCCATAAAGGGCTTTTCCAAGCCCTCCGATGTTCCTAAGAACGGCCAAAGCCCGCCGAAAGCCCCGAATCCATGAAGAATGAACCCAAGATCACCCCCGAACTGGTTGCCGCCCACGGGCTCAAGCCCGACGAGTATGAGCGCATCCTCAAGCTGATCGGGCGGGAGCCGACCTTCACTGAACTCGGCATCTTTTCGGCGATGTGGAACGAGCATTGCTCGTACAAGTCGTCGCGTATCCATCTGCGCGGCCTGCCGACCAAGGCGCCCTGGGTGATCCAGGGCCCGGGCGAGAATGCCGGCGTAATCGACATCGGCGATGGCCAGGCCGTGGTCTTCAAGATGGAGAGCCACAACCACCCAAGCTACATCGAGCCCTATCAGGGCGCGACCACCGGCGTCGGTGGCATTTTGCGCGACGTCTTCACCATGGGCGCGCGCCCGATCGCTTGCCTCAATGCGCTGAGCTTCGGTGCGCCGGAACATCCCAAGACGCGGCACCTCGTCTCCGGCGTCGTTGCCGGCGTTGGTGGCTATGGCAATTCCTTCGGCGTGCCGACGGTCGGTGGCCAGGTGCGCTTCCACACCCGCTATGACGGCAACATACTCGTCAACGCGATGGCGGTCGGCCTCGCCGATGCCGACAAGATCTTCTATGCGGCCGCCTCCGGCGTGAACATGCCGATCGTCTATTTGGGCTCCAAGACCGGACGCGACGGCATTCACGGCGCCTCGATGGCGTCGGCCGAGTTCGACGACAAGTCCGAGGAGAAGCGCCCGACCGTGCAGGTCGGCGATCCCTTCGCCGAGAAGCTGCTGCTGGAAGCCTGCCTCGAGATCATGGAGAAGGGCTGCGTCATCGCGATCCAGGACATGGGCGCGGCGGGCCTGACCTGCTCGGCGGTCGAGATGGGCGCCAAGGGCGATCTCGGTGTCGATCTCGATCTTGATGCGGTGCCGACCCGCGAGACCGGCATGAGCGCCTACGAGATGATGCTCTCGGAGAGCCAGGAGCGCATGCTCATGGTGCTCAAGCCCGAGAAGGAAAAGGAAGCCGAGGCCATCTTCACGAAGTGGGGCCTCGATTTCGCCGTGGTCGGCTACACTACGCCGAGCAAGCGTTTCGTGGTCAAGCATGGCGGCGACGTCATGGCCGACCTGCCGATCAAGGAGCTCGGTGACGAGGCGCCGGTCTATGACCGCCCGCATGTCCCCTCCGCCGCGTTGCCGATCGTGCACGCCCGCGACGTTGCGACGCCGATAGGCCTCGGCGCGGCGCTGGAGAAGCTGATCGGCACGCCCGACATGTGCAGCAAGCGCTGGGTCTGGGAGCAGTACGACCACGTCATCCTCGGCAACACCATGCAGCGCCCCGGCGGCGATGCCGCCGTGGTGCGCGTGCAGGACGGGCCGAAGGGCCTGGCGCTGACCGTCGACGTCACGCCGCGCTATTGCGAGGCCGATCCGTTCGAGGGCGGCAAGCAGGCGGTGGCGGAAGCCTGGCGCAACATCACCGCGGTCGGCGGCAAGCCGCTGGCGATCACCGACAACCTCAATTTCGGCAACCCTGAAAGGCCCGAGATCATGGGGCAGTTCGTCGGCTGCCTGAAGGGTATCTCGGAAGCCTGCCGCACGCTCGACTTCCCGGTCGTCTCCGGCAACGTCTCGCTCTACAACGAGACCAACGGCCGTGCGATCCTGCCGACGCCCTCGATCGGCGGCGTCGGTCTGCTCGACGATTTCACCAAATCCGCTTCGCTCGCCTTCAAGGCCGAGGGCGAGGCTATCCTGCTCGTCGGCGAGACCCATGGCTGGCTCGGCCAGTCGGTTTACTTGCGCGACATCTGCGGCCGCGAGGAGGGCGCTCCGCCGCCGGTCGATCTCGCCGCGGAAAAGCGCAATGGCGATTGCGTGCGCGGCATGATCCATGCGGGCACTGCGACGGCCGTGCACGATCTCTCCGACGGCGGTCTCTTGATCGCGCTCGCCGAGATGGCGATGGCGAGCGGCATCGGCGCAAAATTGCTCGCCGCGCCGACCGCGCTTGTGTCGCAGGCCTATTGGTTCGGCGAGGACCAGGCACGCTATCTCGTCACTGTGCCGGAAACGGAGGCCGGCCGCGTGCTCGCCAAGATGCGCGGATGCGAGGTGCCCTGCGTGCGGATCGGCACCACCGGGGGCGATGCGATCGCCATCGCGGGCGAGGCGCCGGTGGCGATCGACACGCTGCGCAAGTCGTTCGAGCGCTGGCTGCCGGAGTATATGGGCGGGAAGGCGGCGTAAGCCGTTCCCCCGCTCTCCGTCATTGCGAGGAGCAAAGCGACGAAGCAATCCAGACGGTTTCCGCGGAGGGACTCTGGATTGCTTCGTCGCAAGGGGCTCCTCGCAATGACGAGTTGAGAGACCTTGGCCTCACGATAAGTCCCGTAGCCCGGATGGAGCGTGCGCTCCATCCGGGCTACTGGGTCACAGCACCTTCGTTGCCCCGGGGATCTGGCGCAAGGCGCGCGTTAGCGCCCAACTGAACGCGACTGTCAGCACGAACCCGATCGTCGCCTTGACGATCGCTGGCAGCTCATAATCAAACAGCCAGTATTGCAGCCAAAGCGCGATCGGGTAGTGCACCAAAAACATGCCGTAGGCGTCCGACTGCATCGGATCGAGTAGCTTTGCTGAGCCTGATTGTCTGAACCTCTGGAAAAAGGCCAGGATTAAAAACATGATAGCCACGCTGAAGACAGCGAAGCAGATGGCATAGAGCCCCTCATACCAGTTCGGCAGCGGCGACGGATTTCCCAGTATTTCGCGCTTGATGAAGATCAGCCCCCAGAGCAGGCAATACGGAATGATCGTCAAGACCATCCAGTCCCAGCTGACCTTCGCCATCCGGCCGTCTGCCGCGAGCAGGCCGCGATCCATATTCGCGACGCCAATGCCGGCACCGAAAAAGAAGTAGCTCGCATAGAGCATCACACGCCCGTGCTGCACCGAGAACGGCCCGAACTCGAACCAGTTGCCTGGACCATAATACATCAGCCCGGGAACATAGAACGCTGCGGTGACGGCAAGCATGACCGCGAAGAACACGGCGGGCCGACGGCGACCGTGCAGCGAGAGGCGGTTGATCGGATCGAGCAGGGTGGGTGACAGCCGATGCAATATGCAGGCGACCACGTCGAATCCGAGCAGGACCCAAAGGAACCAGATCGGCCCGCTCGGCCACGGGCCCTTCGTGATCATATTCCACCAATATTCCGAAAAGCCGATCTCGGGATGGTGTCTGAGCGAGATGGCGTAATAGGCGAGCGGAATGATCGTGAATGCGCAGATCACGAACGGCAGGCCAAGCCGAAGCAGGCGATCGGCCAAATAGTTCAGCGGTCCCTTGCGGGCGATGCCCGACCACGCAAACAAGCCCGACAGGAAGAAGAACATCGCCATGAAGAAGCTGTCGGTGGCGAGCACGATCATGTCGAAGCCGAAGAAGAATTTCGGGTCGGTATGACCGAAGTAAGTATAGGGGATGACGGCATGGTGCAGCAGCACCACCAGCGTCAGGAAGGTACGGGCACGATCGAGCGACAAATTGCGCGTCTTGGCCTTGGGTGCGGCATGTGCCTCTGCGCCGATCGTCGCCGAATGTGACATCGTCATCATGATTGCCCCGCGCTCCCGCCCCGGCTGGACTGTGCCGCCGGGAACCTGATTCAGCAAGGGCCGTTTGGGTCGCTCTTCAGTCCCCGGACCCCTTAGGAACCAGTTCCGCGTAACGAAGTTAGGGTTCGCGAAAAGAGCGTGAGGCCGCGAGGGGCGGCACCAATTCGGAGCTGGCGATGACGATCCTGAAGTGGGCGCTGATCTTCTTACTCGTTTCGATCGTGGCCGGTGTGCTCGGCTTCACCGGCATTTCGGCCGCCTCCGCCGATATCGCCCGCTTCCTGTTCTACGTCTTCGTCGTGATCTTCCTGGTGCTGCTGATCCTGGGGCTCACGATCTTCAGGGCTTAGCTTAGGTTCGTGTCAGCACCAGACCCGGAATCTCGAGATTCTCAGGTGCGCAACTGCGCACCAGGGTTCGGTCCTGCGGACCGCCCCGGAATGACGGCATCCAAAACTACCCCACTTCCTCGATCTTCACCTTGTCCGGATAGAAGGCCAGATGGCCGGAAATCTCCGTCATCGCGGGGAAGGGCGTCTCGTAGGTCCAGATCGCGTTGTCCAGCGTCTTGCCGTCGGTTTTGACGCTGTAATAGTTCGCATCGCCCTTGTACGGACAATGGGTGACGCGGTCGGTGCGCTCGAGCAGGGCCATGTTGGTGTCCTCCCGTGGCACATATTGCACCGCCGGATATTTGGCCTCCTTCAAGGTCAGCGCTTTGCTGGTCTCGGCGATCACGATGTCGCCGGCCGTGACGCGGACGCGCCGGGGATTTTGGGTGATGGTGATGGGATGGTCGGGCCCTGGAAGCTTCATGATGTCACGCCTTTTCGATCAACCTGCCGCGCGCGGCACTTTGTCGTGCCTTCCTGTCGGGATCAGGGATATAGTGCCTGAGTGCGTGACGGTGAAGGCCGTTCACGCTAAGTTTGGCCGTGCCGGTGAGGGGACCCCGGCAAGCGATTCGAGACCAGAAGGAGCGAGACCAGAATGCCCATGGACGCCCACGATATCGAGGCGATGATCAAGGCAGCAATCCCCGATGCCGAAGTGACCATCCGAGACCTCGCCGGCGATGGCGACCACTATGCTGCGACCGTGATCTCGGAATCCTTCCGCGGCAAATCCCGCGTCCAGCAGCACCAGATCGTCTATCAGTCCCTGCGCGGCCAGATGGGCGGCGTGCTGCATGCGCTGGCGCTGCAAACCGGGGTACCCGGCGGGCCGGGCACTTGATCTGACGGGCACCTGATCCAAGCGCGACGGGGCACGAAGATGGCTGCGGAGAATCCGCGCGGCGCGATGTTTCGCGTCATCGGTCCGAACCAGCACAGCCGTGTCACCAATGCCGAGCTGTTCTTCGACCTCGTCTTCGTCTTTGCCGTCACACAAGTTTCGCACACGCTGCTGCACCATTTTACGCCGCTCGGCGCGGTGCATGTCGCGGTGCTGTTTCTCGCGGTATGGTGGGTGTGGGTCTACACCGCCTGGGTCACCAACTGGCTCAATCCCGAGCTGACGCCGGTCCGCATCCTGCTGTTTGCGATGATGCTCGGCGGCCTTGTGCTGTCGACCACGATTCCGACCGCCTTCGAGGGGAGGGGTCTGTGGTTTGCGATCGCCTATGCGACCATGCAGGTGGGGCGTACCGCGTTCTGGCTGTTCGCGACCCCGCATCACCGCACCGCGGTGCGGCACAACGCGATTCGCATCCTGACCTGGCTCTCGATCTCCGCGGTGCTGTGGATCGCAGGCGGCCTCTCCGAGGGTGATACGCGGCTATGGCTGTGGATCGCGGCGGTGACCTGGGAGTACATCTCCCCGGCGGCGCGCTTCTGGGTTCCGAAGCTGGGCTTCTCGTCGGTCGAGGCCTGGGCCGTCGAAGGCGCGCACATGGCCGAGCGCTGCTCTCTGTTCGTCATCATCGCGCTCGGCGAGGCCATCGTCGTCAACGGCGCCACTTTTGCCGAGCTGACGTGGAGCGCGGACAACATCCTCGCCTTCGTCTCGGCGCTGGTCGGCGCCATCGCGATGTGGTGGGTCTATTTCCACAAGGGGGCCGAGGCCGGCTCCGAGCGCATCTCGAAGTCCACCGAATCCGGCCGGCTGGCGCGGCTCGCCTACACCTATCTGCACATGCCGATCGTCGCCGGCATCATCCTGACCGCGGTCTCGGACGAACTGGTGCTGAAGCATCCCACCGGCCATTCCGACCTGCGGACCATCGTGAGCACGATCGGTGGTCCCTTGGTGTTCCTGGTCGGCGCCATCCTGTTCAAGCACGCGATCCGCGGCTTCCTCCAGCTCTCGCACGGCATCGGCATCATCCTGCTGCTGGTGCTGAGCTGGTTCGCGTCGGAGCTATCGCCGCTCTGGCTTTCGGTCGCAACGACCGTGATCATGATCGTCGTGGCGGTGTGGGAGTCGGTGTCGCTGGGAGCGGCAACCGAGGAGTAGGCGCGGAGGCCTACTCGGCCACCTCCAGCGCGTGCACGGAGAACATCTTGGCCGCGTCTGTCCAGCTTTCGCGCACACGCCAGCCCGCGCCCTGTGCCAGTGATGCGAAACGCTCGATACTGTATTTGTAGCTGTTCTCGGTGTGGATGCTCTCGCCGGGGCGGAACGAGAAGGTCGTGCCGAGCAGACGCACGGTCTGGCTCTTCTTGCTGATCAGGTGCATCTCGATCCGGTGCCGCTCGCGGTTGTAGATCGCACGATGGGTGAAGGCGGAGAGGTCGAAATTGCCGCCGAGCTCGCGGTTGATGCGCACCAGCACATTGAGGTTGAAGCGCGCGGTGACGCCGGCGGCATCGTTGTAGGCGTCGTGCAGTACCCGCTCATCCTTCTCGAGATCGGCGCCGATGATCATCTGCGCGCCCTTACCGAGGATCTTGCGGGCGCTCTTCAAAAAGGCTTGCGCTTCCTGCGGCTCGAAATTGCCGATGGTCGAGCCCGGGAAGAAGCCGACCTTGGGCATGGATGCGACCGCCCTGGGCAGCTCGAACGGCGTGGTGAAGTCGGCGGCGACCGGATAGATGCCGAGCGCGGGAAAATCCCGCTTCAGGCCGTTTGCCTGCGCCTTCAGGAAGTCGCCGGAGATGTCGACGGGCACATAGGCCGCGAACTTGCAATGGCCCAGCAGCAGGCGGACCTTCGTCGTCGCGCCGGCGCCGAACTCGACCAGCGCCGCATGCTCCGGGATAATCTTCGCGATGTCGCTGCCGCGCTCCCTCAGGATCGCAAGCTCAGTGCGCGTCGGGTAATATTCCGGCAGGCGCGTGATCGCCTCGAACAGCTCTGACCCCGTCGCATCATAGAAATATTTCGGCGACAGCTTTTTCGGCTGCTGCGAGAGGTCCTCGATCGCCTCGCGGGCGAAGGCAGTCGTCTGCTCGTCGGGGAGATGGGCTTCGGCCAAAGCGCTGGCGTGCACATTCATGATACTCTCCTGAACGCGCTGTCCGGCGCGCATTTGTCGTCGGAATTTTTAGTCGTAGTCGGCGAGCCGCAGCCCCGTGAACTGCCAGCGGTGGTGCGGGTAGAAGAAGTTGCGATAGGTGATACGGCTGTGGCCTTCAGGGGTTGCAAGCGAGGAGCCGCGCAGCACCAGCTGGTTGACCATGAATTTGCCGTTGTATTCGCCGAGCGTGCCTTCAACGGCGCGGTAGCCGGGGTAGGGCGCGTACGAAGAGCGGGTCCATTGCCAGACGATGCCGAAGGCATCGTTGAGCTGGCCGGCGCGCGCGGCGACCTCCCATTCCATCTCGGTCGGCAGGTGTTTTCCAGTCCAGCGGGCGAACGCGTCCGCCTCGTAATAGCTGACGTGGCAGACCGGCGCGTTCGGATCGATCGGCTTGAGGCCGGCAAGCGTCATCACGTGCCACGCGCCATCGACCTCGCGCCAGTGGCCCGGAGCCTCCCAGCCCTCGTTGCTCACCGTGGCAAAGCCGTCCATCAGCCACAGCGTTGCGGTCCGGTAGCCGCCGTCGCGCATGAAGGCGAGCCATTCACCGTTGGTGACGAGATGGCGGGCGATCTTGACCGGGCCAACGAGGGCGCGATGCGCCGGCTTCTCGTTGTCGAAATGGAAGCTGTCGTCGACATGGCCAACGGTGTGGATGCCTTCGTTCAGAGACAGCCAATCCTCGCCGGCACGGGTCGCGGCCGGGAAGCGCCAGTCCGGATCATAGGTCGGGGAAACCGGATTCTGCGCGAAGGCGTGCAGGATGTCGGTGAACATCAATTCCTGATGCTGCTGCTCGTGATTGAGCCCGACCTCGACCAGCGGCGCGATCTCGCGCAGCTTGGCCGCGCTGGCTTCGCGGAAGAATTTGACGACGGCCGCATCGACATATCTGCGATAGGCGCCGACCTGGTCGGCGCTGGGACGGGTGATGTCGCCGCGGCGATGCCGAGCATGACGCGGGCCGGCGCTGACGTAATAGGAATTGAACAGGAATGCGAAATCGGGGTGGAAGGGCCGGTAATCAGGGCAATGTTCGCCGAGCAGGAATTGCTCCCAGAACCAGGTGGTATGCGCCCGGTGCCATTTGATCGGGCTCGCATCCGGCATGGACTGGATCTGCTGGTCCTCGGGTGAGAGTGGCGCCGCCCGGCGTTCGGTCTCGTTGCGGACGGTGAGAAACGCGTCTCCCAGCCGCTGGGCGAGCTTGCCCGGGTCGGAGGACGGTGACGAAAGCGGAGCGGGGGCCGTAGCGGAGGCTTGTTTCGTCACGTTTTTCTCCAGACAGGACAAGAGAACGTTGTTGGCGCTACCCGGTTCCAAAACCAAGGTTCGTCCTAGATAGGGGCTCCGTTATGGTATGAAAGTCCTCTCCGGCGATGATATTGATGTCATCAGCCTATGGACCGGCGGGGCTCTGACCGGCCGCCCAAGTCCAGGACGAGGGCCCTTCGCCGCCATTTTACTTTGGATGCACAACGGTTTGGGCTACATATATGGGCAGATGTCGGGTTAGATCGGCTGAGCCGGCCCGAGACAATTGGTGGGGGCTCCGCCCCGGAAGGACATGGAAATGAGCATCGAGGAATTCATCGCCAACGAAGTGAAGTCGAACGACGTCGTTCTGTTCATGAAGGGCACGCCGCAATTTCCGCAGTGCGGGTTCTCCGGCCAGGTCGTCCAGATCCTCGACCATATCGGCGTCGGCTATAAGGGCCTCAACGTCCTCGAATCCGCCGAGCTGCGCAACGGCATCAAGGAATATTCGAACTGGCCGACCATCCCGCAGCTCTATGTGAAGGGCGAGTTCGTCGGCGGCTGCGACATCGTCCGCGAGATGTTCCAGGCCGGCGAATTGCAGCAGCTCTTCTCCGAGAAGGGCGTCGTCGTCGCGGCTTGATGCATGACCCAGCTGACGCGCCGTGTCAGTGGCGCCGAGCTCGAGGTCATCGTTGCCGACATCACCACGCTCGGCGTTGACGCCATCGTCAACGCCGCAAATTCGTCTCTCCTTGGCGGAGGCGGCGTCGATGGGGCGATCCACGACGCTGCCGGTCCCGAGCTTCTCGCCGAGTGCCGGACGCTCGGAGGATGCCCGACCGGCGATGCCAAGATCACCAAGGGCTATCTTCTGTCTGCGCGCCATGTGATCCATGCTGTCGGCCCCGTCTGGCATGGCGGCAGCCACGGCGAGGCGAAGGCGCTGCGCTCGTGCTATCGTCGCGCGCTCGAGCTCTGTCAGGCCAATGGGCTGAACTCGCTGGCCTTCTCCGCGATCTCCACTGGCGTTTATCGTTTCCCGGCCGGGCAGGCCGCGAAGATTGCGGTTCATACGACCATCGACACGTTGCCGGCCGCGCCCTCGGTCAGCCGTGTCATATTCTGTTGTTTCTCGGAGCGAAGCGCCGCCCTTCACATGGACGTGTTGGCGCGGTACGGCAGCCCTTGTGCGTGACGACGCGGTCAGTACACTCCGCCGGACCATGTTCCGGGGAGGGGGTATGATTTCACAATCTGGACTGCGCGCGCTGGTCTGCGGCGCGCTGGTGTCGCTTGGCGCGATGTCGTCCGCGCATGCGGAGGGCACCTACGAGATTCCGGCCGGCGCGCATTTCAACCAGGACAAGCTCGCGAAGGTCAGCGAGTTCTTCAAGAACGAGGTCGCCACCGGCAAGATCGCCGGCGCCACCGTGCTGATCAAGCAGCACGGCAAGCCGGTCTACCACGAAGCCTTCGGCGTGCAGGACGTGGTCAGCAAGGCGCCCATCACCGACAAGACGATCTTCCGCCTGTTCTCGATGACCAAGGCGATCACCTCCGTGGTCGCGATGCGATTGATCGAGGATGGCAAGGTCAAGTTAGATGATCCCGTCTCGAAATACATCCCGTCCTTCGCCAATGTGAAGGTCGGCGTCGAGAAGAAGGCGGAGGACGGCACCAAGTCGCTCGAACTGGTGCCGCCCAACCGGCCGATGACCGTGCTCGACCTGATGCGTCACACCTCTGGTATCACCTATGGGTTCTATGGCGACAGCCTGGTGCGCAAAGCCTATCGCGAGGCCAATATCTATGCCGGCGATTTCGACCTTGCAGAGTTCGCCGAGCGGATCGCAAAACTGCCGCTGCACAATCAGCCGGGTGCGCTTTGGCAATATGGCCATTCCACCGACGTGCTGGCGCGTGTGATGGAGATTGCGGCCGGCAAGCCGCTGATCGACATCATGCGGGAAAAGCTGCTCGACCCGCTCGGCATGGTCGATACCGGCTTCTTCGTTACGGCACCCGAGAAGCAGAAGCTCCTGGCGCAGCCGGTGCCGAACGACAGCGATTTCCGGGTCGGCCGAATCAACGATCCGACCACCGTCAAGAAAATCCAATTCGCCAGCGGCGGCATGGTGACGACCATGGCCGACTATGAGCGCTTTGCGCAGATGCTCCTCAACGGCGGCAGCCTCAACGGCAAGACCATCCTCAAGCCCGAGACATTCAAGCTGATGGTGACCGATCAGGTCGGCCCGAAATCGGGCGTCGACCGCGACTATTTCTACTTCCCCGGTGACGGTTTTGGCTTCGGCCTCGGCCTCGCAGTCCGCACCGATCCCGGCAATGCCAAGCCGCCGCCACCCGGCGATCTCGGCGAATTGAAGTGGGACGGTGCCTCCGGCTGCTATTTCGTGATCGACCCCAAGCAGGACATGTTCTTCGTCCTCCTGGAGCAGACTCCTACCGAGCGCCAGCGGGTGCAACGGACATTGAAGCAGTTGGTCTATGAAGCCATGGAGAAGTGATGTGCGCGGGCGCCGCGCGCTGATCGCGGCGCTCGTTGTTCTGTTTGGCGTGGTCGGTGCGCGTGCGGGCTCCGAGCGCGCTGCGCACAAATTCTCGCCTGAAGGCCTCGCAAAGGTCTCCGACTACATCCGGAACGAGATCGCCACCGGTAAGATTCCCGGCGCCATCCTGCTGCTCCAGCAGCACGGCAAGCCAGTTTATTACGAGAATTTCGGCGTCCGTGACGTCGCGACCGAGATCTCGATGAGCGCGGACACGATCTTCCGCCTCTATTCGATGTCGAAGCCGATCACCTCGGTCATGGCGATGATGCTGGTCGAGGAGGGCAAGCTTTCGCTCGACGATCCCGTCTCGAAATACATTCCGGCCTTCGCCAAGATGAAGGTCGGCGTCGAGACGAAGGCCGAGGACGGCAAGGTCGCGCTGGTGCTGGAAGCGCAGAATCGTCCCGTCACGATCAAGGATCTGCTGCGCCACACCTCGGGTCTGCCTTATGGCTATCATGGTGGCGGCATGGTGCGCGAGCTCTATGCCGAGGCCAATCTGTTCCAAAGCAATCTCAGCAATGCCGACTTCGTCGCGAAGATCACCACGCTGCCGCTGGTCGAGCAGCCGGGCACCGCGTGGGATTACGGCTTTTCCACCGACGTGCTCGGCCGCGTCGTCGAGGTCGCTTCCGGCAAGACGCTGCTCCAGTTCGAGAAGGAGCGGCTGCTCGATCCGCTCGGCATGACCGAGACCGCGTTCTTCGTCGCCGATCCCGCCAAATTTCCGCGCGTTGCCGAGCCGATGCCGGAGGACCGCAACATCAACCCGACCACGCCGGTTCGCGACATCAGGCGGCCGTCGAAGTGGGAATCGGGCGGCGGCGGCATGGTCGGCACGATCGGCGACTACGCCCGTTTCGCGCAGATGCTGCTGAATGGCGGCATCTACGAGGGACGGCGTTATCTCAAGCCCGAGACCATCGCGCTGATGGCGTCCGATCATATCGGACCTGAGACGAAGATCGCGCGCGACCAGAACTATTATCCGGGCGACAGCTCCGGCTTCGGCCTCGGCTTTGCCGTACGCACCGCGGTGCCGCCGGGTACGGCGTGGCCGCTTGGCGAGTATCGCTGGGACGGCGTCGGCGGCACCTTCTTCTTCATCGATCCCGAAGACGATCTGTTCGGGATCTTCATGGTGCAGACCCCCTCACAGCGCGGCCGGATCCAGCTGGCGCTGAAGACGCTGATCTATCAGGCGATGGGGCGGTGAGCTCGACCATTACGCCCCTCGGGCTACCTGACTTACGCTCCGCGCACGATCTCGCGCACGTATCCGATCGTCTCCTCGATCTGGCTCGCATTGACGTCGAGATGGGTGCAGGCGCGGATGCGGCCGTCCATCATCGCAAGCGTCACGCCGCGCTGGCGTAGCGCTGCGACCATCTTGTCGCCGGGAATGCCGGCGCCGTCGGGCTTGAAGAATACCAGATTGGTCTCGGGCTCCTGCACCTCGATGCCAGAAATCTGCGACAGCCCGCGGGCGAGCGCGCGCGCATTGGCGTGGTCGTCGGCAAGGCGCTCGACGTGATGGTCGAGGGCGTAGATGCAGGCCGCGGCGCAGATGCCGGCCTGCCGCATCGAGCCGCCGAGGCGCTGCTTCCATTGCCACACCGCGTCGATGAAGGCGCGTGAGCCCGCAAGCACGCCGCCGATCGGCGCCCCGAGGCCCTTGGAGAAGTCGATCCAGGCCGAATCCCATCCAGCGGTCATGTCGCGCGGCGAGATTCCGCTCGCCACGGTGGCGTTGAGTAGGCGCGCGCCGTCCATGTGGGTGATGAGGCCATGCTGCTTCGCGATCGCGACGATCTCGTCCAGCGCCGCCTTCTTCCAGATCGTGCCGCCGCCGATATTGGCGGTCTGCTCGACGCTGACGACGGTTTGCGGCGGCTGGTAGCGCGTGCGCGGATGCAGCGCCCTGCGCAATGTGTCGGGCGTGAACTGGCCGTCGGCGCCCTTCAGCTGCGTGACCTGGAAGCCGCCGATCGCCGCATGCGCGCCGCCTTCGCGGGCGATGATGTGCGCGGTCTCGTGGGCGAGGATCTCGTCGCCGGGACGGCAATGCACCAGCGTCGCGGTGACGTTGCACATCGTGCCAGAGGGCATGTACACCGCGGCTTCCTTGCCGAGCAGATCGGCCACGCGCTCGCACAGCGCGTTCACCGTCGGATCGTCGCCGACCTGCTCGTCGCCGACCTCCGCCCGCGCCATCGCCTCGCGCATCGCAGCGGTTGGCTTCGTCTGCGTGTCCGAGAGCAGATTGATGCGCACCGGCGGCGCCTTGGGATCGACGGGGGGAGGGGTGTAGAGCATCAACTTGCTCCCTGAGGGATTGGCATTCGCTCGCGGTTAGCGAGTTCTAGATGGACGCCGGGCGGCGTGACGAAACCGCATAATAACGATTTCTGTCTCGGTCACACGATAATCGATCAGATAAGGATAAGGGTTGACCGGCACGCGACGGACGGATGCACGAGTGGTCTGGCGCCCTGCATAAGGATGGTCCTGAAGCAGCGCGATAAGCGCGACAATGCGGTCGCGGACGCGGCCTGCTCCCTGGGGCGAGCGCGCTTCGATATAGGTCAGGGCCACGTCGATCTGGGCAAGCGCTCGCTTCGTGTAACGGACCTTCACAGCCCGTGCTTGGCCCACATCACGCGAACTTCATCGGCGCTAGCCAGCTCACCGCGGGCGATTTCAGCTTCGGCCTCGGCGAGATCCGCCTCTTCCGCCGCCGTCAGCTGGATCGGAGGCTGATCGACTCCGGCGAGTTCAAGCAGCGCTCGCGCCAACTCATCCTGCTCTGAATCGGGCAGGCCGGAAACCTTGCTAAAGGCCTCTTCCAGAAGACGCGTCATGATCAACTCCGTTAGTGCAAGCATAGCACGGATAGGATGAGACAGGGGAGTGGCGGCCTGAAACGAAAAAGGCCCCGGAAACCGGGGCCTTTGAACGTCGATCTGCCGAAACGATCAGCGCGAATAGAATTCGACGACCAGATGCGGCTCCATCTGCACCGGGAACGGCACGTCGGAGAGGCCGGGGATGCGCGCATACTTCGCAATCATCTTGCCATGGTCGACTTCGAGATAGTCGGGAACATCGCGCTCGGGGAGCTGGCTGGCTTCGAGCACGTGAGCGAGTTGCTTGGAGGCTTCCTTGACCTCGATCACGTCGCCGACCTTGAGCTGGTAGCTCGAGATGTTGACCTTGCGGCCGTTGACCTTGACGTGGCCGTGGTTGATGAACTGACGCGCGGCGAAGATGGTGGAGACGAACTTGGCGCGGTACACGACCGCGTCGAGACGGCGCTCGAGCAGGCCGATCAGGTTCTCGCCGGTGTCACCCTTGAGGCGGCTCGCCTCGACATAGATGCCGTGGAACTGACGCTCGCTGATGTTGGCGTAATAGCCCTTCAGCTTCTGCTTGGCGCGCAGCTGCACGCCGAAATCGGAGAGCTTGCCCTTGCGGCGCTGGCCGTGCTGGCCGGGGCCGTATTCCCTGCGGTTCACGGGGCTCTTCGGGCGGCCCCAGATGTTCTGGCCCATACGGCGATCGATCTTGTACTTCGCCTCACTACGCTTAGTCATCGCGTCCTCTTCGGTTGCATGGTTTGAGGAAACGCGCCCTCCTGTGTGACGGGCTAGGCCCGGCACCGACAGGTCCGATCCCCAAAGCTTAAGGACAGGACCACGGGTCGCGAAACGCTTCGCGGGCCGAAATCGGCCCGCGAGCAGGCGGCTTTTAGGGGAGTTTGGGGTTCGCTGTCAATGCGAATGCCCCCGGAATCAGGTCCTTACTGCCCGGATGGGCTTGGCGCCGGCTGCCCGCAATTCGGCAGCGATTTCAGTGTTGAGGACCTGTTCCAGCCGGGTCAGGACCCGGGCGATCGGGGCGGCATCCGTCACCCGGTGGTCCCAGCGGATCACGACATGGATGGTCTGGTCCGCCTCGACCACCCCATAGCTGATGACGAAGGGGCCCGGCGTGATGGGGTGGAGCTCGCCGCCGCCATAGGCGGCCACCGAGCTTACCGCGAAGCTGCCGAACCAGTTGCCGCGCTGCCGGCCGAAATTCAGCCCCACCGCCCAGGACAGGCGCCGCAGCGGCAGGGGCAGGCGGGTCGCCCGCATGATCTTGCGGAACATCGGGACGTCCTCGACCGGCGCCGTCTTGGCGCGCCGGATCTCGGCGTCGATCTGGCCCAATGGCAGGGCTTCCGGGGCCGAAATCCGCTGCGGCATCACGCATTCCTCGCCCCGTTCTACCCGGGCGATGGCGACCAGCGCCACGCTCTTCGGCAGCTCATAGAGCGACGGCCAGGGCCATTTGGCATAGACGGTCCGCAGGATCGGCTCGTCTTTGGCGACCAGGGCAAAGGCCTTGACGAACATCGCCGCCCAGCCGGCAGGCGCCATCGCGCCGGCGCGGGATTCGAGCAGGGGGCGAATATCAAGCGAACGGGAGAGCGAGACGAAGGGCACGCCCATCGAGGCGCGCATGAGGTCGCAAATCAGGCGGCGTCGCAGCGAGATGGTCTTGGGCGTCCCGCGCATTGGTCTCCGGTTCCCGCAGATTAAAATATGTGCAGCGAGCGGGTCATCCGCTCGCCGCGTGATCTAGCACGAACCAACCCGCTTGGGCTCGGTCGGTTCGTCGCATGAGGGGCGCCGGCGAGGCCAGCGGATTGGCTTTGTTGAAAACGTAAATTACTAGTATTTTCAGAGGCTTGCTGCTATATGTTTTGGCGTCGTGCACGGGCATCTGCCGGGACCCGGTAGGAATCGCCGGCCTTCAGATGCTTGTGGGCCGCCGACTCCCCTAGCAGCGCCCCGGTTCCCGGCAAGGCCGAGATCGGCTTGTTCAGCGCCTGGTCCCTTCGAACGCCGCCATGATGCCACGCTGGAACAGCGACCAGTCGAAGCCGAGCGCGATCGCCCGGTAGCCACGGTCGATCAGGGCGTTGGCCTGGTCGGCGGTGCGCGCCACGCCCCCGATCGGCACGCCGCTTCTGAGGATGCCGGCTTCCGCGCGGGCGACCAGCTCAAGCAGCTCCGGATCGTCCATCTGACCACGCTTGTTGATGGAGGTGGCGAGATCGCCGGGGCCGATCACTGCGACGTCGATGCCCGGTGTCGCCATGATCTCGTCGATGCGATTGACGGCGTCGACATGCTCGATGGTGATCATGCAGATCATCTCGTCGTCGGCGCTGGCCATGTAGTCCGGCATCGACTGGCCCCAGCGGAACGGCGCGTGGAAGGGACCCCAGAGCCGATCGCCGCGCGGCGGATAGCGCACGCTGCGCACCGCTTTCTCGGCGTCGTCGCGGTTGGTGATCATCGGGAAATTGATGCCGAAGGCACCGATGTCCATCGGTGCTTTCGCAAGCCATGGCTCGTTCGCGGCGATCCGAACCAGTGGCGTGCATGGCGTGCCCGTGGTCGCGGCGATCATCGCATGTGCTTCGGTCAATCCAATCGGCCCATGTTCGAGATCGACGATGATCCAGTCGAGCGAGCGCGCCATGATCTGCACCATCTGCACGCTCGGGATCGTCGCGATCGCGCCGAAGGCGGGGCGCCCCTCGCGCCAGAGCCGGCGGAGACGGTTGAGTGGTGTGGAGGGGACCGACATGGGAAGGCCTGCGGCAAGGTGACGACGGCAAAGCCTAGCAGCGCGCCGTTGCCGCGCAAAGTCAGGCCAGGGCGCGGCCGCCGAAGAACGGTGTAAGCATCGCCGAAAGGCCATGCACGCGGTTCGAGGTGAAGATCATCTCGGCGCCTGACTGCGCAATGCCGCCGATCCGCGGGCCAAGCAGATCCGAGACGCGGCGGGCGATCGCGGGCGCGGGGTCGATCCACTCGACCGGCCAGGGCGCCAGCCGTTTCAGCCGTTCGAGCAGAAGCGGATAATGCGTGCAGGCGAGCACCACCGTGTCGGTGCGCGATGTCGCATCCCCGGCGTCGCCGACGAAACAGGGTGCGAGTTCGGCGAGGATGGCCTCGTCGCTGATCGCAGCGCCGCTGAGCTCGGCTTCAGCCAGCGAGGCAAGCTCGGGTGAGCCGACCAGAGTCACCTCGCATCCCTGCGCGAAGTCGCGGATCAGAGCTTTGGTATATTCCCGCTTTACTGTGCCCTTGGTGCCGAGCACCGAGACGCGGCGGGTCTTCGACTGCGCGCAGGCCGGCTTGATCGCCGGCACCGTGCCGACGAAGGGTACGGAATAGGCGGCGCGCAAGTGAGACAGGACCAGGGTGGATGCCGTGTTGCAGGCGATGACGATGAGGTCGGGATCATGCGTACCGATCAATTCACCCATCAACGGCACCACGCGGGCGATGATCTCGTCCTCGCCATGGTGGCCGTAGGGGAAGAAGGCGTCGTCGGCGACATAGACGTAATGCGCGTCCGGGCGTGCGGCGACGACCTCACGGAGCACCGTGAGTCCGCCAAGGCCGGAATCGAACACCAGGATGGTCGGGGAGTTGGTCACGTCATTACCTTAAGGCGCCATGGTTACCATTCGGTTTTTAGGGCGGTTTTGCGGCGGGACCGCCCCAGCGCCAATCTGGAAGGGTCGAATGCGCTGCGGACGGGACATATCCGCAAAATTGCGCGGAGCCATCGTGTCCTAGACTGGCCGCAACGCCTTTGGCGTTGCGGCGTGGAGGCGGGGCGGTCACGCGATCCTGTTCGTGGCGGCCGCCCGCTCCGTGGCGAGCTGCTTCTGCAGGCGATCGATGTTTTGCAAGAGGCGCTGGCTGGTCAGCACCAGGAAGTAATAACCGAACTGCGGATCCTGGAAATAAATCTCGAGCAGCCGGTCATAGGTGATCGTCAGCACCTGTCCGTCTTCGATGCACTCGATCGTTCCGGTGCGCCGGTTGTCCGGCGTGAGAAAGCCGAGCTCTCCCATGAGAGTTCCCGGCCCGATCTCGACATTGATCTCCTTGACCAGGAATTTTCCGGTGACCGTGAGGAGCATCTCATTGGCGGGGTCGCCCAGCCTGAACAGCGTGTCGCCATGGCGATATTTGCGCTCGGTCATGAACGGCTTGAGCCATTCGATCGACATGTCGCCTTCGGCCGCATGGCGCGCCTTCTTGACCAGCTTGAGCATCTGCCGCAGCCGCAGGGCGTTGATCGGCAGCAACAGAAGATACAGGAGGAACGTCGAGACGTTGGCGGAGAGCGCGCCGAAAACGGCGAACAACGCGCAGCCGATCATGTTGGCGACGCGCAGCGGCACCATCGTCCGCATCAAGAGGGTGGCGACGAAGAAGACGGCGCCGACCGCGGCGAACAGATTGGCCAACGTGATGTTGTGGACGAAGATCTCCAGCAGCCGGTTGAAGATCGCGTCGTAGGTGACGTTGTTTGGATCGAGGCCCATCTGGACCAGGATCTTCGCGATCCTGAGGTTGTCCGTTGCCGCATCGAGAATGCGGTCGAGGATCGAGGAAACGTCTGCGCTGCCGGACGGCATGGTACTAACCCCGCGTAAGGCCTTCAGTCCTGCTCGGTATTCGTATAGCCGAAATCGAATGACGGCCGCCTGAAATGAAGCCTTTGGCCATCATGCCGCAAGAGGCAAATTTTAGCTTGATCGGGCGTTTCGGCAATTGCCCCTTTGGTTGTGCGTCGGCCCGCAACGCGGCCGTGATTCGGGGCGACTTCAGCGTCGCGGATGGGCCCGACGCCGCGGGGGCCGCCCGATCTCCGCCTTAGGGCTTGGCGGCGGGTTGCACGACCTGCTGCTCGACGAGGCCAAGACGTCCGGGCAGCGAGCCTGCGCGCAGCAGCATGGCGACGCTGTTGGCCTCTTCCAGGGTGAAGTTGCCGGAGATCTGGCCTGAGCCGCCGGTGATGGGCTCGCGGATCACGGGAGCGGCGATCACCTTGTCGTCGAGCACAATGGCAAAGGGCTTTCCGATGTTCTCTGCGGTGATGCGGGCGAAGCGCCGCGTGCCGCGGCCGTTGAAGCGGAACGAGGCGATCGGCTCGTTCGTGTCGCTCGTAAATCCGGGTCCCGCATAGCCGATGTCGTCGCCGTCGAGCGCGCTGTCCTTGGCAACGAGATAAGAAAGCCTGTCCTTGAAGCCGAGCAGGACTTCCGTGCCAGTGGGCGGCGTGACGGATCGCGCCTGCTCCGGCGGCATCGAGAGATCGATCAGGCGGAAGCTGACCCGCACCTTCTTGGCGAAGATTGTGGTGATGCGCTCGGGCTCCATCGCGCCCGGCAGGAAGATGCGGATGCGGTCCGTTCCCTCGGGCTGGACGCTGACGAGTGTGATGCCGGCGTCCTTAAGGCGCTGCTCGATCATAGCGATGGAATCTTCGACGAGATCGTGCAGCCGTGCGGCGGATGCGGCGTCGGTCGGCGCAAGCCTGATCAGTCCGTCGCCGGCGTCGGTCGCGGTGAGCGCGTGCGTGGGCAATCCCTCCGCCGCCGAGGCCAGCTTGCGTGTGAGCTGTTCGCGACCTTTGGCGTCCGCAATCTTCACTTCGACGCCGCCGTCGCTGATCGCAAGTCCGGAGAAGGCGATCCGCCCCTCGCGCAGAATCTTGTAGGCGTCGTCGCGCAGATCCGTGACGACCGCCTCCCGTAAGCCATCGGTGTCCACCTTGTAGATGATGCGGGATCCGCCCAGCTTCTCCATCTTGTCGGCGACGAAAGCCGCGACCTTGGTGCGCATCTTGTCGAATTGAGTGTCGGCCAACGCCACGCGAGGCAGCACGATCGCCATGGCGAGTCCGACGAGCAGGCTTGTGATGCGGTTCCGCAGATGCGTAGGCATGATCACCTCAAGTCTTGCGGCAGGACGCTGGCGGGGAGGCCGGCGCCAGTTTCTTGGTCCCCGGATCGGGTGTGGAGGTTCAATTTCGGTCTGGATTGAGGCGGAGCGCCGCGGCCGGTAGGCGATGGACGAACGCCAAATCATCCATCATTGTGTTCCCGCTCGACCGGCAAATCGGTCGAGGCCTCGCCGAACCAAAATGTCAAAAGACAGGGGGCGGGGACATGCATCTGAGGGAGGACGAAATTCCATGGCGGGCATCCATGCGCTCGATCGGCTCATCGGCAACGACTATCCGGATTTCTTGACGGACGCCGACGTCCGGGCCTTCGAGCAGATTCCTTATGCCGATCGCGTCGCGGCCGAGAGCACCTATGACGCGATCAGGCTGGGTGCAGCGCGCAACCCCGACGGCGCGGCGATCCAGTTTCTGCAAAACGCCGATCCCGCCGACACGCCGGTCGTGGTCACGTATCGCGATTTCATCGCGCGCGTCACGCAGGCCGCCAACATGTTTCACGCGTTGGGAGCGGAGAAGGGCGACGTCATCAGCTTCATGCTGCCGCTCGTGCCGGATGCCTTCGTGACGCTGTTCGGCGCCGAAGCCGCGGGCATCGCCAATCCCGTCAACCCGCTGCTCGAGCCGCACCAGATCGCGGAGATCTTGGAGGCCGCGAACACGAAAATCCTGGTGGCGCTCGGGCCGATGCCCGGCACCGACATCTGGCAGAAGGTCGAGCAGATCCGCCCGCAACTGAAGCATCTCAAGGCCATCGTGCAGGTGTTCGGCGGCGGCGATCCCGCCAACGGCATCTTCGCCTTCGGCGACCTGATCAAGCAGCAGCCGTCGGACCGGCTTGTCAGCGGGCGCAAGATTTCGGGTGCCGACATCGCCGCCTATTTCCACACCGGCGGCACCACCGGCACGCCGAAGCTGGTGCGGCACACCCATGCCAACCAGGTCTATCAGGCCTGGGCGCTCAATCTGCTGCTGAAGGCGAAGCCTGGCTCCAATCTGCTGTTCGGCATGCCGCTGTTTCACGTCGGCGGATCGTTGACGCAAGTGCTGCTGACGCTGTCGAGCGGCGGCTCGCTGGTCGTGCTGTCGCCGAGCGGCTGGCGCAATCCGAATGCGGTGAAGAACATCTGGCAGCTGGTCGAACGCTACAGGCCCGACGCGCTGTCGAGCGTGCCGACGGTGCTCGCCGCTACGCTGGCGGTACCGCCAGGCAACGCCGACATCTCCAGCTTGAAATATGCCGCCGGCGGCGGCTCGGCGATTCCCGTCGCCGTGGGCTCGGCGATCCAGGACAAGCTCAAGCTGCCGGTGATCGAGGTCTACGGCATGACCGAGACCTCGAGCGTGCACACCCTGGCCTATCCGTCGCGGCCGATCCGGCTCGGCTCGGTCGGCCTTCCCATGCCTTACGCGCGCGTGCGCATCGTGCAACTCGATGCCAATGGCCGCCTGATCCGCGACTGTGCGCCCGACGAGATCGGTGTCGTCATCATGGCCGGGCCGGGCGTGTTCGGCGGCTATCTCAACGACGAGCACAACAAGGGCGCCTTCGTCGACGAGGTCTGGGTCAATTCTGGCGATCTCGGCCGGCTCGATGCCGACGGCTATCTCTGGATCACCGGCCGCGCCAAGGACCTCGTGATCCGCGGCGGCCACAACATCGATCCGGCGCCGATCGAGGAGATCATGTTCAGACATCCCGCCGTCGGCTTCGCCGCGGTGGTCGGCCAGCCCGACGCCTATGCTGGCGAACTGCCGGTGGGCTATGTGCAGTTGAAGCCGGGCGCGAGCGTCGAGCCGGGCGAGCTCGAAACGTGGGTGCGCGAGCGCACGCCGGAGCGCGCCGCCGTGCCGGTGCAGGTGATTCCGATCAATCCGATGCCGGTGACGGGCGTCGGCAAGGTGTTCAAGCCGCAGTTGCGTTGGGACGCGGCGGAGCGCGTGTTCACTAAGGTGCTGGCGCCGATCGTCGCGCGCGGCATCGATTGCAAGGTGAAGGTCGGCGCGCATGGCAGCCACGGCTCGATCGCCACCGTGACGCTTGCGGGCCTGCCACCGGATCAGCGCGAGGTGGTCGCGAACGAGGTGCATGCGCTGCTTGCACCGTTCGTGATGCGCCACGAGGTGGTGCACATGTAGCGGACCCCGATAGACGGCTTCGGCGTCAGTCCGAAAGCAGGGCGACGCTGCGCCGCATTATCCATATCCCCCATCAGGGCGTCTTATGTGATGGGCATCACATAGGAAGAATTAGCAATCAGCGATGCTTCCGAATAGTCTCGTGGAATTGCATCCGGGGGGACGCAAGTGATTCCGTTTCGGCTATTTGCTTTGTTGATAGTTGCGATGGGCCTTACCTGCGGATCGGCGCATGCCGACCGGCGGGTGGCGCTCGTGATCGGCAATTCCGCCTACAAGAGCGCGCCGAAGCTCGGCAATCCCGTCAACGATGCCACCCTGGTCGGCGGCATGTTCAAGAAGGCCGGCTTCGATTCCGTGGACGTCAGGCTGGATCTCAGCGCCAGCGAGATGCGGCGCATGCTGCGCGAATTCGCCGGCAGGTCGCGCGACGCGGACATGGCGGTGATCTATTACGCCGGTCACGGCATCGAGCTCGACGGCAACAACTATCTCATTCCGACCGATGCCACGCTGGAGACGGACGGCGACGTTCTCGACGAGACCATTCCGGTCGAGCGTGCGCTGTTCGCGGTCGAGCCGGCCAAGCAGCTGCGCCTGATCATTCTCGACGCCTGTCGCGACAATCCATTCGCGAAGACGATGAAGCGCACGCTGGCCTCGCGCGCGATCGGACGCGGCCTGGCCAAGGTCGAGCCGACCAGCCCGAACACGATGATTGCCTTCGCGGCCAAGGCTGGGTCGACCGCATCGGACGGCGATGCCAGAAACAGCCCGTTCGCCACGGCACTGGTCGAGCACCTGCCGAAGCCGGGACTCGATCTGCGCAAGGCCTTCGGCTTCGTCCGCGACGACGTGCTGAAGGCGACCGGCTACAAGCAGGAGCCCTATGTCTACGGCTCGCTCGGCGGCGACGACGTGCCCCTCGTCGTGAGACCTGCGGCAACCGGTCCCCAAGCCAACCCGCAGGAGGCCATTCGCAGGGATTACGAGCTCGCGCTCCAGCTCGCGACACGCGACGGCTGGGAAGCGTTTCTGGCGCAATATCCCGATGGCTTCTATGCCAACCTCGCCAAGGGCCAGCTGAACAAGATCGGCGCCGAAGAGACGCGTGCTGCAGCCGAACAAAAGGCCCGGGCGGCCGAGCAGGAAAAGGCAAGGCTCGTTGCCGAGCGCGCCCAGAAGGCCGAGCAGGAGAAGGTCGCCGCGGCCGCCAAAGCCGCTGAAGATGCGCGCATCGCCGCGGAGAAGCAAAAGCAGATCGAGCAGGCGAAGGCTGAAGCGGCCGAACGCGAGAAGGCGGCGGAGGCGGCGGCCGCGAAGGCGCTGGCCGAGAAACAGGCCATGGAAATGGCGGCGGCCGAGGCCGCGGCGAAGCAGGCCGCAGACAAGCAGGCGGCCGACGCCGAGAGCAAGAAGGTCGCTGCGCTGTCGCCCCCGTCCGCCCCGCAACCTGGCGATCTTGCTAAATCAGTCCAGCTCGAGCTGCGACGCGTTGGTTGCATGAAGGCTGAGCCGACCGGCGAGTGGAGCGAAACCGCGCAACGGTCGCTGTCACTGTTCAACAGATACGCCGGCACGAAATTCGACGCGAAGCTTGCGAATACTGATGTGCTCGATGCCCTGAAGACCAAGTCGGACGCATTTGCCCGCTGGTCTGCGACCATGGCTTCAGGGCCGACGGCGATGCCTGCACGAAGATTGTCTGTCGCCCTGGCTACCGCGTCAGCGACGACAATGAATGCGAGAAGATCCAGGAGAAGAAGCCGGTCGCGACGCGCGAGGACTCGCGGAAGCGGGACGCAGATCGGAAGGCAACCGAAGCTGCGCCGTCCAAGCCGGAGGCGAGTGGGCAGATGGTCTGCAACAATGCCGGCTGCCGCCCGGTAGGGCGCGGATGCCGGCTTGTTCAGCATTCGGGTGCGATAGGTGCGGGCACCGGCTATGGGACGTCCACGGTCGGAACCAAGGAAGTCTGCAATTAAGCGCCGTGCGGTTCACGATGTCGGGCATTGTAGCCCGGATGAGCGCAGCGACATCCGGGGCAGTGCCGCAATCTGACGAGACTTGTCCCGGGTGTCGCTTCCGCTCACCCGGGCCACAAGCTTTGGTCAGCTACGCCGGCATCCGCGTCTCGATCAGGCGCACCCAGAACGAGGCGCCGTGGCCGAGGATGTTGTCGTTGAAGACATAGGCCGGGTGGTGGCACTCGTTGCCGTCACCCATGCCGACCAGCACCATGGCGCCGGGACGCGCTTCGAGCATGAAGGAGAAATCCTCGGCGCCCATCATCGGAACGAACTTGTCGTTGACGCGATCAGTGCCGACGATGTCGCGGGCGACGTCGGCGGCAAGGCCGGCCTCGCGCGCATGGTTCATCGTCACGGGATACATCCGCGTGTACTTGGTCTCGGCCGAGCCGCCATAGGCGCGCGCGACGCTGTCGGCGACCTCGCCTATGCGGCGCTCGACGAGATCGCGGACTTCAGGATCGAGCGTGCGCACGGTGCCGGCGAGCTCGGCGACTTCAGGGATGATGTTGAAGGCGGTGCCGGCGTGGAACTGGGTGATCGAGATAACGGCCGATTTGAGCGGGTCGACATTGCGCGAGACGATCGACTGAAGCGCATTGACGATTTGCGATCCGATCAGGACGCTATCGACCGATTTGTGCGGGCCGGCGCCGGCATGGCCGCCCTTGCCATTAACGATGATCTGGATGTTGTCGGAGGAGGCGAGCATCGCGCCGGGAGTGGTTGCGAAATGGCCTTCGGGCAGGCCCGGCATGTTGTGCATGCCGTAGACCTCCTGGATGTTCCAGCGCGTCATCAGCCCGTCCTCGACCATGGCCTTGCCACCGCCGCCGCCTTCCTCGGCGGGCTGGAAGATCATGATCGCCGTACCGTCGAAATTGCGCGTCTCGGCGAGATATTTGGCCGCGCCGAGCAGCATCGCGGTGTGACCGTCATGGCCGCAGGCGTGCATCTTGCCGGGCACTTTTGAGGTGTAAGGTACGCCTGACGTCTCCATGATCGGCAGCGCGTCCATATCGGCGCGGAGGCCAATGGTCTTGCCGGAGGCGGACTTGCGGCCGCGGATCACGCCGACCACGCCGGTGCGGCCGATGCCCGTCACCACCTCGTCACAGCCGAACTCGCGCAGCTTGTCGGCGACGATGCCGGCGGTGCGGTGGACTTCGTAGAGCAGCTCGGGGTTCTCGTGGAAGTCATGGCGCCAGGCGGCCATTTCGTCGGACAGGGCGGCAACGCGATTGACGATGGGCATGGAGGATCCGTTCTTGTTGTCGTTCGTAGTTCGAGGGTGGGTTAGCTCCGCGGACGCGAAAGAGGTGGGTTACGCCCAGCGGACTGCGCTTCGCGCAGGCCGCAAAGCTAACCCACCCTACGATCCTACGCTTCGCCGAACACGCGCTTAAAGATCGTATCGACGTGCTTGAGGTGATAGCCGAGGTCGAACTGCTCCTCGATCTCGGCATCGCTGAGATATTTCTTCACCTCAGTGTCCTTCTTCAGGAGCTGAAGGAAATCGCCTTCGCCGCGCCAGACCGGCATCGCGTTGCGCTGCACGAGCTTGTAGGCGTCCTCGCGACTGGCGCCCTTCTGCGTCAAAGCCAGCAGCACGCGCTGGGAGTGCACGAGGCCGCCGAGGCGGTCGAGGTTCTTCTGCATGTTGGCGGGGTACACCAGCAGCTTGTCGATCAGGCCGGCGAGGCGCACCAGCGCGAAGTCGAGGGTCACCGTCGCGTCCGGGCCCATCATGCGCTCGGCGGAAGAGTGCGAGATGTCGCGTTCGTGCCAGAGCACGACGTTCTCCAGCGCCGGCGTCACATAGGCCCGCACCATGCGGGAGAGACCGGTGAGGTTTTCCGAGAGCACCGGATTGCGCTTGTGCGGCATCGCCGAAGAGCCCTTCTGTCCCTCCGAAAAGAATTCTTCGGCCTCCAGCACCTCGGTGCGCTGCATGTGGCGGATCTCCACCGCGATGCGTTCGATCGAGGAGGCGATCACGCCAAGTGTCGAGAAATACATCGCGTGGCGATCGCGCGGGATCACCTGCGTCGAGATCGGCTCCGGCACGAGGCCCATGGCCTTGGCGACGTGCGCTTCGACGCGCGGGTCGATCTGCGCGAATGTGCCGACGGCGCCGGAGATGGCGCAGGTCGCGACCTCCTTGCGCGCCGCAATCAGACGCTCCTTGGCGCGCGAGAATTCGGCATAGGCATAGGCGAGCTTGAGGCCGAAGGTGACGGGCTCGGCATGGATGCCGTGGCTGCGGCCGATGGTTGGCGTCATCTTGTGCTCGAAGGCGCGCTTCTTCAGGGCGGCCAGCACCTTGTCGAGGTCGGCGAGCAGCAGGTCGGCGGCGCGGGTGAGTTGGACGTTGAGGCAGGTGTCGAGCACGTCGGAGGAGGTCATGCCCTGGTGCACGAAACGTGCCTCGGGGCCGACGATCTCGGCGAGGTGGGTGAGGAAGGCGATGACGTCGTGCTTGGTCTCGCGCTCGATCTCGTCGATGCGGGCGACGTCGAACGTGGCGTCCTTGGCCTTGGCCCAGACGGTCTTGGCGGCCTCCTTGGGGATGGTGCCAAGCTCGGCGAGCGCGTCCGCCGCATGCGCCTCGATCTCGAACCAGATCTTGAACCGGGTCTGCGGCTCCCAGATCGAGGCCATTTCCGGGCGGGTATAGCGGGGGATCATCTGACGGCTCCAAGAGGTGGGCGGGACGCCCCTGGGGATGCTAGGGGCGTGGGCTCCGGCCAAAATGCTTTTTACGCCGCGATTTAGCAGAGCGGGGAGGGCGAAACAAACGATCGGGCTCAGGGAGCGGGGTACGAGGGCAACTATCCACCGGTCGGGCGGGGCGAGCCTGCGCCGGAGCAAAAATTGGCTGTCAATCACGGATCATTGACTGACAGATATTGAAATCTGTCAGCGAGACGTGTATATCCGTAACCGGACGCTCCGATTGGGCGTCCCGCGACAAGCCCCGGGGAGCCCGACATCCGAAACAAGCTCGGATCGGAGGGCGGATTGAAGAACGGGGACCGCGGACGAATGGAGACTTAAGACAATGACGACCGAAATCCTCAATTTCACCGGCGTGATTGGGCATTGGCTCAATTTGCTGGTGGCGCGCCAGATCGCGGCGCAGGCTGCAAAACTGCCTCATTAAGGCATAGGCTTTCCGAACGACCGGCCAGGGCGCTTCGGAAGCGGTCCTACTGCCGGGTAACTGAACCCTGAACGGGAACATGGTGCTGGCATGAACGAAGCTGTTGTCTTGACGCCGGAGCGGATCCTCGAAGTCACCGAGGACGTGCTCAGGCGCTTCGGACTTGCCAAGGCCACGGTGGTCGACGTTGCCCGTGCGCTCGATGTGAGCCACGGCAGCGTCTATCGTCATTTCCCGAGCAAGGCCTCGCTGCGCGAGGCCGTTGCCAAACGCTGGCTCGACCGCATCGACTCACCGTTGCGCGCGATCGCCGGGGAGCAGGGCCCCGCGCCTGACAGGCTGGATCGCTGGTTGCGCACGCTGTTCGCCGCCAAGCGTTCGCGCGTGCTCGACGACCCCGAGATGTTCCAGACTTATCTGACGCTGGCGCGCGAGGCCTGTGCGGCCGTCAAGTGTCACAAGGACACCATGATCGACCAGATCGCGGCGATCCTGACCGACGGCGTCAAGCAGGGCGTATTCGAGGTGGAGGACGTCAAGACCACCGCGCGCGCCATCTTCGATGCCACCGTCCGCTTCCACCATCCGGCCCATGCCGACGAGTGGAAGGATGCCGATCTCTCCGCGCGCGTCGATGCGACGCTGGCGCTGCTGCTGCGTGGGCTGAAGGCGGCCTAAAGCCGCACGATCCCTTCAAAAGCGGTACGGCTAATCAACCTCTCGCCTTGTGGAGCAGGGGGTCGTCGCGAAGCGAGGGCGAGGAAGCCTGATGTCTTCGCGTGTGGAAAGCAGGGTCGGACGAGGGCACGACCGGCAGACTCTCCGGATATGCATTGACCGCGATTTCGACGACGTCCTTCGACCGCTTTCGAAGACGGTAGAATGTGAGTTCCTGATCGAGCATTGGGCAGCGGAAGTGGACGACGGCGGTGTCCGGTAGGCGGCAAAGCTCGTCAATGAGTTCGCCTACTGTGATGATCGGGGGATGGTCGACTGTTTTGTGATGACCCTTACTCATGACCGTTACTCCTTCACTCCGTTGCTAACCGAAACTGAACGGTCTCCGTTCCATTCCGCTTGGCACATTGAGAAGGTTCACAGGACTGAAGCGATGCGGCAGCCCTGCTGCTAGATCCTCGTCAACCCGCACGACGCCGCAAGCCGTACGAGTTGCGCGTCCGTGCGCGCGCCCGTCTTCGACTTGATCAGATAGTGATAGTTCTGCACCGTCTTCACACTGAGGTTGAGATGCGCTGCGATCTGCTCGGTGGTGGCGCCGCCGGCGAACTGCCGCAGGATCTCGATCTCACGCTCGCCCAGTTGATCCAGCGCCGAGCCGGTCGGCGACAGGCTGTCCTCGGCTAAAATATGCGCGATGTCGTCGCTCATCGCACGCTCGCCGCGCGCTACGCTGCGGATCGCATTCACGACAGCCGACGGCTCACTGCTCTTGGTGACGAAGCCAGAGGCGCCGGCGCTGAAGGCGGCTTTCACCAGCACGGCTTCGTTGTGCATGGTGAAGACGAGAATGCGCGCCCGCGGGCTGCGCGCACGGATGTTGCGGATCGCCTCCAGCCCGCTCGCGCCGGGCATCGAGATATCAAGCACGACGACATCGGGATCGTGCGCCTTGAAGGCACCATAGGCGTCCGCGGCGTTGTCGGCTTCCGCCACGACGCGAAGATCGCCCTGGCTTTCCAGCACGCGCCGGTAGCCTTGCCGCACGATCGGGTGGTCGTCGACCAGCAGCACGGAGATTCCTGTTGCCGCGACCTCGCTCATCTCGGCCTCACGCGGCGAGCGGGATGGTGGCGGCCACGCTGAGGCCGCGGGTCGCGGGCAGGATCGACAGCGATCCACCGGCGGCCGCAACACGTTCGCGGATGCCGGTGAGGCCGAAACCGGCCGATTGCGCGACGCGCTCCGCATCGCCGCCGCCGTCGTCCTCGACACGGATCAGGAGCGCGTCGTCCTCGCCGGCTTGGCGCTCGATGCGCAACGAGATCTCGCGCGCCGAGCCGTGACGCAGGGCATTGGTCAGGCATTCCTGCGCCACGCGATAGGCGGTGGTGGCCGCCGGGCCGCTGATGTCGGTGAGATCGCCCCTGAGGTCGAGCTGGATCGTCGGCCGCGCCGCGCTTTGCGAACGCCAGCTGTCGACGAGATTGACGAGACAGGCCTCGAGCCCAAGCTCCTCGGGCAGCGGATTGCGCAGCCGCTTCAAGGCGTCACGCAGCGAGGCCATCAGGTGATGGGTGGCCTGCGAGATCATGCGCGCATCCTGCGCGATGCCGTTGTCTTTGCTTTCCTTCGCGCTCGCCGTCTCGATGGTGTTGGCGAAGGCGAGGATGGCCGATAGATTTTGTCCGAATTCGTCGTGGAGCTCGCGGGCGAGCGCGCGGCGTTCGTCGTCTCGGATCTCGATCAGCCGCCGTGTCAGCGCCGCGCGCTGCTCGGTCGCTTCCTCCAGCCGGCCGCCGAGCGCATCGACGGCGCTACCGATCATCGCAAGCTCCATCGAACGGAAGCGCGGCAGCTTCGTACGATACTGGCCGCGCGCCATGCGCTGCAAGGCGGTGACGATGGTGCGTGCCGGCGCCAGCGCGTGCGCGATCGCGAGCGAAGCCAGCAGAGCGATTGCCGCCGCCATCAGCAGAGCAACGTCGATCACGTTGAGGATGTACTCCCAGGCGAGCGAGATTGCGGCGGCGGCGTCCGGCGTCGCAACCACCGTGCCGGCGGCTGCCGCGCGGGGACTGACAGGCCGCACCACCTCGGCGTGGCTGCCGAGGAAGGTCGGCACGATCGATGCGAACCAGCGCGGCGGTGTCTTGCCGATGCCTTGGCTCTGGCCGCAGAGCGGCTTCTCGAACGCCGCGGCTGGCTGGAACTCGACGCAGACGCCGGGCGAGATCAGCTTCATCGTCTCCAGCGTGCGCCAATCCGGAATCGGCAAGAGATGCTCGCGGGCTCTGCTGCTGCGCAGCAAGAGCTCACGCCAGTACAGCGCCTGAAGCGCCTGCGCGACCCGCTGCGCGGAGGCCGCCGTCGCCCGGTCGACGCTGCGGTAGGCGTCGAACGTGGCCCACACCGTCGCCGCTCCCAGGCACAGCGCCACAATGAGCAGCAGACGGGCGACGAGCTGAAGCACGAGGCGCATGCGATCACCCCCAACGTTTGGTAAGCTCAGCCTAACAACGCCGCCGCGCCTTGCCAATTGCGGGGAACGGCAGGATGGCAGCTCGGGCAAATTTCCCAAGCCGGATTGGGCATGAGTCTTTGGACCTGGCGCGGCGGCTTTGATCTAATCGGGCAAGAATCTTTCTCGGCCAATCGTCGCAGCCAATCGGCGCAAGTCAGGAGCAGTGCAGCATGAGTTCTATGACGATTGGACCGATCGCGGGCCAAGCTGCCGACCCATCCGAGCGCAGCGCACTGCTGTTCTGGATGATCTTCACCGGGCTCTCGGTCTTCGCCGTCGTGCTCTTGTGGCGCTTCGGCCTGATCCACCTGATGCTGACCTCCGACCGCACCTACATTTCGAGCGTGATCGCGGTGCTTTATGTCGTCACCTGCGGCCACTGCTTCCTGCGGACGCGGGCGATCGCCCGTGAGGGCGCAGCGGCACGGCGCTGCCGGGCGGTGCTGTCGGCCGTCGGCGGCAGCAAGGCGCTGGATGCAGGGGCGACGGCGCTGCCGCGGGGCCTCGTGCGCGATCACATCGAGAGCCTCGTGACCAAGGCCGCCGCGCAAGGCTACCGGCCGGTCGACCAGACGCTGCTGCTGCGGACGCTGGCCGACCGGCTGCGCGGCTCCAACGGCTTCGGCGCTTTCGTCTCGGACACGCTGATGAAGCTCGGCCTGCTCGGCACCATCATCGGCTTCATCATCATGCTGGCGCCGATCGCGGGCCTGGATGCCGCCGACAAGACCGCGATGCGCTCCTCGATGGGGCTGATGAGCGACGGCATGGCGGTGGCGATGTACACGACGTTGGCGGGCCTCGTCGGCTCGATCCTGGTCCGCATCCAGTACTACATGCTGGATGCGGCGACCCAGCGGGTGTTCTCGGATGCGGTGGTGCTGACCGAGACCTATGTGACCCCGGTCCTGGAGCGCAGGGGATCTGGGACGCCGTCATGATGGATGATTTCGGTCTCTATCCGCGCGAGGAGGCGTTCGATCCGCTCGGCGTGATGCTGTTCAAGGCGCTCCAGGTGATCGCGTTCCTGTTCTTTCTGGCATTGCTTGCGGTCTCGCCGGATGCCAAGGACGGCAAGATCGATTCCAAGGCCGAGTTTATGATCACGCTGGACTGGCCGGACAATCACCCCGACGATCTCGACCTGTTCGTGCAGGACCCTGCCGGCAACATCGCCTGGTACCGCCACCGCGAGGCCGGCTTCCTCACGCTGGACCGCGACGATCGCGGCGGCGCCAATGACTTCATCATCGTCGCCGGCAAGAAGATCGCCTCGCCCATCCGCGAGGAGATCGTCACCGTGCGCGGCATCCTCGCCGGCGAATACACCGTCAATGTCTCGCATTTCGTCGCGACGACCGGCGAGCCCGTGACGGCCAATGTGAAGGTGCAGAAGCTCAATCCGACCGCGCAGGTGATCTTCGACAACAAGTTTACGCTCGACCACACCGGCGACGAGAAGACCGCAGTCCGGTTCCGGCTCGATGCCGAGGGCAAGGTGGTCAATGTGGATCAGCGGCCGAAGTCGCTGCTGGAGACGTTTCGCAGCAGTTGGCGCAACGGCGGCGATGTCGATCCCAAGACCGGTGTGAGCAAGAACGCTGTGAGGGTGCGCCGTGATTAGCCTGCAGACGGTCATCCTCTCGCTGTCGGTCGCCTACGCCGTCGTAGGCGCGCTGCTGCTGGTCGTTCTGGTCTATGCGCGGCTGCACTGGTCCCTGAAGGCGGTCGCGGTGGTCGTGACCAGCGCCTTCTATGTCGTCAGCTTCACCGAGATGCGCGGGCTGCTCGGCTGGGCCAGCTCCGACCGGATGCCGGCCGCCTTCAAGCTGCTCCAGGCCCGCATCGTCGAGCCGCATTCGCTGGAGGGCGATCCCGGCTCGATCTATCTCTGGGTCGAGGCGCTGGACGAAGACAATCGCCCGAGCGGCATTCCGCGGGCGTTCCGGGTGCCTTATGACGACAGGCTGGCCGACAAGACCCATGCGGCGCAGAACGAGATCGCGGCCGGGCATCCGCAGGGCGGGCGCGCCGCCGATTTCGGCGGCGGTGACGGCAGCCTGATCGACATGGTGCGGGAATATGTGACGCCGAAGACGATCCTGGAGACCAGTGGCGGCGATTCCTCGACCGGCGAGTTCAATGCCCCGCCGGCCGGCGCGCAAAGCGCTGTGTTCACGCCGCTGCCGCCGCCCCGGATGCCGCCAAAGGACGAGCAATAGGCCCTTCACCATCGCGGCAGCGACCCGCTGGAAAACCGACCCGCGCCGGCGCATGTTCTTGACGTCCCTCAATTTGGCCTTATCGGCTTCCGATAAGATTTGAGGGTGGAGGGTACGTGCTCCTAGCTGTCTTCTCGGATATCCACGGCAACCGGCAGGCGTTCGAGGCGTGCCTGAAGATCGCCCGTGCGAAGGGCGCGGAGCGCTTCGTCCTGCTCGGTGATTTCGTCGGCTATGGCGCCGATCCGGAATGGGTCGTGGACACAGCGATGGAGCTCGTCGCCGGCGGCGCCATTGCCGTGCGCGGCAATCACGACCAGGCGGTCAATTCCTCGGCCGAGACCATGAATGTCGAGGCGCAGGTCGCGATCGAATGGACCCGCGGCCGGCTCGATAGCGCGCAGCGGCGGTTCCTGGCCGAATTGCCGATGCTGGTGGAGGACGACGGCCGTCTGTTCGTGCATTCGGAAGCCTCCAGCCCGCAGCGCTGGCACTATGTCCGATCAACGGCCGATGCCGCCAAGAGCCTGATATCGACGCCCGCCCACGTCACCTTCTGCGGCCACATCCACAGGCCGGCGCTCTATTCGATGTCGGTGACGGCGAAGATGACGAGCTTTGTGCCGAAGACCGACGTGTCCGTGCAGCTCTTGCGCGGGCGGCAATGGCTTGCCGTGCTCGGTTCGGTCGGCCAGCCCCGCGACGGCGATCCATCCGCGGCCTTCGTGCTGTTCGACACGGTTTCGTGCCAGATCACCTATTGCCGCGCGCCCTACGATATCGAGACGGCCGCAAACCGGATCCGCGAGAACGGCCTGCCGCATTGGCTGGCCGACCGCCTCTCGCAGGGGCGCTGACGGCGATGCCGAAACCGCTGGTCAAATCAGGCGCTGTGATCGACGGCTTCACCATCGGCGAGTGCGTGCATGCTGGCGGAATGGCGACGCTGTGGACCGTCACCCATCCCGGCATCGATGTGCCCATGCTGATGAAGATCCCGCGGGTGTCGGAGGGCGAGGATCCCGCCGCGATCGTCTCTTTCGAGATGGAGATGATGATCCTGCCGCGGCTCGCAGGGCCGCACGTGCCGGCCTGTTTCGGCACCGGGGATTTCGCGCACCAGGCCTATGTCGTGATCGAGCGCATCGTCGGCACGACGCTCTACAAGCGGCTGCCGGACCTGCCGCTGCCCTATGACGAGGCGCGGCAACTCGTGGCGAAGATTGCGACCGCGCTCGCCGACCTGCACCGGCAGAACGTGATCCATCACGACATCAAGCCAAGCAGCATCATGTTCCGCGAGAGCGGCGAGGCCGTGCTGATCGATTACGGCCTGTCGCACCACAACCATCTGCCTGATTTGTTGCAGGAAGAATTTCGCCTGCCTTACGGGACCGCGCCTTACATGGCCCCCGAGCGGCTGCTTGGTGTTCGTGACGATCCGCGCAGTGACCTGTTCTCGCTCGGCGTGCTGCTCTATTTCTTCACTACGGGCGAGCGTCCGTTCGGCGAGGGTGAGACGTTGCGCGCGATGCGGCGCCGGCTGTGGCGCGATCCCTATCCGCCGCGCGCATTGCGCGCTGACTATCCGCCCTGGCTCCAGGAGGTGGTGCTGCGCTGCCTCGAGATCGAGCCGGTGTGGCGCTATCCAACGGCATCACAGCTCGCCTTCGACCTCACCCATCCGGATCAGGTCAAGCTCACCGCGCGCGCGGAACGGCTGAAGCGTGATTCCCTGGGCATCGCGTGGCGGCGCCGCTTCAATCAGGGCGTCATGCAGCCACGGGCGAAGTCGGATGTCGCGGCGCAGATCGCGTCGAGCCCAATTCTTGCGGTGGCGCTCGACACGGTGGAGGGCGCACCGGAGCTGAACGAAGCGCTCCGCGTGACGACCGCGCGCATCCTCGCCACACTGCCCTCGGCGCGGCTTGCCTGCCTCAACGTGCTCAAGCTCAACCGCATCGCGATCGACCGGACGCTCGACGAGCAGGGCTCCAACAAGCATATCGACCGCCTGGTCGCGCTCCGGCATTGGGCGACGCCCCTCAAGCTGGATGAGAGCCGGCTGTCGGTTCATGTGCTGGAAGCCGTCGATCCCGCCGCTGCGATCCTGGAGTTCGCCGCGGTCAATCATCTCGACCACGTCATCATCGGGGCACGGCAGAGCTCGTTCCGCCGTACGCTGCTCGGCAGCGTCTCGGCCAAGGTGGCCTCGGAAGCAGCCTGCACCGTCACCGTGGTGCGGCCGCCGCGAATGGCGGGGGATGCAGCCGAAGCGGATGCCGGCGAGGCGGCCGGATAGGGCTGCGCCTCCGAACGGCGGATCAGGCCGCGTGGACGGTGTGAGCAGCGCGCTTACGGCGGATGGGCCAGGAGAATTGCGGGCCGGGCTCGCCGTGATCCGCACTGCCGCCAAAATACTGGATGATCTCGCGGCAGGGCTCGCAGTTGAACAGGTTGCGCGACGCGGACGCCTTCGTCATTTCCTTCAGGCAGTTCGGGCAGTGCGGCTTCATGGTGGGCGGTCCGGAAAAGGAAATCTCAGTGTCGGCGCTGCGAGGAGAACGAATGGTCGAGGTCCGAATTGTCAGGCCAGGCATCGTTGTCCAGCGTGCCGTCGGCGCGTTCGAGGCGGCCGAACAAGTCATCGAGGCTCAGATGCGGGCGACGCGGGATCCGGCACCTGCGCTTCGGCTGGCGCTTCACGAGTGCGATCTGCATCGCGCTCAGTCCCGGTGACGATGAAGCGGGATGATGCGGGCCGAAGTTGGGGCCTTCACCGGTCGCGCCACGTAGAGGCTGCGAGCTGCAATCGCCGCATTGAATCCGAACCACAACGCTACGCCAGTCCAAACCAGGGTCGTCGTCATGATGTGCTCCCGTCAAAAGCAGGCAGGAGTCACTTGCGGTGATTTGCGCGAATCAGTGAAGTCCGGATGAGTACGGATCAAGATTGCAGTTTCTAGGCATTGCGCGCTGCAACACCGCTAAGATCCGCAGGTTTGCGGGCTCCCGATCCAGCTCAAATCGCTTCGCCGCGCGCCCCTAGCGCCGCGTTGCGGATGGCCGCGATGTTGGTCTTGTAGGCCTCCTGCGTGCCGCCCCTGAACACGGAGGTGCCAGCGACGAAGGCGTTGGCGCCCGCCGCCGCGAGCGCGCCGGCAACGTCAGGGCCGATACCGCCGTCGACCTCGATGTCGATCGGGCGTCCCGCAGTCATCGCGCGGATGTCACGGATCTTGCCGATCGCGGAGGGGATGAAGGTCTGGCCGCCGAAGCCGGGATTGACCGACATCACCAGCACGAGGTCGACCAGGTCGAGCACGTATTCGAGCGCGCTGATCGGCGTGCCCGGGTTGAGCGAGACGCCGGCCTTCTTGCCGAGCGCGCGGATGGCCTGGAGCGAACGGTGCAGATGTGGACCTGCCTCCGCATGGACGGTGATGTGGTCGCACCCGGCTTTCGCAAAGGCCTCGAGATAGGGGTCGCAGGGCGAGATCATCAGATGCGCGTCGAAGATCTTCTTCGTGTGCGGGCGCATCGCCTTGATGACATCAGGACCGTAGGAGATGTTGGGAACGAAGTGTCCATCCATCACGTCGAGATGGATCCAGTCGGCGCCGGCGGCATCCACCGCGCGCACCTCCTCGCCGAGCTTGGAGAAATCCGAGGCCAGGATCGAGGGTGCTATGGCCAGGGGGCGGGGGGCGAAGGCTTGGGTCATGGCGCGGTTTCCGGTGGCGGCCGAAACAAGAATGGCCTCGCCTAACATGGGCCTCCGCAGCGGGCAATGCAGGGGGAAGCTGCTTCCTGTGGGCGGAAATTTCTGCCGCGACCGGCACGAATTGCCGGTGTTCCCGGACCGTGCAAGGCGCAGCGAAGGCGGATTTCATTGAGCTTTTCACGCTGGCACGACGCTTGCTGACGTCTCTTTCTGGCGTCATCTCTTGCTGACGTCGTCTTCGGAACATTGGCCGCGGCATGCCGCATCGGTTGGAGTTGTGCAATGTTGTTCGCCCTCGGTGCCGTAGGCAGTGCGCTCGACGTGATCCAGTCGCTGACGAGCTCGAAATCGTCATCGGCAACGCAGAAGACGGGATCTTCCCAAGGCGCAACCAATCCATTCGCGATCGACAGCGGCAGCAGCAGCACGACCAGCGGCGCGACCTCGTCGATCAATTCGGGCAGGTATCCGCAGATATCGCCCGAAACGATGAATGCGTTGTTCGCGGCGCAAAGCCAGTCGACCGACGGCGCGAGCGGGGCGACCAGCTCGACCTCGTCGAGTTCGGCGTCCTCGACCTCGAAGGACCGGGAGGCGGCGCTGAAGGATCTGTTCTCGCAGATCGATGCGGATGGCGACGGCAAGATCACCAAGTCCGAGTTCGAGGATGCGCTGGGCGCCGGCGGCACCAATCTGGCGCAGGCCGACGACGTGTTCTCGAAGATGGATGCGAACTCGGATGACAGCATCAGCCTGGATGAGATGTCGAAGGCGCTGACGAGCGGCCATGGCCGCCATCACGCGCAAGGCGCCGGCGGATCGGGCGATGCGTCGGGCGGCGGATCGGAGTCTTCGTCGAAGGCAAGCAGGGGGTCGACCTCGACGACGACGACCAATGCCGACGGCTCGACCACCACCACCGTCACCTATGCCGACGGTTTCAAGATGTCGACGACTGTGCCTGGCGCGTCCAGCTCTTCAAGCGCGAATGGTGGCGGCAATTCGCCCTATGATTGGTTCGGGCAGATGATGCAGCGTCAGGCGCAGGCTGTGTCCGCGACCGCGTCCTCTTCGATGTCGATGAGCGTGTGATCAGGATCCGGCGCGTCCGGAGTATTCACGCGTGATCTCGTGACAGGCATAGCGGTCACGGATGTGCTGGTTGAAGAACGTTCCCTTTGAGCGCGCATCCTTGAACGCGGCAACGACCTCGGCCGGAACGTCCTCGTAGACATACAGGCGACCGCTGACGAAAGTCACCTTCAGCTCGCGCATATCGGGCGCATAGCGAAAGAAGCGGATCACGGAAGACGGCATGACGGTGCACCTTAGCCCGTCAGGCAAACGCGGCATCCGCCAATTCGTTGCTAAAGCATGACGAGATGAAGCTCGATAGCTGCAACAGGGAGGTGGGCTCCCTCTCCCGCTTGCGGGAGAGGGTTGGGGAGAGGGTGCTTCCGCAATGGGACAATCGCCTAGTGGAGAGAGCCCTCACCCGGCGCTTCGCGCCGACCTCTCCGCAAGCGGGAGAGGTGAGCGGCCCGCGGCAATCGATTCAACCTAATTTCCGTTTCGCTTCTAGCCAAACCGATCCCTCCAAGCCGGCTGGGCGCCCGCGAACGGCAAGGCCGACGCGCTGTAGACGCCACGCGCGATCGCGCGTGCGACCACGTTGGCAGCGATCGTGCCAAGCTCGGTGAGGCCGACCAGCGGCTCGATCGGCTTCGCGCACGTCGCGGCGGCGAACAGCACGTCGCCGTCGGTCGGCGCGTGCACCGGATAGATCGCGCGGGCAAAACCGGTATGCGCGATCATCGCCAGCCGCTTGGCCTGGGGTTTGGTCAGCACCGCATCAGTGACGATGGCGCCGATAGTGGTGTTTTCGCGCGCGCTCGCCGCGGGACCGCCCTTGATGCGCATGCGGAGCATGTCGTCGGTGAATCTGTCCGGCAGCCCGCGTCCGCCGAATTCGCCGTCCACCTCGAACGGCGCCGCCCAGAACCACGGTCCGTCGCCGACGGTGACGCTGCCCACCGCGTTGACGGCGACGATCGCCGCGACCTTGACGCCATCGGGCGTCACCGCCGAGGCCGAGCCGAGCCCGCCTTTGAACGTCGCGGTGGTGGCACCGAGGCCGGCGCCGACGCTGCCGAGCGCGAAGTCCGTGCCGGCGGCGGCTGCTGCTGCCGCGGCGTAGCCGAGGTCACGATAGGGCGAGAAGCGTCCCCAGGCCTTGTCGCCACCATTGAGGAGGTCGAACAGGATCGCGCCCGGCACGATCGGGATCAGCGCTTCGCGAACCCGGAAGCCGCGACCCTGCTCGGCGAGCCAGGCCTGCACGCCGCCGCCGGTATCGAGGCCAAAGGCGGAGCCGCCCGACAGCGCGATGGCGTCGACGCGCTCGACGGTGTTGGCAAGATCGAGCAATGCGTCCTCGCGCGTGCCGGGTCCGCCGCCGCGAACGTCTATGGCGGCGACCGCCGGAGAATCGAAGACAACCGCGGTCGCGCCCGAGCCGACTTTTGCGTCTTCGGCATGGCCGACGCGGACGCCGGCGATGTCGGTGAGGAGATTTTTCAAACTGGCCTCGTGAGCTGAGAGGAGTTCGCACCTGCGATAGCGCAGAGACGTCGCAGGCTCAACTGGCGAGGGCCGTCCTGAGCATCTTGGCGAGCTCGGACTTGCGGTAGGGCTTGGCCAGCAGCAGCACGCCGGAATCCAGCCGGCCGTGATGGACGATGGCGTTCTCGGTGTAGCCCGAGGTGAACAGCGTCTTCAGGTCGGGGCGGCGCTTGTGCGCTTCGTCAGCAAGCTGGCGGCCGTTCATGTTGCCGGGCATGATGATGTCGGTGAAGAGCAGGTCAATGGTCTTGTCGCTGTCGATGATGGTGAGGGCCTCGGCGCCGTTGGCGGCCTCGAGCGCGGTATAGCCGAGGCTCTTGACCTGCGTCACAACATATTGCCGCACCAGCGCGTCATCCTCGACGATCAGGATCTTCTCGTTGCCGCCGGCGATGGGCGCATTCTGGAGCGCTTCGAACTCGGTCTCCTGCACCCCGGTCGAGCGCGGCAGGTAGATCTTCACGCTCGTGCCGTGGCCTTCCTCGCTGTAGATCTTGATGTGGCCGCCAGACTGCTTGACGAAGCCGAACACCATGCTCAAGCCCAGGCCGGTGCCCTTGCCGACCTCCTTGGTGGTGAAGAAAGGATCGAACACACGGTCGATCAGGTCCGCCGGAATTCCGCTGCCGGTGTCGCTGACTGCAATCATCACGTAGCTGCCGGCGACCATGTCAGGGTTCATGCTGGCATAGCCATCGTCGAGGAAGATGTTGCGCGTCTCCAGCACCAAGGTGCCGCCGTCGGGCATGGCGTCGCGCGCGTTCAATGCCAGATTGAGGATCGCGGTGGAGAGCTGGCCCGGGTCGACCAGTGTCGGCCAGGCATCCTCGGTGAGCTGCGGCACGATCGTGATCTGCTCGCCGAGCGTGGGATGCAACAGCTTGGCGGCTTCGAGCACCAATGCGTTGACGTCGATCTCGCGCGGCTGCAGCGGCTGCTTGCGCGCGAAGGCAAGCAGGTGCTTGGTCAGCTGCGCGCCCCGCTCGGCGGCATCGTCGATCAACTTGGTGATGGCGGCAAGTTCGGGCCGGTCGGCGACGGCGTCGCTGAGAATGCCGATCGTGCCCGTGATGACGGTCAGCACGTTGTTGAAGTCGTGGGCGACGCCGCCGGTCAACTGGCCGATGGAGTCCATTTTCTGGACCTGCCGGAGCTGGGCTTCGGCGGCCTGCTTGTCGGTGAGGTCGCGGCCGATGAAGAAGTGGCGCTTCACCGGCTCCGACCAGGTGCCCATCCAGTTCAGCGTGACTTCGTGACCGTCGTAATGATAGTAGCGCGCCTCGAAACTGCGCTTGACCGCGCCGCGCCGGGCCGCGCGCATCTCGCTCCGCGTGTTCTCGAGATCGTCGGGATGGATGAACTCGGTCGCGCTGTGCCCGACCATGTCCTCAGGGCTGTAGCCGAGGATGTTCTTCACGCTCGGGCTGATCTGGACGAAATTGCCATAGCCGTCAGTGACCAGGATCAGGTCCTGCGATGTCTCGAAAATGCGCTGGCGTTCTTCGGTCTCGCGGCGCAGCTTTTCTCTCGCCTGCTTCTCTTCGGTAATGTCATGCGCGATCTTGGAGGCGCCGATGATCTCGCCATGATCTGTGCGCAAAGGGGAGACATTCAGGACAACGTCGAGCGGGCGTCCGTCTTTCCGGATGCGGATCGTCTCGTGCTGCGCGATCGACTCGTTGCTGGCGATCCGGTTGAGGATGCTCCTGACTTCGCCCTTGAGATCCGGCGGCACGATGATGTCGATCGGCTTGCCGATCGCCTCCGCAGCGGAATAGCCGAACAGATGTTCGGCGGCCTTGTTCCAGCCGGTGATGATGCCGTCGAGCGTTTTCGTGATGATGGCGTCGTTGGAGGACTCGACCACCGCGCCATACAGGGCGAGACGCTTGCCGTAATAGTCGCGTTCCGAAGCCGATTGCTGGCGCAACCTGCCGACGAGGCCCACCGTATGCGCCTGAAGGCGGACATTCTCGATGAGGAGCACCGCGAGCACGAAGGTCGCCGCGCCGAGCCCATAGAGCCGGCCGGCATAGAAGCCCAGATCGAAGCGTGCGACGTTGACGATCGCCGACAGCGCGATGTCGAACAGCCAGGCGCACATGACGACCATGAGCCAGACGTCGATCACCGAATGCGGCCTGCGGAACCAGAGCGAGACGAGCGCGGCAAAGCTCAGCGACCACACGAAGGACACGACACCGATCATTGTCGGCGTGTAGCGGCCGTCGCGCAGCAGGACCGGCAACAGATCGTGCTGCACGGTGACGATCCAAGTGAAGACCGCCATCGCGGCGATGATGCCGAGCACGCTGGCGCAGATCGCCCTCCTCGTCGCAGTCCGAACCCGCGGGCCTCCGTCCTTTTCCTTCAGCCAGGCATAGCCCAGCACGCATAGCGGGAAGACGCCGTGCCAGATCATGTAGAGCCAGACCGTGGTCTGCCGGCCCGCGCCGAAGAGCCCGGTCGGTGTGAACAGGCCGGGGAAGGTGAGGGCATGGACCAACGCCGCTGCGGCGGTGAAGAGATAACCGGTCGCGAGCCACAGCAACGCACGGGTCCGCAAGACTGCAAATTGCGACAGCAGCAGCACTGCCGTGACGATGTCGCTCACCGCGAGCGCCGATTGATAACTCGCCACGAAGGCGGGGACGGGCAGGAGCGGGGTACCCGCGAAGGGCACGGCCGCCGCGAACAAGATCGAGGACACGCCGACAATCGTCAATGCCGCGCTGCGGTCGGTCGAGGTGGCCGGCAGGGTCGAAAGAAATGTGCTTCGGTCGATCGGTGTAGGCACGTCCACCTCTCGCGGGTCGGTCTTGAGCAGGTCAGCTTTGAGCAGGGTTTTGAGCATCTCCGCTTCGTCTCATTCGGCCGTCAGCCTCGTTCATGGTAGCGAGTTCTGGCGCGCATCGTGAACGGAACCGGTGACGACTCAACCGAAGGTTACAGATTACTTAATTTCGGCGGGAACGCGGTATAGGACGGGTAAGATGCGCTTTTACTGGGTGGTGTCATAATGCCCCTCCGTCCCGGCGGGTTCCAGGTTTGAATCAGCGATTTTGATCTCAATATCGGAAGTTGTCCCCATGCCTCGCGTTCTGATCATCGACGACCAGAAGGACGTCCGCGCGATGGTCGCGATCGTGCTTCGGGTCAATCGTTTCGAGGTCGTAGAGGCTGAAAGCGGTGCGGCCGGGCTGAAAGCCTTCGCGGAAAGCTCGTTTGACGCGGCGATCGTCGACATCTTCCTCGGTGATACCAGCGGCGTCGACGTTATCGCGACCCTGCGTGAGCGCGCGCCTGCGCTGCCCGTCGTTGCGGTGTCCGGGATGACGACCCTCGATTTCATGGAATCGCCTCACCTCGCCGACGTGGTCTGCCTGCAAAAGCCGTTTCGGCCGAATGATCTCCTGCAAGCCCCGCGAAAGGCCCAGGCCGCGGCCGGCGGCGAGCTGCCGGCAGCCGTCTGACCTCACGCAAGAAGAAACGCCCCGGGGCAAGCCGGGGCGTGGTGGTGATTGGTCGGTCTGAGGCCACGCCAGCGGGCTAGGTGCCGCTGCCGGCGATCTCGGAGTAGCCGCCCTTGGCATCCCATTTGTAGACGACGTAGTCGATCTGCTTGATGTCGCCCTTGGCGTCATACTCGATCGGGCCGATCACGGTGTCCCACTTGCCGGCCTTCATCGCCGCCATGACCTTCTTGGGGTCGGTGGTGCCGGCCTTCTTGGCGGCCTGCGACCAGACCTGCATCGCCGCGTAGGTGTAGAGCGTGTAGCCCTCGGGATCGATGCCCTTGGCCTTGAAGGCCTCGACGATCTTCTTCGCCGTCGGCTTGTTGCGCGGATCGGGGCCGAAGGTGAACAGGGTGCCTTCGCCGGCCGGACCGGTGATGGAGGCGTACTCCTTGTCGGCGAGCGCGTCGCCGGCCATCAGCACGGTCTTGAGGCCCTGATCGCGCATCTGACGCAGGATCAGGCCGCTCTCCTGATGATAGCCGCCGACATAGACGAGGTCGATGTTGTCACGCTTCAGGCGCGAGACGATCGCGTTGAAGTCCTTGTCGCCCTTGTTGTAGGACTCGTACATCTTCTCGGTGATGCCGGCCTTGTTGAGCGCTTTCTTGGTCTCATCGGCAAGACCCTTGCCGTACGTGGTCTTGTCGTTGAGGATCGCGATGTTCTTGCCCTTGAAGTTCTTGGCGATGTACTGCGCCGCGATCAGGCCCTGCTGATCGTCGCGGCCGCAGACGCGCGCCACGTTCCAGAGCTTGCGCTCGGTGAACAGCGGGTTAGTCGAGGCGGGCGTGATCTGGAGCACGTTGCCGTCGGCATAGGCTTCAGAGGCGGGGATCGACGACGACGAGCAATAGTGCCCGGCCACGAACGGGATTTTCGCGCCGGCGATCTTCTCAGCGATCGAGCGCGCCTGCTTCGGATCGCAAGCGTCGTCCTCGACGGATAGCGCCAGCTTCTTGCCGTTGACGCCGCCGGCGGCGTTGATGTCGGTCACGGCCATCTCGGCGCCGTTCTTCATCTGGCGGCCGAAGGCGGACTCGCCGCCGGTCATCGGGCCAGCGACTGCGACGCTGACATCCTGCGCGAATGCCGCGCTCGACAGCGCGAGCGATGCGCCGAATGCCAGACCGATGAGCTTCAGTGATTTCATGAGATACCTCGCGGGTGGTCGCCTGTGGGAGTTGCCGGGATTGCCCGGTCCAAACCGGTCCCATTCTCGAATGAAATTGCCGAGAAGTCACCGGCAAAATACGGGCGTGGGCGGAGATATCTCGCCACATTGGGCCGCACGTGGTTCGCCCATAGTCGCCCTTGGGGGGCGTCAGCCGTGCCGGCCGCCTTCCAGATAGGCGGCGCGAATCTCGGGGCGCTGCAACAACTCGGCGCCGGTCCCCGCCAGCGTGATCAGACCATTGACCATGACATAGCCGCGATGGGCAAGCTTGAGGGCATGGTTGGCGTTCTGCTCGACGATCAGGACGGTCAGGCCGTCCTGCCGGTTCAGGGTGCGGATCGCATCGAAAATCTGGCGGGCGATCAGCGGTGCCAGCCCGAGCGAGGGCTCGTCCAGCAGGAGCAGGCGGGGACGGCTCATCAGGGCGCGGCCAATTGCCAGCATCTGCTGCTCGCCGCCGGACAGGGTTCCACCGCGCTGGGCAAAGCGTTCCTTCAGCCGCGGAAACAGCGTGAACACGCGCTGGAGCGTCGCCTCGCGCTCCGCATCGGTGCATCCGGTGGCATCCGCCCCCATCTGGAGGTTTTCCGCAACGCTCATGCGCGGGAAGATGCGGCGGCCTTCTGGCGATTGCGCGATGCGCAAATGCGCAATCTCGTGGGTGGGAACGTCGGTGATGTCGCGACCTTCGTACAGGATCTGGCCGGCGCGGGCGCGCGGCTTGCCGAAGATCGTCATCATCAGCGTCGACTTGCCGGCGCCATTGGCGCCGATCAGGGCAACGATCTCGCCGGCATTGATCTCGACATCGACGCCCTTCAGCGCCTCGATCTTGCCGTAGGCGGCACGAAGACCGTGGATCGCGAGCAGGGGAGTGGGGGCCGACGTCACGTCCCGCTCTCCATCACGGCCACGGCCTCGTCCTCGTCGGCGCCGAGATAGGCGGCGATCACCTTGGGGTCGTCACGGACTTCGCGCGGGGATCCTTCCGCGATCTTGACGCCATGGTCCATCACCACGATGTGGTCGGAGATCTGCATCACGACCGACATGTCGTGCTCGATCAGCAGGATCGAGGTGCCGAGCTCGTCGCGGATCGAGAGCAGGAGTTCGCCCAAGGCGGCGCTCTCGCGCGCGTTGAGGCCGGCCGCGGGTTCGTCCAGGCACAACAGCGCGGGCTCGGTGCACATGGCGCGCGCGATCTCGAGCCGGCGCTGATCGCCATAGGCGAAATTGCCGGCAGCGTCGTCGGCGCGGTCGAGCAGATTGACCCGCCTGAGCCAGTCGGTGGCGAGATCGATCGCGCGCTTTTCGGCGTCGCGGTAGGCGGGGACGCCGAGGAGACCGAGGAGGGTGAAGCCGGAGGCGCGCATCAATGGGTTGTGCTGCGCCACCATCAGGTTCTCCAGCGCGGTCATGCCGGGAAACAGGCGGATGTTCTGGAAGGTGCGCGCGACCTTGGCCTGCTTGGCGATGCGGAAATCGTTCAGCCGCTCCAGCGCGATGACCTTGCCGTCGTCATGCTTCAGGCGAATGGTGCCGCCGCTCGGCTTGTAGAAGCCGGTGATGCAGTTGAAGACGGTGGTCTTGCCGGCGCCGTTCGGTCCGATCAGTGCGGTGATCTTCTTCCGCTCAGCCGAGAGCGACAGGTCCTGCACGGCGACGATGCCGCCAAAGCGCATGGTGAGCCGGTCGACGCTGAGAATCTTGTCGCCGCTCATCCGTGCCCTTCCTTGACGAGGTCGGAGGAGATCGCCTGCGCTTTGGTCAGATACACGGTGGGGGAGCGGTGGCCGATCAGGCCGCGCGGCCGCCAGATCATGATCAGCACCATCGCCATGCCGAACACCAGCATGCGATAGGTTTCGAGGCCGCGGAACAGCTCGAAGCCGCCAATCATGGCGAGCGCTGCAAGCGCGACGCCGAGCTGCGAACCCATGCCGCCGAGCACGACGATGGCGAGCACCAGCGCCGATTCCTGGAAGGTGAAGGATTCCGGGCTGATGAAGCCCTGGCGCGTGGCGAAGAACGCGCCGGCGAAGCCGCCGAACATGGCGCCCGTCGCAAACGCCGTGAGCTTGGTGGTCGTGGTGTTGATGCCGAGCGCGCGGCAGGCGACCTCGTCCTCGCGCAAGGCCTCCCAGGCTCGTCCGATCGGCAGGCGGCGCAGGCGGATCGTCACCCAGTTGGTCAGGAGCGCAAGCGCCAGGATCAGGTAGAACAGGAAGATGATGCGGTGGGTCGCCGAATACTCGATGCCGAGCCTGGCGGCGAGCCCCTCATCGCTGTTGTCGAGCGGGATGCCGAAGAAGGTGGGACGCGGAATGCCGCTGACGCCGTTGGGACCGCCGGTGAGCTGCTGCCAGTTGATGATGACGAGGCGGATGATCTCGCCGAAGGCGAGCGTCACGATGGCGAGATAGTCGCCGCGCAGACGCAGCACGGGGAAGCCGAGCAGCACGCCCCAGAATGCGGCGAGGATGCCGGCGAGCGGCAGGCAGATCCAGAACGACCAGCCGAAATTGGTGGCGAGCAGCCCGTAGGAATAGGCCCCGACGGCATAGAAGGCGACGTAGCCGAGATCGAGCAGGCCGGCGAGGCCGACCACGACGTTCAACCCCCAGCCCAGCATGACATAGGTGAGCACGAGGATCGCGAGGTCGAGGATGTAGCGCTGGTCATAGAAGAAGACAGGTACCAGCAGCGTGAAGATCAGGAGCGCCGGCGCGAGAAAGCGGCCGATGAAGGACACACCGCTCTGCACCGCAGGCGGCACCAGCTTCTCGCCGCCATTGGGACCGATCCATTGCCGCACCAGCTCGATCAAGATCGAGCCGCCGAACACGATGGCGACGAGGGAGGCGAGCTCACCGAAGCGCGTCCAGTAGGTGAGCTGGCCGGAAGAGCCCGCCTCGGTGCGGATACCGACCATCAGCGAGAACAGCACCAGCGCGACCAGCGCGTTGATGACGGCTGTCTTCAGGAGGGAGAGGATGCCCGTTGCGGATCTGGCCGTCATGGTCGAGGGAGCTGTCACGCGGCGTCAGACTTTTTCGACTTCGGGACGGCCGAGCAGGCCGGTCGGCATGAAGATCAGCACGACAATCAGGATCGAGAACGCCGCGACATCCTTGTACTCGACCGAGAAATAGGCCGACCAGAACGTTTCGATCAGACCGATCGCAAGCCCGCCGAGCATGGCGCCGGGCAGCGAGCCGATGCCGCCGAGCACGGCTGCGGTGAAGGCCTTGATCCCGGCGACGAAGCCCATGAAGAAATCGACCAGGCCATAATAGAGCAGGTACATCAGGCCCGCGACCGCGGCGAGCGCGGCGCCGATCACGAAGGTCATGGAGATGGTGCGGTCGACGTTGACGCCGAGCAGCGCCGCCATGGTCTGGTCCTGTTCGCAGGCGCGCATGTCGCGCCCGAGCCGGGTGCGCGAGACCAGCCAGGTGAAGATCGCCAGCAGCACGATGGTGGTAATGACCACCATGATCTGGATGTTGGAAAGCTGGATCACGAAGCCGTCCGGGCTCTCATGCAGCGTGTAGCCGCCGGTGATGAAGGGCGGGATCGGCTTGACGCGGGCACCTTGCGTAACTTGCGAGTAGTTGGTCAGCACGAACGACATGCCAATCGCCGACAGCATCGGAGCGAGGCGGAAGGAATGGCGCAGCGGCCGGTAAGCGATACGCTCGATGGTCCAGCCATAGAGCGCGGTGATCGCCATCGAAACCAAGAGAACCACGAGCAGGATCACCGGGATTGCGGTGAGGCCGAACGAGATCAGGATCAGGAAGGTGATCAGCGCAATGAAGCCGCCGATCATGAAGATGTCACCATGGGCGAAGTTGATCATGCCGACGATGCCGTAGACCATCGTGTAGCCGATCGCGATCAGGCCGTAGATCGAGCCCAGGACGAGACCGTTGATGAGCTGCTGGGCGAAATAATCCATGCGCTGCCGTTTACCAAACCTGACGCGGCTCAAAGGGAGAGAGAGTTCTCAAGTTTCTTCTCGGGCCCCGGCAGCCCTTGAGCGTTCTTCCGGTTTTTGTAACAGGAGGGAACTGGCGGCTGCAACTGGCCAGATCCCGACATCAAGGCTTGTACAGAGGTCATTTTCACCTTCGGTTCCCACGAACAGTGAGGAACCGGGTTCCTGGGCAACCAAAATGGAGGGCGGCCGTTGTCTCGCCTCTGTCGTCCAACAAGGGAGTTCCCCGAATGACGAAGCAACAGAACCAGAATCCGGGTCAGCAGAATCAGAACCCCGGCCAGCGCACCCCTCAGCAGCAGCAGGGCGGCGGGCAGAAACCCGGACAGCAACAGCAGGATCCGATGCGCCAGGGCGACCGGCCCGGTCAGCAACAGGGTCAGGACAAGTAATTTGGGAGCCCAGGCGTGAGAATAGGGGCCCTGCCGTAAGGCGGGGCCTTTTTATTGCGGCGCCCCGGTCCACCGGGCAGTTAAGGTAAACAAAGGGTTTAAATTGCCGTCACAGTCCGATGCGAGTTAGCTCCGGCAAAGCCGCTGCCTTCCGTTGAGGGCCTTCGGCAAACCAAGCGGGAAGCGGCATGTTCAGGAATTGGCGGATCGGCTCGGTCAACGGCGCGCTGCTGGCGGCCTATTTCATCTCGGCCTGGACCCTCGTCGCCTTCAGCATCATGGTGGCACCGGTGCACGGCCTCTATGAGCGGCCGAGCGTCGCGGTCGCGCTGTTCCTCAGCGACCATCTCGAGATGACGGGAATGAGCACGGTGCGGGCCGCCTGGCTGCTGGCCCTGGGCCGACTGACCGTCGTGGCGTTCTTCGTGATCTATCTCGCGCTGCTCTGGATCCCCCGCACGCGGAAGAATGGCGGCAGCGACGAGGCGCTCGGCATTGCCCTGGCGATCGGCAGCCTGATCTCGTTTGCCAGCATGGTGATGGCCTCGAAGGTCGGCGAGATGGCCGCGCTCCGGCTGCACGCCACCGAGCTCTTGCTCTTGCTCGGTGCCGCCATCGTAGTGGTGATCGAGAAGCCGGCGACGGCGCCAAAGACCGTCGAGACCGCCGCACCGCTAGGTCTTGAGCAGGCCGAGCTCCTGCACAATCGCTGAGGCTTCCTTCACGGCGTGGTTCGCCGCCGGGACGCCGCAATAGATCGCCTGCTGCAGCAGGATTTCCTTGATGTCGTCGGGCGTGAAGCCGCCCTCGGCAAGCGCGGCGCGCACATGCAGGCGGAATTCGTCCCATTGCCCGAGCGCGACCATGGTGCCGATCACCAGCACCCGCCGCGTGCGCTCGTCGAAATGCGGCCGCGTCCATATCTCGCCCCAGGCATAGCGGGTGATCAGGTCCTGGAAGTCGGTGTTGAACGCGTTGCGGCCCGCGATCGACTTGTCGACCCAGGCGTTGCCCAGCACCTTTCGGCGCACATTCATGCCGGCATCGCGGCGGTTCTGGTCGTCCATTGTGTTTCCTCCTTCGTCATTGCGAGCGTAGCGAAGCAATCCAGAAATGCGTCCGCGGAGACAGTCTGGATTGCTTCGTCGCTACGCTCCTCGCAATGACGCGTTGTGAGATCAGCGCTGTGTCAAGAACCCCACCACCGCGTCCGTAAACGCGTGCGGCTGTTCGACGTTGGAAATGTGGGCGGCGTCGATGATGGTCATGCTGGCGCCGGGAACGTTCGAGCGGATCAGTTCGGCTGCCGAGATCGGCGTCGCCATGTCGTGGCGGCCGGCGATCACCAGTGTCGGGCTCTTGATCTTGGGAAGCAGCGCGCGCTGGTCCAGCGTCGACAGCGCCTCGCAGCAGGCGAGATAGCCCTTGACGGGGGAGGCGAGCAGCATCGACTTCATTCTGGCGGTGATCTCCGGCTCGCGCTCGCGGAAGTCCTGGGTCAGCCAGCCCGCGATCACGGCATCCGCGACCGCCGCGATGCCGCCCTTCTTCACGGCGTCGATGCGCTCCAGCCATTTAGTCGGCTCGGCATAATAGCAGGAGGTGTTGGCGAGGACGATCTTGCCGAAGCGTTCCGGCGCGTTGGCGCCCAGCCATTGCCCGACCATGCCACCCATTGACAGGCCGCACCAATGCACCTTCTCGATGTTGAGATCGTCGAGGATCGCGAGCACGTCGCGGCCGAAGCGCTCCATCGTGTAGGGACCGGGCGGCACGTTCGATTTGCCGTGGCCGCGGCGGTCGTAGCGGATGACGCGGAACACCTGCGTCAGCGCCTTCATCTGCGGCTCCCACATTTGCAGCGTGCAGCCGAGCGAGTTGGAGAGCATCAAGGTCGGTCCGCCGTCGCGGCCCTCGACGGAGACGTTGAGCAGGCATCCGTCGGCATCGATCATGGGCATGCGGCGTCTCCGTCGTATTTGGTCGTAATTGCGGTTCTTATTCGCGGTCCAGGCTGTCGAGCAGCCGGTCGATCAGGGCTTGGGAAGCTCCTTGATAGGCCATCGGCTCGAACAATGCCGCAATTTTTTCCGGCGGCAGATGAGCAGTGACTAGCGAAACAGCCGACAGCACCTCGCGCAGATGCTTCTTCTCGGCGACCGCGCGCTTGCTGGCGGCTTCGACGAGATGATGCGCATCGCTCTTGCCGATCTTCTCTGCCAGCGCAAAGGTGACCGCTTCCGCCATGATCAGGCCATGCGTCGCATCGAGATTGCTGCGCATGCGCGCGGCGTCGACGTCGAGGCCTTCGGCGATGTCGACGATGGCGGCAAGCGCCCCCGAGGTGACCAGCATCAATTGCGGCAGCGTCGGCCACTCCGCATGCCAGGGGCCGGCACTGCGCTCATGATCCTGCACCTGCGCGGCCAAAATCGTCGCGGCGAGCTGCGGGGCCATGGTCGCAGCGCCGAGAGCGCTTGCGGCGGCAACCGGGTTGCGCTTGTGCGGCATGGTCGAGGAGCCGCCGCGGCCTTCACCGGCAGGCTCGAACGCTTCGGCGACATCGGTCTGCATCAGCAGCGAGACGTCGCGCGCGATCTTGCCGCAGCTGCCGGCGAGAATTGCAAAGCAGGAGGCGGCTTCCGCGATGCGGTCGCGATGGGTGTGCCAGGGCGCCTCAGGCAGCGGCAGGTTCAGCTCCTCCGCCAGCCGCTCGGCGACCGCGAGTCCCTTGTCGCCGAGGGCTGCGAGGGTGCCGGCGGCGCCGCCGAATTGTAGCGCGAGACCCTCGCGGGAGAGCCGCCTGAGGCGGCAGCGGGCGCGGGCAAGGCTTGCAGCGTATTCGGCGGCCTTCAACCCGAACGGCATCGGCAGCGCGTGCTGGAGCCAGGTCCGCGCTACCATCGCGGTGGCGCGATGGGCTCGCGCCAGCGCGGCAAAACCCTTGATGGCGCGGCTGAGGTCGGTGTCCAGCGCATCGATGCCAGCGCGCAGCGTGAGCATGGTTGCGGTATCGATGACGTCCTGGCTGGTCGCGCCCCAATGCACGTAACGCGCGGCTTCCGCATCGGCCTTGCCGACATTGGCGGTCAGCGCCTTGACCAGGGGAATCGCGAGATTGCCTGATCGCGTTGCCGCCTCGGCCAGGGCTGCCATATCAAAGGCATCAGCCTTGCAGGCAGATGCGATCGGCCCCAGCGCGGATGCGGGAATCACAGCTGTGGCGGCCTCGGCCCGTGCCAGGGCTGCCTCGAAATCGAGCATGTTCTGAAGGGTCGACCGGTCGTCGCAGACCGCGCGCATGGCTGCGCTCGACAGCATCGGCGCGAGCAGGGGGGAGAGGGAAGTGCTCATATTGTGCGGGACCTAACCACCATGGCCCGCCTGTGCCAATCCCAAACTATCGGCGCAAGCTTTTTGCAGTTGCGAATATGCATTGCACGGGACCGGAGGCCGCCCTTTCCTTTACGTCCTCCGTGCGTTACTTGAACAGCATTATAGTTGTGCGATCCGGGAGGCACCCATGGCCATGACGATGAACGGCGAAGTCCAGCTTGCGGCGTCGCGCGAGGCCGTGTGGGACAAGCTCAACGATCCCGAAGTGCTGAAGGCCTGCATTCCCGGCTGCGAGGAGCTGGAGAAAACTGACGACGGCGGCTTTCGCGCAACGGCGAAAATGAAGGTCGGCCCGGTATCCGCGCGCTTCAGGGGCAAAGTCATGCTGTCCGATCTCGACCCGCCCAATGGCTACAAAATCTCTGGTGAGGGTGAGGGCGGGGTGGCCGGCTTCGCCAAAGGCGGCGCGGCCGTCAAGCTCGCGGAGAAGGACGGCGGCACGCTGCTCTCCTACGACGTCGAGGCGCAGATCGGCGGCAAGTTGGCGCAGCTCGGCCAGCGCCTGATCAACGGCGCTGCCAAGAAGCTGGCCGACGAATTTTTCGCGAACTTCGCCAAGGCGGTACAGGGCTGAAGGCTATCGCCTTTCGGCATGGCGCCTTGCGTCCGGGGTGATGTTGCCCCCGGGCATAATGGCCCATATGATGGGTTGGAATAATTATAAGAACCGCTTCGATGGGACCCGTCGGGGCGCTGATAGAGAGTGCTTATGGCAAAAATCTCCCTCATCGTGAACGGCAATCCAGTCACGGCCAACGTCGATCCCCGCACCCTCCTGGTGCAGTTCCTGCGCGAGAATCTGCGGCTGACCGGGACCCATGTCGGCTGCGACACCTCGCAGTGCGGCGCCTGCGTCGTGCATCTCGACGGCAAGGCCGTGAAGTCCTGCACCACACTGGCGGTGATGGCCGACGGCCACGAGGTCAAGACGATCGAGGGACTGGCCGCGGACGGTGCGCCGCTGCATCCGATGCAGGAAGCCTTCCGCGAGCATCATGGGCTCCAGTGCGGCTTCTGCACGCCCGGCATGATCATGACTGCGATCGACATCGTGCATCGCAAGGGCCATGAGCTCGACGACAACACCATCCGCGAAGAGCTGGAAGGCAATCTCTGCCGCTGCACCGGCTATCAGAACATCGTGGCCTCGATCTCCGCCGGCGCGAAGGCGATGGCCAAATCCGATCTCGCGTAAACCGCGCGCGCACTCCGCGATCAGGACACACCCATGTACGAATTCAAATATCATCGCCCTGGGACCGTTCGCCAGGCGGCCAATCTCCTGGTGAAGAACGAAGACGCCAAGGTGATCGCCGGCGGCCACACGCTGATCCCCGTCATGAAGCAGCGTCTCGCCAACCCGCCGCATCTGGTCGACCTCTCTCACATCGAGGGGCTCGACACGATCGAGATGAAGGGCCGCTCGCTGGTGATCGGCGCCACCGCCAAGCACGCCGAGGTCGCGGCCTCCGCCGTCGTCGGCGAGGCGATCCCGGCGCTCGCCAGCCTTGCCGGCGGAATCGGCGATCCCGCCGTGCGTCACAAGGGCACGATTGGCGGCTCGCTCGCCAACAACGATCCAACCGCAGATTATCCGGCCGCGGTGCTCGCGTTAGGGGCCACCATCGTCACCAACAAGCGCCGCCTCAAGGCCGAGGAGTATTTCCAGGGCCTGTTCTCGACCGCGCTGGAAGCTGACGAGATCATCACCAAGGTGATGTTTCCGCTGCCGAAGAAGGCGGCCTACATCAAATTCCGCAACCAAGCCTCGCGCTATGCGCTGGTCGGCGTGTTCGTGGCGCGGCGTCCGTCGGATGTACGCGTCGCCGTCACCGGTGCGGGCTCCGAAGGCGTGTTCCGCGTCACCGCGTTCGAGGAGGCCCTGAAGAAGCGCTTCTCGGCGAAGGCGCTTGACGGCATTGCGGTGCCGGCGGAAGGCCTCAACAGCGACATCCACGGCAGCGCCGAATACCGCGCGCATCTCATTGGCGTGCTGACGCGCCGCGCCGTCGATGCCGCCAATGCCAAGGGATGAGCTGACCTCATCCCTCGGCCCAAATCTGTCCCCGGTGAGGGCGTAGCGAGACTGGCTTTTTCATGACTTCAGCGGCCTCTTCTTCCGGTGCTTTGCCGGCATCGGTCGATGCGATGCTCGAACTCCTGACGTCGCGCGGCTACCTCGCCGAGCGAGCGCTGGCCACGGTGACCTACCTGTCGCTGCGCATGGGCCGGCCGCTGTTCCTGGAAGGCGAAGCCGGCGTCGGCAAGACCGAGATCGCAAAGGTGCTGTCGGCAGCACTTGGGCGGAAGCTGATCCGCCTCCAGTGCTACGAGGGCCTCGACGTCTCCTCCGCTGTCTATGAGTGGAATAGCGCCGCGCAGATGATCGCGATCCGGATGGCGGAAGCCGCCGGCGACACCGATCGCGACCAGCTCTCGAGCGACATCTTCGCCGACCGCTACATGATCAAGCGGCCGCTGCTTCAGGCGCTGGAGCCCGACGTTGCCGGTCCCCCGGTGCTGCTGATCGACGAGCTCGACCGCGCCGACGAGGCGTTCGAGGCGTTCCTGCTCGAAATCCTCAGCGATTTCCAGGTGACGATCCCCGAATTCGGCACCGTGAAGGCGCCGCACCCGCCGATCGTCATCATCACCTCCAACCGCACCCGCGAGATCCACGATGCGCTGAAGCGGCGCTGTCTCTATCACTGGGTGGACTATCCCGCCGCCGAGCGCGAGCTCGCGATCGTCAAGACGCGCGTGCCCGGCATCTCGGCAAAACTCTCGCAGCAGGTGGTGCGCTTCGTCCAGGCGCTGCGCAACCAGGACTTCTACAAGTCGCCGGGCGTCGCCGAGACCATCGACTGGGCCACCGCTTTGTCGGAGCTCGACGCCCGCTCGCTGACCCCGCAAGTGGTCGGCGATACGCTGGGCGCACTGCTCAAATACCAGGACGACATCACGCGGATGCAGGGCGATGCCTTGCAGAAGGTACTGAAAGACGCGACGACCGACAATTGACGCGCGTTAATTGAGTTCGTCGTTCCGGGGCGCGCGTAGCGCGAGCTACGGTGCGCAATTGCCCACCTGAGAATCCATCGGGCCGCAGAGTCGGTGGATGAATGGAGTCCGGGCTCGCGCCAAAGAGGGCGCGCCCCGGAATGACGAGGGGATGGATACGACCATGGCCATCAATCACCTTGCCCCGGAGCAAACCGAGCAGTTCGCCGACAACATCGTCGGCTTTGCCCGCGCGCTGCGTGCAGCTGGCATGCCGGTCGGACCGGGCGCCGCCATCGACGCCATGAGCGCGCTCCAGGTGATCGACATCGGCAGTCGCGCCGATGTCTTCACCACGCTCGAGGCGATCTTCGTCAAGCGCCACGAGCATGCGCTGATCTTCAAGCAGGCTTTCAACCTGTTCTTCCGCGCCTCGGAAGAATGGAAGCACATGCTGGATTCGGTGCCGCTGCCGGAGCAGGCCAGGAAGAAGCCGCAGGCAGGCTCCCGCCGTGTGCAGGAGGCGATGTCGCAGCCGCGGATGACGGAGACGCCGCAGCACCAGGAGCAGGATCTGCGCCTGTCGGTCTCCGACAAGGAGATCCTGCAGAAGAAGGACTTTGCGCAGATGAGCGCGGCTGAAATCGCCGAGGCGCTCCGCGCCGTCGAGCGGATGCACCTGCCGCAAGCCGAGCTCCTGACGCGCCGGCAACGACCCGATCCGCGCGGCCTGCGGCTCGACCTGCGCCGCACGCTGCGCGCATCTTTACGAACCGGCGGCGACATCATCGACATCCATCGCCTTGGACGTATCGAGAAGCCCGCGCCGATCGTCGCGCTGCTCGATATCTCGGGCTCGATGAGCGAATATACCCGCCTTTTCCTGCATTTCCTGCATGCCATCACCGATGCGCGCAAGCGCGTCTCGGTGTTTCTGTTCGGTACCCGGCTGACCAACGTCACCCGCGCCCTGCGCCAGCGCGACCCCGACGAGGCGCTGGCAAGCTGCTCGGCCTCGGTCGAGGACTGGGCCGGCGGCACGCGGATCTCGGCCTCGCTGCACAACTTCAACAAATTGTGGGCACGGCGCGTGCTGAGCCAGGGCGCCATCGTGCTGCTGATCTCCGACGGGCTGGAGCGGGAGGCCGATTCCAAGCTGGCCTTCGAGATGGACCGGCTGCACCGCTCCTGCCGGCGGCTGATCTGGCTGAACCCGCTGCTCCGGTTCGGCGGCTTCGAGGCCAAGGCGCAGGGCATCAAAATGATGCTGCCCCACGTTGACGAATTCCGCCCGGTACATAATTTGAGTTCGATCCAGGAGCTGATCACCACGCTCTCCCGGCCGCTGCCGCCGCATCACCGCAGCCTGATCCGCTCCGCAGCTTGAGAGGCCAGCCATGCTCGATCGCGACGAGGATATTCTGAAGGCAGCGGAGGACTGGCAAAAGGCCGGCCGTGGCGTTGCGCTCGCCACTGTGGTGGAGACCTGGGGCTCGGCGCCGCGCCCGGCGGGCTCGAGCCTCGTCATCAACGACGAGGGCACGTTCTTAGGCTCCGTCTCCGGCGGTTGCGTCGAGGGCGCCGTGGTCACCGAGGCCATGGACGTGATCGAGAGCGGCAAGCCCAAGATGCTGGAGTTTGGCGTTGCTGACGAGACCGCCTGGAATGTCGGGCTGTCCTGCGGCGGCACCATCCGCGTCTTCGTCGAGAAGGTGGGTTAGTCGTGAAGTTCGCGATCCTGCACGAACTCAACGCCGAGCGCGCCGCGCGCCGGCCGGTGATTCTGGTGACGGACACCGAGAGCGGCGAGCAGCGCTTGGTGAAAGCCAAGGACTTTGCCAAAGATCCGCTGCACGCAGAACTCGACAAGCAGCTTCGTATGGGCAAGAGCGCCAATGTCGAGGCCGGCGGCAAGAAGCTGTTCCTCAACGTATACGCGCCGACCGCAAAACTCGTCATCGTCGGCGCGGTGCATATCAGCCAGGCCTTGGCGCCGCTGGCACGCTCGCTCGGCTACGACGTCACGGTCGTCGATCCCCGCACGGCCTTTGCGAGCCCCGAGCGCTTCCCCGACATTCCGCTCGTCGCGGAATGGCCTGACACGGCGCTGCCGTCGCTCAATGTCGATGCTTACACCGCTTTCGTCGCGGTAACGCACGATCCCAAGATCGACGATCCCGCGCTGCTGCACGCCTTCGAGCGCAACTGCTTCTACATCGGCGCGCTCGGCTCGCGGAAGACACATGCGAAGCGCGGCGACCGGCTGCGGGCGCAGGGCGCCAAGGAGAGCGACATCGCGCGCATTCACGCGCCCATTGGCCTTGCGATCGGCGCGGTTTCTCCGGCCGAGATCGCGGTGGCGATCATGGCCGAGATCACGGCGGTGCTGCGGCTGCCTCCAAAACAAAAAGAAGAAGCGGCATGAAGTTCGGCCCGGCGAGCCCCAAGGATGCGATCGGCGGGGTGACCGTTCACACCCTGCGCCAGGGACCGCTGGTGCTCAAGAAAGGCACGACGATCGGCCCCGCCGAGGTCGAGGCGCTGGAGCGCGCTGGGATCAAGGACATCGTGGTCGTGCGCATGGAGGCTGGCGACGTCTCCGAGGACGTTGCGGCCGCCAGCATCGCGCTTGCCGTCGGCGGCGAGGGCATCCATGTCGAGCGCGCCTTCACCGGCCGCGCCAATCTGTTCGCCGCGCGGGCGGGCGTGCTGGTGATCGACCGCGCCGCGGTCGATCGCATCAACAATGTCGACGAGGCCATCACCTTTGCCACGCTCGCCGCCTACAAGCCGGTGGTCGAGGGCGAGATGGTCGGCACCGTCAAGATCATCCCGTTCGGCGTCGAAGAGGGTTTGCGCGATGCCGCGGTCAAGGCGGCCGGCAAGGACGTGCTCAGAGTAGCGCCTTATGTGGTCAAGCGTGTCGGGGTGGTTTCGACGCTGCTGCCGGGCCTGTCATCCAAGGTCATCGACAAGACGCTGCGTGTTACCGCCGAGCGGCTTGCGCCGGCCGGCGCCAGCATCATCGCCGAGCGACGGGTCCCGCATGAGGAGCAGGTGCTGTCGGCTGCGATCAAGGAGTTGCTGGGCCTTGGCGCCGAGCTCGTCATCGTGTTCGGCGCGTCCGCCATCGCCGACCGCCGCGACGTGATCCCGGCGGCGGTCACCGGCATCGGTGGTGAGATCGAGCATTTCGGCATGCCGGTCGATCCCGGCAATCTGCTGCTGATCGCGCGCGCCGGCGAGGTGCCGGTGCTGGGCGCGCCGGGCTGCGCGCGCTCGCCGGTCGAGAACGGTTTTGACTGGGTGCTGATGCGGCTGCTCGCCGGCATCAAGGTGACGCGGTCCGAGCTGATGGGCATGGGTGTCGGCGGCCTCCTGATGGAGATCGTGACGCGGCCGCAGCCGCGCGCAAAACCCGAGACCGAGGGCAACAGCCAGGTCGCCGCCATCGTTCTGGCGGCCGGCCGCTCCACGCGGATGGGCGGACCGAACAAGCTGCTCGCGGAGTTCAACGGCAAGAAGCTGGTGCGGATCGCCACCGAGCAGGCGCTGGCCTCGAAGGCGTCCGAGGTGATCGTCGTCACCGGACATCAGGCCGAACTGGTCGAGCAGGCACTGCAAGGCCTGAAAGTCAAGTTCGTCCGCAACCCGGATTTCGCCGGCGGCATCGCAAGCTCGGTCAAGGCCGGCATCGCCGCCGTGCCCGAGACCTGCGACGGCGCCCTGGTGTGCCTCGGCGACATGCCGCTGATCGACGCCGGTCTGATCGACCACCTCATCGACGGCTTTGCACCCGACCGCGGCAACCTCATCGTCGTGCCCGTCAGCGAAGGCCGCCGTGGCAACCCCGTGCTGTGGTCGCGCCGCTTCTTCAAGGAGTTGTTGACCCTCGACGGCGATGTCGGCGCGCGGCATCTGATCGCCAAGCACACTGAAGCGGTGGCCGAAGTGCCCGTGGATGGCGAGAGCGCCTTCCTCGACATCGACACCCCGCAGGCGCTGGAAGCGGCAAGACGCGGATGACGCTTCCGTAAACGCTGCCGTAGGATGGGCAAAGCGAAGCGTGCCCACCAATTTGCAGGTAGTTGTGAGGACAGATTGGTGGGCACGGCGCTGCGCCTTTGCCCACCTTTCGGCATCTCTCACCCCTCCGATTTCAACCACCCGTTCACCATCTGGAAACGACCCCCGCTTAGAGTCCCTCCACCTGCCTTGGGGGGAGGGGTTTTTCCATGGCTTCGAACGTCGTCGCGCGCCGTTGCGCGATGTTTTTCTTTGCGTTGTCGGTTTGTGTCTCCGGCGCCCGTTACATCACCGAAGCCCACGCGGCGGGCGCTATTGCGGTCGGCAAGTGCGGCGCGTATGGCCAGGCCTATGATTACGGCGCCGAGCACGAGGCGCGCGCCGCGGCACAGAAACAGTGCAAGGGCGATTGCACGACCGTGACGATGAAGCGCGCCTGCGCTGCGATGTCGGTCGATCTCGCCAATCCCTGCGGCGCTTATGGCTTTGCCGTCAAGCCGAAGATTTCGGACTCGCTCAATGCCGCCACGCGCGAATGCTACAAATATGGCGGCAAGGAATGCGTGATCCGCGCCTGGGCCTGCGACGCCAAGGGTTGATCCTTCGAGCGCTGATTCCTCTTGCTGTCATTCCGGGGCGATGCAACGGTACCGCGCGGTGCGCGGACCTGAGCATCGAGCCTCCCCCGACTTTGGGACGCGATGGATTCTCGATGCGCAGCGCATCAGAGCTCGCGCCAAGTGGCGCGCCCGGAATGACATCTAGGAATACACATGCAGTTCGACACCAAGATCGCTGTCGTGATCCGCACCGATCTTCAAGCTTGGCAGAAGCTCAACGTCGCGTCTTTCCTGACGAGCGGCATTGCCGCGGCCTTTCCGGAATGCATCGGCGAAGCCTATGAGGACGCCTCGGGCACGAAATATCATGCGCTGATCGGCCAGCCGATCCTGATCTATGGCGCCGATGGTCCGGCATTATCGCGCGCGCTCGACCGGGCGCTGACGCGCAACGTCAAGCCGGCAGTCTATACCGAGGACATGTTCAAGACGACGCATGACGCCGCCAATCGCGAAGTGGTGAGGGCGGTGATGCGCACCGACCTCAATCTCGTCGGCATCGCGATGCGCGCCGAGCGCAAGGTAATCGACAAGATCATCGACGGCCTCAAGTTCCATAGCTGAGCCCGCAGGCGCGTCACGTCGTCCGTCGTGTCGTGATGGCGATCGGGTTGCGCAAAGTTTGTGCTGTTTGACGCCCATCAAAGGAGGACCGCTCGGTATCGCTAGTCTCAGTCTGTAATGCAAAGGAGCAGACCGATGCCGACCATGAAAGCCGCAATTGTCAGACAATTCGGCAAGCCGCTGGTGATCGAGGACGTGCCGGTGCCGCAGCCCGGTCCGGGCGAGGTTCTGGTCAAGGTGAAGGCCTGTGGCGTCTGTCACACCGATCTGCACGCCGCGTCCGGCTTCCCGGCCATGAAGCAGCCGGCATCGTCGCCGCGGTCGGGTCCGGCGTGAAGAACCTGAAGGTCGGCGATGCCGTGGGCGTCGCCTGGCTGCACGATGCATGCATGTCTTGCGAATATTGCGAGACCGGCTGGGAGACGCTGTGCGAGCACCAGCACAACACCGGCCACAGCGTGAACGGCGGCTTCGCCGAATATGTCATCGCCTCGGCCGCCTTCGCCGCAAAGCTGCCGGCGAGCGTCGATTTCGCGGCCATTGCGCCGATCCTCTGCGCCGGTGTTACCACCTACAAGGGATTGAAGGAGACCGAGGCGCGACCCGGCGAGTGGGTCGTGATCTCAGGCGTCGGCGGGCTCGGCCATGTCGCAATTCAGTACGCCAAGGCGATGGGGCTCAAGGTCGCGGCGGTCGATATCGCCGAGGACAAGCTCGCGCTCGCACGTGAGGCCGGCGCCGATCTCGCGGTCAACGCACTCGCGGCAGGCGCCGTGGACAATGTTCTTGCGGCAACAGGGGGCGGGGCGCATGGCGTGCTGGTGACGGCGGTGTCGACCGCAGCGTTCGCCCAGGCACTGAAGATGGTGCGCCGCAAGGGCACCGTCAGCCTCGTCGGCCTGCCGCCGGGCGAATTCCCGACGCCGATCTTCGATGTCGTGCTCAAGCGCATCACCGTGCGCGGCTCGATCGTCGGCACACGGCGCGATCTCGACGAAGCCATCGCGTTTGCCTCGGACGGCAAGGTCAAGGCCGAGGTGACGAAGGTGCCGCTCACGCAAATCAACGACGTTTTCGACCGCATGAAGGCCGGCAAGATCGACGGCCGCATGGTGCTGGATTTTGGCTAAAGCATGATCCGGAAAAGTGCGAAGCGGTTTTCCGAACAGATCATGCTCAAACAACAACCTAAAGCGCGATGACGATTCATCCCAATCTCATCGCGCTTTAGCATCTCACCCCGGCGGCATGCCTTCGAACTTTATCAGGCTGGCGTCGAGGCGATCCCAGTCATAGCCGCGCGCGGCGAAAGTGACCGCCTGCGGCTTGTAGCGGCCGGGCTCGTCGAGGGTTGCGGCGCGGATCGTGAAGACGCCAGGCTGTGCCGCGAAGGTCATGTACACAGGCACGCCGCATTGTGTGCAGAAGCCGCGTGTCTTCACGTTGCCGCTGTCGGCGACCATGTCCCAATGCTTCGCTTCGCCGGTCAGCGTGACGCCGGCGCGCGCGAACGTTGCGTACGAGCCATGGCCGCTGCCGCTTTCCCGCTGGCAGTCCCGGCATTGACAGTGATTGCTGAACAGCGGCTCACCGGCAATCGAATAGCGGATTGCGCCGCAGGCGCAGCCGCCAGTAAAAGGCTTGTCCATCGCGATATCTCCTCACTTCTCGCCGCTGATCTCGTCGAGCTGTCTGACGACCTTCTTCCAGCCGCCGCTCATCACGTTGTAGGCCGACTCGTTCCTGGGCATCACGAAGCCCGCATGGACAAGGCGAATCCGCGTGCCGGCTTCGACCGGGGTGAGGGACCACGTCACGACAGTGTCGAGCGGCGCGCCGTAACCGGTGTTGCGCTCATCGCCGCCCTTCCAGGCGTAGACGAGGCGCCTGTTGGCCACGACCTCGAGAACCCGGCAATGAATGACGCCATCCCAAGCGCCGCCAGGGGTGGTCTGGAACGTGAAGGTGTTGCCTTCACTCGCCTCGAAGCCGGTCGGCTGCATCAGCCAGCGCGCGATCAACTGCGCGCTGGTCAGCGCCTTCCAGATCGTCTCCGGCGCATGAGGGAGCACTTCGTCAATGACGATGTCCCGGATGTTGTCTTGGGTCTCGGCTTTCAACTCGGCTGCATTCACGGATCGATCTCCTTCAAGAGGTCACGCAGGTTCTGGAAGCGCTCGCGCCAGAACACGCCGTAGTGGTCCATCCAGGTGATCAGCGGCTCGAGGCCGCGCGGCGCGACGCGGTAGTAGACATTGCGGCCCTCGGCGCGCTCGGCGACGAGGCCGGCTTGCTTGAGGGATTTCAGGTGCTGCGAGATCGCGCCTTGGGTCACGCCGCTGCCGCGTGTCAGCTCGGCGACGCTGATTTCCCTGCTGTCGAAGACGCGTTCGAACACCGCGCGGCGCGTTGGGTCGGCGAGGGCGCGCATCACGGCGGTTACGGGGTTGGGGGTGACTTCCATCATGAGAAACGCATTAGCATGTGCTAATTCATTAGTAAACACTAATTTGTCGTGTCGGCCTCGACTTCTTCGTTGATTGACAATGACTGACTAGTCAGTCATAAATAGCAAATGACGAAGAAGCCCGCCAGAACAGCGATTGCATCCGTGGCCCGAGCCGGGAGCCACGCACCCGAAGCCGGCGCTGACGCCGAGGCCCGCGTGTCAAACCGCGCCGCCCGGGCCGCGGAGCGGCGTGCAGCGATCGTGGAGGCGGCGATGGACGAGTTCATCACGCGCGGCTTTGCCGCGACGCGGCTCGACGACATCGCGAAGCGCGCCGGTGTCGCCAAGGGCACGATCTACCTGCACTTCAAGGACAAGGAATCGATGTTCGAGGAGCTGGTGCGCATTGTCATCGTGCCGGTGGTCACGCGCCTCACGGCGCTGCCGCCGCCGGTGGGCTCGGTGCGCGACCTGATAGAGGCCTTCGCCGGCAACTTCCTGAAGGAGGTCATCGGCACCAGGCGCGGCGATCTCGTCCGCCTGATCGTGGCGGAGGGGCCGCGCTTTCCATCCGTTGCCGATTTCTACTACCGCGAAGTGGTCTCGCGCGGGATTGCCGCCATGCGCGCGCTGATCGAGCTCGGCATCGCCCGCGGCGAGATTCGGGAGAAGGATCTCGCGCGCTATCCACAGATACTGGTCGCGCCCGCGATGATCGCGGTGATCTGGCAGAGCCTTTTTGTGCGGCATGCGCCGCTCGACGCGCAGGACATGCTGCGCGTTCATCTCGATTTGATTTTTGGCGAACGGAGGACGACATGAGGTCGTCACGAGCGATTTTTGGATTTGCATTGGCCGTCGTGCTCGCAACCGTGCTTGCAGCCTGCAACGAGAAGCGCGATCCCGGATTCCAGGGCTGGGTCGAGGCCGACATGATCTTCGTCAGCCCGGACGAGGCCGGCCGGGTGACCAAGCTCAATGTCCGCGAGGGGGACGAAGTCAAGGTCGGCGATCACCTCTATTCCGTCGATGACGATCTCCAGCTGGCCGATCTCAACCAGAACAAGGCGACGCTGGCGAATGCGCAGCAAACCTATGACCGGGCGGCGTCGCTGAACAAGACCGGCTCGGGCACGCAGGCCAATCTGGACTCCGCCGTGTCCGCCTTGCGCGTCGCACAAGCGCGGGTGGCGACGTCGGAGACGCGGATGGCGCGACGCAAGGGCTTTGCGCCGGTCGCCGGCACCATCCAGCAGATCTATTTTCGCGAGGGCGAGATGGTGGCGGCGCAGCGGCCGGTGCTCTCGATCATGCCGCCCGGCAACATGAAGCTGCGCTTCTTCGTGCCGGGGGCCGAGCTGCCGAAGCTCGCCATCGGCGACACGGTGCGCATCGCCTGCGACAATTGCGCGGCCGATCTCACCGCAAAGATCTATTTCATCGCAACCTCGGCCGAATATACCCCGCCCGTCATCTACAGCCTCGATGAGCGCAACAAGCTGGTCTATCTGATCCAGGCGCGGCCCTCGCGGCCCGACGCCTTGCGCGTCGGACAGCCGATCGACGTCCATCTCAATCCGAAGACACCGGTGGCGGACAAGCGATGAGCGGCGGCAACGGCATCGCGATCGACGTCAAGGGCCTGACCAAGTCGTTCGGCGGCCGCGAGGTCGTGCACGATCTGTCGATGCAGGTGAAGCGCGGCTCGATCTACGGCTTCCTCGGGCCGAACGGCTCTGGCAAGACAACGACCATCCGCATCCTCTGCGGCCTGCTCACGCCCGACAGCGGCGAGGGCACCTGCCTCGGATACGACATCCGCCGCGATGCCGAAAAGATCAAGCGCCAGGTCGGCTACATGACTCAGCGCTTCAGCCTGTACCAGGACCTCTCGGTGCGCGAGAATCTCGAATTCGTCGCCCGGCTCTATGGCCTCACTGACGCGCGTGGCGCTGCTCGCGACATGATCAAGCGACTCGGGCTCTCCGGCCGCGAGGAGCAGCTCGCCGGCGAGCTCTCTGGCGGCTGGAAGCAGCGCCTGGCGCTAGGGGCCTGCACGCTGCCCAATCCGCAACTCCTGCTGCTCGACGAGCCGACCGCCGGCGTCGATCCCAAGGCGCGGCGCGACTTCTGGAACGAGATCCATGCGCTCGCCGCCGACGGCCTCACCGTGCTGGTCTCGACCCACTACATGGACGAGGCCGAGCGTTGTCACGAGATCGCCTACATCGCCTATGGCCATCTCCTGACGCATGGCACGGTGGAGCAGGTGATCGCCAAATCCGCGCTCACCACCTACACTGTCACAGGCGAAGACCTGAATGGGCTCGCGGCCGAGCTCACCGGTAAGCCCGGCATCGACATGGTGGCGCCGTTCGGCACCTCGCTGCACGTTTCGGGGCGCGACGTCGCTGCGCTCGAAGCCAGCATCGGGCCGTGGCGCGAGAAGAGCGGCCTGGACTGGCAGAAATCGTCGCCATCGCTCGAAGACGTGTTCATCGAGCTGATGAGCCATTCCAAGGACAATTTCCAGTAAGGACAATGTCCAATGAGCGTTGTCGATCATCCCGCGCCACAGCACGAAATCCGGGAGCGCTTCGGCTTCTGGAGACGCTCCTATGCGATGCTGATCAAGGAGTTCATCCAACTGAGGCGAGATCGCGTCTCGTTCGCGATGATCGTGATGCTGCCGGTGATGCAGCTCATGCTGTTCGGCTACGCCATCAATACCACGCCCCATAATCTGCCGAGCGCGGTGCTGCTCCAGGAGGATTCCGATCTCGCCCGCTCGATCCTGAAGGCGCTGGAGAACACCGCCTATTTCCGCTTCCTCTATGAAGTGCACGACGTTGAAGATTTCGACAATCTGCTGAAATCCGGCAAGGTGCTGTTCGGCGTCGAGATCCCGCGCGGCTTCGAGCGGGCGGTGCGGCGCGGCGACAAGCCGGCGCTGCTGGTCGCGGCCGACGCCACAGATCCCGTTGCGGCGAGCTCGGCGATCGGTTCGCTCGGCATGGTCGTGCAGACCGCGCTCAAGCACGATCTCTACATCGGCGATCCCCCGGAGATGCCGTTCGAGATCCGCGCGCATGCCCGTTACAATCCAGCCGCGGCCTCCAGCCTCAACATCGTGCCGGGCCTGGTCGGCACCATCCTCACCATGACCATGCTGATCTTCACCGCGCTGTCGGTCACGCGCGAGGTCGAGCGCGGCACCATGGAGAGCCTGTTGTCGATGCCGATCAAGCCGGTCGAGGTGATGTTCGGCAAGATCGTGCCTTACGTGCTGGTCGGCTTCGTGCAGGCCTTCCTCATCATCGGCATCGGCGTCGGCCTGTTCGGCGTACCCGTGCTCGGCAATCTGTTCCTGCTGGCGCTGCTCTCGACGCTGTTCATCACCACCAATCTGTCGATCGGCTACACCATCTCGACGCTGGTGCAGAACCAGCTCCAGGCCATGCAGATGTCGATGATGTTCTTCCTGCCCAGCATCCTGCTCTCCGGCTTCATGTTCCCGTTCGCGGGCATGCCGGCCTGGGCGCAATATGTCGGCGAGGCCCTGCCGCTGACCCATTACCTGCGCATCGTCCGCGCCATCATGCTGAAGGGCGCGACCATGCAGAACCTGCGCTTCGACACGCTGGCGCTGGCGGCCCTGATGCTGCTCGCCATGACCATCGCCGTGACGCGCTTCCGCCGCACGCTGGATTGAGGCACAATGCCCCCGGAATCGAGGGGTGAAATGGTCAGGTTTGCAAGCAGGAAAGCCCGGCAGCATGCCGTGCTGTCGGAGGATTTCGAGCGCGAGCTGACGCGGGAGGTGCTGCGCACCGAGCTGTTGCGGGTGCGCGCGCTGATCATGACGGGCTGCGTCATGATGTTGTTCCTCACCACGATCTACCTGATCGATCCCGCTGTCGTGAACCGGGTCTGGCGCGGAACGGAAGGGCTCATCGAGATTTACGGCCTTCTGGTCGGCTTCATCCTGTTCGAGGTCTGGGTCCACACCCAGATCAGGAAGAACCTCCGCCTTGATCGCGACCTGCCGGTGATCAGGCGCTATCTCGGCACGCTGATCGAGACGTCGCTGCCCACGGTGATCCTCATTCTCCAGATCCGGACCATGGGCGCGACCCAGGCGCTCGGCTTCGCCGTGCCGCTGATGTACTTCATCTTCGTCATTCTCTCGACGCTGCGGCTCGATTTCTGGCTCTCCACTTTCACGGGGCTCGTGGCCGCAGCCGGGCTCCTAGCAATCGCGCTGTATTACAATTCGGCGAGCGAGGCCGACGAACCCCTGATTTATTTCCACGCCGTGCGGAGCATCATCATCCTGATCTGCGGCGTGCTCGCCGGCGCCGTCGGCGCCCAGCTGCGGCGGCAATTTGCCGCGAGCATTGCGGCGACCACCGCGCGGGACCGGGTGACGAATCTGTTCGGCCAGCACGTCTCCCCGCAGGTGGTGGAGCGGCTGATGGCGGCGGGAACGACTGCAGGCGGCGACCTCCGCCGCGTCGCGGTGATGTTCGTCGATTTCCGCGGCTTCACGGCCGGTGCGCAGTCGCGCACGCCTCAGGAGGTAGTCGACCGGCTCGACGGCGCCTTCGCCGTTTTGGTCGATATCCTCGACCGCCACGGCGGCATCGTGAACAAGTTCTTGGGCGACGGCTTTCTCGCGCTGTTCGGCGCGCCATTGGAGGCCTCCGACGCCGCGCACCGCGCGGTCGCTGCCGGCCGCGAGATGCTGACGGCGATGGACCGCATCAACGCGCAGACGAGCTGGCCGCTGCGGATCGGCATCGGCATCCATTTCGGCGAGGTCGTCGCCGGCAACATCGGCTCGCCCCGGCGCAAGGAATACACGGTCATCGGCGACACCGTGAATTTCGCCTCGCGCCTGGAGGCGCTGAACAAGGAGCTCGGCTCCCAGCTCCTGATCTCCGAGTCCGTGCGCGAGGCGCTGGGAGACGACGGCAGCGATGCCGTCGCGCTCGGCGAGGTCGAGGTGCGCGGCTATGAGCGGCCGGTCGCGGTGTTTCAGCTGGGGTGAGCGCTGTCTAGAGCGGGGCGTAGGCAAGGCGCCCGCAACGTCGCTTCCGCGAATGCTCCGATTGCTCCGAATTTTGGGGCATGACGGGCGATGTCGCCGGCCTGTAGACTTGTCGGCGATGCGGCCGGTTGCGGCCGCGACTTGCATGGGGAAGTGAAAGATGCAGCGCCGCTACATCACCGTCGATGTGTTCACCGACCGCGCCTTCGGCGGCAATCAGCTCGCCGTGGTGCTCGATGCCGGCGGGCTGTCCACTCAGCAGATGCAGTCAATCGCCACCGAGTTCAACTATTCCGAGACGACCTTCGTGCTGCCGCCGCGTGACAAGGCGAATGATGCCGAGGTGCGCATCTTCACCCCGGTCAGGGAGATGCCGTTCGCGGGTCACCCGAATGTCGGCACGGCCTTCGTGCTGGCGACGATCGCCAAGGAGCCGAAGCCGCGCTTGCTGTTCGAAGAGAAGGCCGGACTCGTGCCGGTCGACGTCCGGCGGGAGCAGGGCCGGGTGGTGAGCACCGAGCTCACCGCGCCGCAGCCGCTGGCGCGGTTGTCGCAACTGTCGGCCGCGGATGCCGCGAGCTGCATCTCGCTCAGCGCGGAGGATATCAGGGTCGACCGTCACGCGCCGCAGGTCGTCGGTGTTGGAACGCCATTTTTGGTGATCGAGCTGCATTCGCGCGATGCGCTCAAGCGGGCGAGGTCCGACGCGGCGGCCTTCGGCAGGATATTTCCGCGCGACGGCGCAGTCTCGGCCTGGTTCTATACGCGCGATGTGCCCGCGGCGGAGGCGCCCTGCGAGCTTCAAGCGCGGATGTTCATGCGCGGCGCCGGCGGTCTCGCCGAGGACCCTGCCACCGGCAGCGCCACGGTCGCGGCCGCCGCGCTGTTCGCCGATCTTGACCCCGCGCGCGACGGCGAATTGAAGCTCACGGTCGGCCAAGGCTTTGACATGGGCCGCCCGAGTCTGCTGCTGACGCGGGTGCGCAAGCAGGACGGCAAGATCATCTCGGCCCATGTCGGCGGCAGCTGCGTGCAGATGATGGAAGGGACGTTTCGGTTGGCGGGAGAGGGCTAGGGTGCTCTCAGCTCGTCATTCCGGGGCAGCGCATCGCATGCGGGTAGACCCGTCATCCTGAGCTGCGAGCCCTTGCGAGCCTCGAAGGATGTACGGCCGAACCGCACCTCGGTGGCACGCCGTCGTCCTTCGAGGCCTCCGCTTCGCTACGGCACCTCAGGATGACGGCTACGGCGGCAGCTACACCTGCCGCCCCGCCAAATTCTTCACCGCCACGCCATCGCGCTCCTCGATGATCTCCGCGATCATCTGGCGGTGGCAGTGGGTGTGGTCGCGCTCGTAGCAGAGCAGGCACACGGGGCCGGCCTTCTTCACCAACGCCGAGAGCTCGTCCATCTCTTCTCGCGCCTGCGGCGTCTTCAGGTGCTGTGAATAGATTTTTTCCAGCACATCGTATTGGCCGCTGCGGGCGGCGAGGCGGCCTTCCTTCGGCGTGCCGAGCGCGGCGAGATGGATATAGGCGATACCGCGTTCGTCGAGTCCTGCGGAGAGCTGCTTCTTGGAGAATCCCGGCCGTCGCGAGGACGTCACCGCGCGCACGTCGACCACGAGCTTGACGCCGGCCTGTTCCAGCTCGTCCAGCACGGCCTTGGGCGGCGTCTGCTCATAACCGATGGTGAAGAGCTTCTTCGCCTTTGCCATGGGAGACCTCAGCTCACACGGGCGATCAGTTCCATGGCGCCGTGCGGCGCGCGCACCTTGCCCTCGTGGATGACGTAGGCGAACACGTCGCGTGGCTCCTTCTTGGGCTTGGCCTTGTCAACCTTCGGAAGGTCGTCGGGCTCGCTTCCCGACGCCCAGGCCTGAAAGCGCTCGGCCCAGGCATCGAGCTGCTTCGGCGGATAGCAGGTCTTGATCTCGTCATTGCCCTTCTGAAGCCGCGCATAGACGAAATCGCCGGTGACGTCGGCAATCGCCGGATATTTGCCGTGCTCGGCGAACACCACCGGCGTCTCGAATTCGCGGATCAGCGCGACGAAGTCAGGCGTGCAGAAGCTGTCATGGCGCACTTCCACGACGTGGCGCAGCGCGCGGCCCTCGAGCTTGCGCGGCAACAGCTCCAAGAACTTGCCGAAATCGGCGCCGTCGAATTTTTTGGTCGGCGCGAACTGCCAGAGCACCGGCCCGAGATGGTCGCCGAGCTCCAGCACGCCGGAATCGTAGAATCGTTTGATGGAATCGCCGGCCTCGGCGAGCACGCGGCGGTTGGTGGCGAAGCGCGGTCCTTTCACCGAGAACACGAAACCGTCCGGCACCTCGCTCGCCCATTTGCGAAAGCTCTCCGGCTTCTGCGAGCCGTAATAGGTGCCGTTGATCTCGATCGAGGTCAGTTTCGAGGCGGCGTACGACAACTCCTTGGCCTGCGTCAGCTTCTCCGGATAGAACACGCCGCGCCAGGGCTCGAAGGTCCAGCCGCCGATGCCGATGAAGATGTTGCCGGATTTTTTGGACGCGGTTTTTGCTTTGGCCACGGAAGGATCTCGCATCGACGGGGAGGGGCCTCATCCTAATCAAACCAGTTGTGATTGGCCAGTTGGCCCGTCCCGTCTAAGCTCGCGAGCCGGACCCGCGAAGCAGGAGAACAAGAATGCGGATGCTGTTGCTGGGAGCCGCGCTCGTCATGATGACATCTGCTGCCATGGCGGATGACGACGATGCGAAAAGCGCACAGAAGCTCGCCCAGCAGGGCCGCGACGATTACTGGCATTGCCTGGCGCGGGAATATTCCCGCGACTCAAATCAGGGCCTGTCGGAACAAGATTTTGGCCGTTCGGTCGCGGGCGCCTGTCCGTCGGAGCGGCAATATTACCGGGTGGTGCTGCTCGACTATCTCACCACGCAATATCCCAACGTCGATTCCGGTGCCCATCTCGCCACCGCGAACAGGGCGGTGGAGTCGGCGCAGAAGGACATCGTGACGGCCTTCGTCAAGCACCGGCCGCCGCAGAAATAACTCCATTGACCGTTGCTGCCCGGCAGCTCTTCCGGCTGCGCGCTCATCCATGGTATCACTGGGCGCATCTGGAACAGGGATGGGTCCATGTCGTCTGAGTCGGTGGGGGGCATTCTGGGCGCGATCGTCGCGGCGATCGTGCTTGCGGTCGCCGTCGTGTTCGGACCGATCGGCCAGTACGGCAAGCCGGCGAAAGTCGAGCAGGCCCCTACTGCGGCACCCGCAGCCCCGGCCGCTCCGGCGCCGCGAGGGCCGGTGATTCGGGAAGTCCCCAACCAATAGGGCACCAAAATCGGGTTTTGGCCCCCTTGCGAAGCGGATTCGTCGTTCCTATCTAGCTTCCAACGGCGACGTTGAGCGAAAACTCCGTCGCTGGGACGACCTTGGAATAGCTTGGGCCTGCGCCGGATGTACGCGCGGTCCGCCGTTCCGGGGTCGTTGGCATTTTAGGGCCTCTTTTGGGCCGTTCCCCTTGGAAACCCCGGCTTGGTAGCGCAAGAACTTGGCAGCGCATGACGTGGCGGATATACGCTGCCGTCATGAATGAAGCGATCAGACCGGGCGTCGACAACCTGCCGCAGGCTCAAGAGGGGCCGGAACTGTCGGTCATCGTCCCGACCTTCAACGAGCGCGACAACGTCACGGTGCTGTACCGGCGGCTGGAGGCGACACTCATCAACGTCGCCTGGGAAGTCGTGTTCGTCGACGACAATTCGCCCGACGGCACCTGGGACGTCGTGCGCGCGCTGGCGCAGCGCGACAGCCGCGTGCGCTGCGTGCGCCGCATCGGCCGCCGCGGCCTGTCGGGCGCCTGCATCGAGGGCATCCTCGCCTCGAGCGCCCCCTTTGTGGCCGTGATCGATGCCGACCTCCAGCACGACGAGACGCAACTGCCGAAGATGCTGTTGCTGCTCGCGAGCGACGAGGCCGACCTCGTGGTCGGCAGCCGCTACATCGAGGGCTACAAGAGCGAGGGTTTCAACAAGCAGCGCGCCGGCGCCAGTGCCCTCGCGACCGAGGTCGCCAGGAAGATGCTGCGGGTCGAGATCGCCGATCCCATGAGCGGCTTCTTCATGATTCGCCGCGATCGGTTCGAGCAGCTCGCGCCAAAGCTTTCGGTGCACGGTTTCAAGATCCTGCTCGACCTCGTCGCGACCGCGCATGGCGGCTTGCGGGCGGTCGAGATTCCCTACACCTTCGGCGCCCGCCAGCATGGCGAGAGCAAGCTCGATTCCATGGTCGCGCTGGACTTCCTCGGCCTCGTCCTGGCCAAGCTGAGCAACGACATCGTCTCGCTGCGATTCATCCTGTTCGCGATGGTCGGTGGCATCGGCCTCGTGGTGCACTTGACCACGCTGTTCATCGCGCTTCAGCTGTTCAAGGTGCCGTTCCCGGAGGCGCAGGCCGCCGGCGCCATCGTCGCCATGACCAGCAACTTCATTCTCAACAACTTCCTCACCTATCGCGACCAGCGGCTGAAGGGTCTTGCGCTGCTGCGCGGCCTGATCGCCTTCTACATCGTGTGTAGCGTTGGCCTGCTCGCCAATGTCGGCGTCGCCTTCTCGGTCTACGACCAGGAGCCGATCTGGTGGCTGGCCGGCATGGCCGGCGCGCTGATGGGCGTGGTGTGGAATTACGCGATGTCCGGACTGTTCGTCTGGCGCAAGAAATAGCGCGATATGGGCGGAGCTGACGCGGGGATCGTCCGCAACACCGCGCTGGCAATTCTTGCGCTGGTCGGCTTGCGACTGGTCGCCGCCGCGTTCACGCCGATCACCTTCGACGAAGCTTATTACTGGATGTGGTCGAACGATCTGGCGGGCGGTTACTACGACCACCCGCCGATGGTGGCCTATGTTATCCGCGCCGGCACCATGATCGCCGGCAACACCGAGCTCGGCGTCCGCCTCGTCTCGATCCTGCTGGCGCTGCCGATGAGCTATGCGGTCTATCGCTCCGCTGCGATTCTGTTCGGCGGCGCGCGCGTGGCCGCGAACAGTGCCATCCTGCTCAACGTGACGATGATGGCGTCGGTCGGCACGCTGATCGTGACGCCCGATGCGCCGCTGCTGGTCGCCTCCAGCTTCGTGCTGTTCTTCCTCGCAAAGGTGCTGGAGACCGGCCGCGGCGTTTGGTGGCTCGCGGTCGGCGCAGCCGTTGGCGCGGCGCTGCTGTCGAAATATACGGCGATGTTCTTCGGGCTCGCGATCCTGATCTGGCTCGCGGCCGTGCCGAAGCTCAGGCCCTGGTTCCTCTCGCCGTGGCCCTATCTTGGTGGTCTCGTTGCTCTTGCGCTGTTCTCGCCAGTGATCCTCTGGAATGCGGACCATCAATGGGTCTCGTTCGCAAAGCAGCTTGGCCGCGCCAGAATCGAGGACTTTCGTCCCGTCTTCATCGCCGAACTGATCCCGACCCAGATCGCGTTCGCGACCCCGCTCGTCTTCATCCTGGGCGCGATGGGGCTGCATGCGCTGACCTGGCACCGGGCCGGTGCATTGGCCTCGCGCGTGCTGATCGAGACGATGTTCTGGACCATCGTCGCCTATTTCGTCTGGCATTCCCTGCATGCGCGCGTCGAGGCCAATTGGTTCGCGCCGGTCTATCCGCCCTTCATCGTCGCCGCGGCCGCCGCCGCCAATCTCGTGCAATGGAAGCCGCGCCAGCGGCGCCTGGTCGATTTCTGCCTGCGCTGGGCCGCGCCAACAGGCGTCGTGATGTTTGCAGCCCTGATCGTTCAGGCCAATACCGGCTGGCTGTCCGGATATCGCCGCGATGCCACCGTGCGCAGCGTCGGCGTCGGTTGGCGCGATCTTGCTGCCGAGATCGAAGCCGTGCGCATGCGCAGTGGCGCGACTTGTGTGCTCGCGCAGGACTATGGAACCACGGGCTGGCTTGCCTTTTATCTACCGCGCGGCACCTGCGTGGCGCAGCAGAGCCAGCGCATCCGCTGGGTCAACATGCTCGAGCCCGATCCCAAGCTGCTCGCAGGCAAGCTGCTCTATGTCGACGAGCTGCGCAGCGATGGTCATCCCGTCCTCAACGACCTCTTTGCGACGGTGACGCAGATTGCGCAATTGCAGCGCAAGCGCGGGCCGCTCGTGGTCGAGACCTACGGCATCGATCTCTTGGAAGGCGCCAAGGGCGACGTGCTCGACCGCTCCCCGCCGCCGGAAGCGCGGTAGCGGCCGCGCTGTCTCCGCATCGTCGTCCTGGCGAATTCAGTCCATCACCTCGGCCTTAGCCGCAGCCTGGCTCGGCCCATCCCGGTCCCGCCAGAACCAGACGGTCACGACGCCGGAGCGGCCGCGGACTTGGGTGAGCAGGGGGCCCGACAGGACGCCGTCGGGAGCGCCGTGGAAGTCAGCGGTATTCAGCAGCGTATCGCTCAGCGCAAGCCGCGCGTCGTGCTGGGCGGCGATCTCCATCAGCCGGCTCGCGACGTTGACGGTGTCGCCGGTCGCCGTGATGTGCTGATGGCTTTCGCCGAGGCGGGAGGCGACGATCTCGCCGAAATGCGCGCCGATCTTGAAGCCGAGCTGATCTCCGATCGCTGGCGGCAGCGAGGCGATCCAGTGCTCGACGCCGCGATGCAAGTCGATCGCGCATTTCAGCGCGCGCACCGCGTCATCGGGCATGGCGCGCGGCAGGCCGAACAGGATCATGGCGCCATCGCCGAGAAAGCCGGTGATCAAGCCGCCGCAATCGACCGCAGTCTTGTCGATCAGCGCGTGAAACGCCTTCAGCATGTCCTGGAGCGCGTCTGGATCGGTCCGTTCGCTCAGCGCCGTGAAGCCGGAGAGATCGATGAAGACCACGGCTGCGTCCTGGCGGACGGGCTTGGACAGGAAATTCGGATCGCGCGCCAGCCAGTCCTGCACCGCCGGCGCCTGGAATTGCGCTAGCGATCTGCTCTTGGCGGCGAGATATTGCGTGCGGCGGCCTCCCGCCCACAACTGCACGCCGGCAAAGACCGCAACTGGCGGCACCGTGGCCGCGAGCGTGGTCGCGGCGTTCAGCCAGATCCCATGCGTGAACGCGAATACGTTGAGCCCGGCCCAGGCGAGCATCACCGCGGCCGCCGCCATGACGCCGAGCGCACTGCGCCGCCAAGCGAGCAGGCCGACTAGCAGCATCGGCAAGAGGATCGCGGCGAGTGCGTCGGCGATATGGACCCTGCGGTCGCGCACGACGCTATCGCCGGCGACAAGGTGGGTGATCGCGGTCGAGACCACCTCGACGCCGGGCATCAGCGAATCGAACGGCGTCGGGTAGAAGTCGCCGCCGCCGGCGACCGTGGCGCCGATCACGACGATCCGGTTCTCGATCACCGCGCGGTTGAGCGTGCCGTCGAAGATGCTCTGCGCGCTGACGGTGCGGATGGTGCGGCGCGGGCCGTAATAGGTGATAGGCAGCGCGAAGTCGCTGTCGGTCGGCACCGTGCGTTCGCCGAGCCTGAGATGATCCGGCGCGATCGTCAGCGGCTTGTCCAGCGCGCGGGCCGCCACGCGCAAGGGAAACGACAGCTCGACCTTGTCGGCCGTCCGGAACAGCATCGGCACCGAGAGCGGCGAGCCCGACTGTCCCGTCGCGACATTGACGACGCCGACCTCGGCATGGTCGGCGAATGCAGGCAGCGGCAGCAGAAAGCGCTCGGCCTGCGGCAGGACGGCGAGGGGACCTTCGCTGCTCGGCGCCACGGTCTCGCTGGCGGCCGGGAAGATCGCCGCGGCGGCGAGCACCATGGGACCGGTGGCAAGTGTATTTGCCAGCGTCGCATCTCCGATCGCGGCGCTGCGGTCGACCAGCAGCAAGTCGATCGCGACGACCTTCGGCTTGAATTGCACGATGGTGTCGACGACACGGGCGAGATCGGCGCGCGGCAGCGGATAGCTGCCGCCGCGCTTCACCACGGTATCGTCGATCGCGACGATGGTGACGAGATCGGGCGGACGTTGCACGCCGCGAACCTGGGTCCGCCAATCCGTCAGCGTCGCTTCGAGGCGGTCGAGAAAGCGCAGATGGCCGTTGGCGTGTGCGGCATAGACGCCCGCGCCCCACAGCGCGGTGAGGACGAGCGCCATCAGGATCTGAACGCGTCGGCTACGCATGCGGTCGGTTTGCAATCTTCTATTGTCCAAATCTCATCGGCCGAGCGTTGTTTGACCCTGCCTTATTGTCCAAGCCTCGCCATCAGCGCGTCGACGCGCGGCTGGCCCCATGTCTTGACGGTCAACGGGCCGGTTGGCTCGACATCGACGCCTTCGCCCGGTCCAAGCACGACACCGCGTCCACGGGCCCTGCGGCTCACGCCGACACGGCCGTCGGCAACGAACACGGAGGTCTTGGCGTCAGCGACATCGACCGCCCATTTCGTGCCGCGCACCGCGGCGATCGCCTGCGGCGTCAGCACCTTGAACGGATTGCCGCCGGACTTCTTGGGCACCTCGATCAGCAGGGCTTTGCTGCTCAACTCCACGGAGTCTATATGTCCGTCGCGGTTGGCGTCCTTTAGTTCAAATCTGGCGCCGTTTTCGGCAACGATCGTGATGCCGTTGTCGCAGCGCCAGACTTGCGTGCCCGCGACCGACGGTGATGCCGTGCAGCCCGCATTGGTCGCAGGCTGTGCACTTGCAAACCCAATCAACAACGATGACCACGCCACGGCGTAAAACCCGGCGCGTGAAAAGCCTCTCATGCCAGCCTCCGTTTCGCGTGCTCGGCACAGTTTCAAGGCGATGTTGATACGCCACCGTATCACCCGCAGAGGCTGCTGAAAAGTGCCGAGGTGAGAGCTATTTTCTCGTGGCGGCGATTGCCAGACCGGCGCGATCAACTTTCAGTCACGGCGCCGTGCCGCATGAGCGCTTCCGTTCGCGATGTGAGATGCGCGTGAGCTGTTGCCGCGATCGGCCGGCTCAGGGCAGGGCTGCTGGAAGCGGAGTCCACCAGCCTCGCGCAATGCTCAGCCGCTAGGGTGAGGCGGTATTGAAGACCACGAAATTGACTTGGTTGGATGCGTTTACAAAGGCGGCCGAAGAGGTCCGCTGACCGCACCGATCCGGCCGAGAATTATAGTTAACAGTCTCGCCTAAGTCCGTAGTTCTGCGGGCTTTTTTCTCGAAATGGGACAGCATTAACGAGTTGCCCCACATCCGCCTGAACTTAATCCGCATTTAACTAAAAGTCGCCTTAATGACGCTCCGACCCTCTGCGAGATGCTGTTCCCGGATCGTGACCAGCGGCGCTTCGAAGGGGGACTGAGTGACACCGTCCTGGACGCAAGGCGAATGAGTACGAGTATCGCTGCGCAGAGTAACGCGGCACGGAAGTCCAAGAAATTCTCGAAGAATTATTCGCGGAAATCTTCCCGGAAAATGACCACCCACAATTGGCTTGGCGCCGCGGCGATCGGCTGCGTCGTGATCGGCGCCGGCTGGACCATCTACACCAACATCCTCGGCGCCAGCGTCTATCCAACCGTCGGCAACAGCGGCTACGACGAGCCGGTGATCAAGCGCGCGCCCAAGGTTGCGCTGCGCGAGGCGGGTGAGGCGGTCAAGGAAGCCTTCGCGCTCTTGCCCGACCGGTTGCAGGTGGCCGCGCCGATCTCGCGCGAGATGTTCAACGAGCGCTTTGCCGCGGCTGCGACGCAAGGCGTGGCCTCGAACGCGGCCAGCGCCGCGCCTGCCGCGCCCGCAACCAAGGTTGCCGAGGTCAAGGAAACGTCGAAGGACGCGCTGAAGGAGGCCGCGAAGCCGAGCGTGATCGCGAAGGTCGCGGACGCGCTGAAGCCGCACGGCTCGGCCAAGATTGCGGACGCTGGCAAGGCCAAGCGCGCTGACGCAGGCGTGCAGCTGGCCTCGGCCGATCCGGCCGAGATCGTGCCGGCGCCCGAGGCAAAGCCAAAATCCTTCGCCGATCGCGCCAAGGCCGCGGTGATGTCGATCACCGGTCCGCGCCAGTCGATGGTCGAAAAGCTCTGGGGCAAGCGTGAGCCGTCCGGCGGGCTGCTCGCCTATGCCTCGGCCGATGCCAGCATTACCGCGTCCATCGCGCCGAAGGAGCAGAACCCGATGTTCGGCGGCGCGCCGCCCTATGAGCGCGACACCGCGGTCTACGACATCACCGCAAAGACGGTTTATCTGCCCGACGGCACCAAGCTAGAGGCGCATTCCGGCCTCGGCTCAAATCTCGACGACCCGCGCTCGTCGAAAATCCGCATGCGCGGCGTGACGCCGCCGCACATCTACACGCTGAAGCCGCGCGAGGCGCTGTTCCACGGCGTGCCGGCGCTGCGCCTGACCCCGGTCGGCGGCGAGAGCGCGATCTACGGCCGCGACGGCTTGCTCGCACACACCTTCATGCTCGGACCGAACGGCGATTCGAACGGCTGCGTGTCGTTCAAGGACTATTACGCATTCCTCGACGCCTACCGCAACAAGGGCATCCGCAAGCTCGCGGTGCTGGCGCGGGTGGAGTGACGTCGGCAAAGCCCGCCGATGTCTGCCCGTCTAAAGCGCGATGAGATGAGGATGAATCGTCATCGCGCTTTTGGGCCGACTTCAATGCCCCCTTGCGGGGAAAAGCCCAGATTCAGCCGGCACTCACGTCAGCGCATCGCCGCGCGCGATGATCGCGAAGCGGTCTGACAGCTCGGCCAGCGCGACCTCGTGGATGGTCCGGGCGTCCAGCGTGCCGCCGCGGCCGTCGGGTAGATCACGCGTGGCGCAGGCATCGGCATCGATGGTCGTGCGAAAGCCAAGATCGAGCGCGGCACGGGCGGTGGAGCTGACGCACATATGCGTCATGAAGCCGGCCAGCACGATGTTCTTGCGTCCACTCGCGGCGAGCTGCGCCTGCAAGTCAGTGCCGGCGAAAGCGTTCGGCAACTCCTTCTCGATCACGAGCTCGTCCGCACGCGGCGCGAGCTCGGCGACGATGGCGCCGCGATCGGCGGAGCGATCGAACAGGCCGCCGGATTTGCCGCGATGGGCGATATGGATGATCGCAGATCCGCGCTCACGCGCCCGTGCCAGCAGGGCAGCCGCCCGCGCAATCGCAGGCTTGGCGTCGGGCAGGGCGAGGGGACCTGCGAGATATTCATTCTGGATGTCGATCAGCACCAGCGCGGCGTCGCCAAGACGCGGCGGGGTGAGGTCGGCATCGGCGAGCTGCAGCAGGGTCTTTGCGGGCGTCATGATCTTCAGAATCTCCAAGGCGGAACGTTGACCTAGCATAGCTCGTCGGGTGCCTGCTGATATGCAGGGATATTGCAGCCGATGGCTGCGATATTGCAGGTCAATGCCGGCCGATATAGGCTTGAAGCCATGAATTGGGACGACCTTCGCATCATCGCCGCGGTCAGGGACGAGGGCACCTATGCCGGCGCCAGCGCGCGGCTGCGCATCGACGAGACCACGGTCGGACGCCGGCTGTCGCGCATCGAGCGAGCGCTCGGCCTGCGCCTGTTCGAGGCTGCGGACGGTCTCCGCAAGCCGACCCGTCAGTGCGAGGCGGTGCTGGCGCACGTCCAGGCCATGGCGGTGCATGCCGCCGAGATCGGCCGCATCAGTGAAAGCTTGCCGGGCCCGGTGGGACGACTGCGCATCGCCACGACCAATGCAGTCGCCGAGGAGGTGCTGGCGCCGCGCGCGAGCGACTTCCTGCGCGCCAATCCCGGCCTGATACTGCAATTCCTGACCTCGAGCGAGAACGTCAAATTCTCGCGCTGGGAGGCCGATCTGGCGATCCGTCTGCGCAAGCCCGACAAGGGCGATTTCTCGATCTCCAGACTCGGCGACATCCGCATCTACTATTTCGAACCGGTCGCGACCGAAGGCGAGCCGGTGCTGTGCGCCTATCCGGACGAGCTCGGCACCATTCCCGAGATGCAATTCCTGCGGGCGAAGAAAATCCGGCCGCGCTGTGTCACCGACAATGTCCGCGTCATCCGCACGCTGATCCGCTCGCACCGGGCCGCAGGCGTGCTGCCGGAGCACAGCTGCACCGATTTGCTCGGCGACCGCCGCCTGCGCGCCACGCTGCTGCCGAAACGGCGCGACGTCTGGCTGCTGGTGCAAAACCATCTCAAGCGCGACGCCGCGACCCGCGTGACGATCGACTGGGTGCGGGCCTGCTTCAGCGAGCTTGCGCGGCGATAACCCCGAGAGCGCGTGAAAACCGGAGGGCCGCCCATTGGCGGCCCTTCACATATCCGTCTGTCGCCCCGCGATGAACGCGTGGCCGCCCTGTGCGACCAAGATCACGGAGCCGGGATTGCACGCGCGCAAAAGTTGCGTAATCTCGCGACGACTACGGAATTGATCAGGGCAGGTGCATGACCATTCTTGAGGAAACGATCCGGCCGCGGTCGTCGGCGCAGTCGCGGGAATGGAAGGCGATTGTCATCCTGATCCTGCTGATCCCGGTGCTGTGGTCGCCGCCGTTCCTGTTTCGCTTCTTCCTGTATCAGCCGTTCAACATCCCTTCTGGTTCGATGGCGCCGACGCTGATGGTCGGCGACTACGTCTTCGCCGCGAAATATGCCTATGGCTACGGCCACTATTCTTTCCCGTTCGCGCAGTCCTGGATCTCGGGCCGCGTCTTTGCCGCCGAGCCCGAACACGGCGACATCGTCGTGTTCCGGACGGCGAAGGACAGTTCGGTCGATTACGTCAAGCGCGTGGTCGGGCTGCCCGGCGACCGCATCCAGATGCGGCAGGGCCAGCTCATCCTCAACGACCGCCCGGTGACGCGCGTCGCGCTCGAGTACGGCCTCGCCGGCGCTGCCTGCGGTGTGGACGGCGGCGTCAAGGTCAAGCGCTGGCGCGAGACGCTGCCGAGCGGCGCGTCCTATGTGACCTATGATTGCATCGACAACGGCTTCCTGGACAACACCAACGTCTTCACGGTGCCGCCGGGCCACGTCTTCGTGCTCGGCGACAATCGCGACAATTCCACCGACAGCCGCATGATGTCGACATTCGGTTTCGTGCCGATGGACAATCTCGTCGGTAAGGTAACGCGGATCTTCTGGTCGCTCGACGAAGACGGCGCGCCGCACATGGAGCGGCTGGGGAAGGTGGAGTGAGGCCAGATCATTCCGCGCAAAAGATCGTCATTCCGGGGCGGCGGAAAGTGCCGAGCCCGGAATCCATTGATCCGCAGACTCGGTCCGGAGGTTGGCATGCTGTCACTGCCGCCTGGATTTCCGATCTTCCATGTGAGGGGATCAGGCGAACACGTCAGTCGCAAGTGCTGAAATGGATTCCGGGCTCGCGCCCAACAGGGGCGCGCCCCGGAATGATGAGCGGAGAAAAACAAAGACCCCGGCATCGCTGCCGGGGTTTCGCATTTCGTCGTTTGCCAGAGTGGCTGGATCAGAAGTCCATGCCGCCCATGCCGCCGCCGGGGGGCATCGCCGGACCGGCGCCGCCCTTCTTGGGCAGCTCGGCGACCATGGCTTCCGTGGTGATCAGGAGCGCGGCCACCGAGGCTGCGTTCTGGATCGCGGTACGGACCACCTTGGTCGGGTCGATGATGCCCTTCTTGACGAGGTCGGCATATTCGCCGGTCTGGGAGTCGAAGCCGTAATTGTAGGCCTTGTTCTCCAGGATCTTGCCGACGATCACCGAGCCGTCTTCACCGGCGTTGATCGCGATCTGGCGAGCGGGAGCCGACAGCGCCTTGCGCACGATCTCGACGCCGGTCTTCTGGTCGTCGTTCTTGGTGCGCAGGCCCTTGAGCTGCTCGGAGGCACGGAGCAGGGCGACGCCGCCGCCCGGGACGATACCTTCCTCGACAGCCGCGCGGGTCGCATGCATCGCGTCATCAACGCGATCCTTGCGTTCCTTCACCTCGACCTCGGTCGCGCCGCCGACGCGGATCACCGCGACGCCGCCGGCGAGCTTGGCCAGACGCTCCTGGAGCTTCTCACGGTCGTAGTCCGAGGTGGTCTCCTCGATCTGCGCCTTGATCTGGGCCACGCGCGCCTCGATGTCGGCCTTCTTGCCGGCGCCGTTGACGATCGTGGTGTTCTCCTTGTCGATCATCACCTTCTTGGCGCGACCGAGCATGTTGAGCGTGACGTTCTCGAGCTTGATGCCGAGATCTTCCGAGATCGCCTGGCCGCCGGTCAGGATCGCGATGTCCTGCAGCATGGCCTTGCGGCGATCGCCGAAGCCCGGAGCCTTGACGGCCGCGACCTTGAGGCCACCGCGGAGGCGGTTCACGACCAGGGTCGCGAGGGCTTCGCCTTCGACGTCCTCGGCGACGATGACCAGCGGCTTGCCGGTCTGCACCACGGCCTCGAGCAGCGGCAGCAACTCGTTCAGCGAGGAGAGCTTCTTCTCGTTGATGAGGATGTAGGCGTCGTCCATCTCAACGCGCATCTTGTCGGCGTTGGTGACGAAGTAGGGCGAGATGTAGCCGCGGTCGAACTGCATGCCCTCGACGACGTCGAGCTCGGTCTCGAGCGACTTGGCTTCCTCGACGGTGATGACACCCTCGTTGCCGACCTTCTTCATGGCGTCGGAGAGGAACTTGCCGATCTCCTGGTCGCCGTTGGCCGAGATGGTGCCGACCTGGGCGATCTCGTCGTTCGAGGTGACCTTCTTGGAGTTCTTCTGGAGGTCCGCAACCACGGCTTCGACCGCGAGGTCGATACCACGCTTGAGGTCCATCGGGTTCATGCCGGCGGCAACGGACTTCGCGCCTTCCTTCACGATCGCCTGAGCGAGCACGGTGGCGGTGGTGGTGCCGTCGCCGGCCGCGTCAGCGGACTTGGAGGCGACTTCGCGCACCATCTGGGCGCCCATGTTCTCGAACTTGTCGTCGAGCTCGATCTCCTTGGCGACGGTGACGCCGTCCTTGGTGATGCGGGGAGCGCCGAACGACTTGTCGAGCACGACGTTGCGGCCCTTCGGACCGAGCGTGACCTTCACCGCATTGGCGAGGACGTCGACGCCGCGCAACATCTTGTCGCGCGCTTCAACCGAGAATTTGACTTCTTTGGCTGCCATCTGGAATTTTCCTTGAGGTGTTTGACTGGAGGGAAAGAGGGCTCTTAGGCCGCCTTCTTCTTGGAAGCGGGGACGTCGAGGACGCCCATGACGTCGCTTTCCTTCATGATCAGCAGGTCTTCGCCGTCGATCTTGACTTCGGTGCCGGACCACTTGCCGAACAGCACGCGGTCGCCGATCTTGAGGTCGATCGGGATCAGCTTGCCGGCTTCGTCGCGGCCACCGGGGCCGACGGCGATGACTTCGCCCTGGGAGGGCTTTTCCTTGGCAGTGTCGGGAATGATGATGCCGCCAGCGGTCTTCTCTTCTGCGTCGATGCGCTTGACCACGACGCGGTCGTGAAGCGGACGGAATTTCATGCAGTCCTCCTAAGCAATTGCACGAGTTGAGGATTTTTAGATGGTTAGCAGTCGTTGCCCGCGAGTGCTAGCACGGGCGAGGCAGAAATAGGACGGGAATTTTGCGGGGGCAAGGGCTTCTAGCAGAAAAATTAGCACCCGGAAGCGCGGACTGCCAGAATCTCTTTTCCATCGTTAACGGTGCGCCAGGCCCATATTAGCACGGAGCCGCGTCTGCTGCTAACGCATTGAATTTCAACAGCTTGTTAAACTTTTGGGCTTGAGATGAATTGTCAGTTTGCGTCACATTTCGCTCATGTGAGCGCATCAGTACCGGGTGGCTCGTCAAGCACACACCGACCAGGCCGCCCCCTTCAATGCGCTCCTGCAAAGGAGGTTGGCATGGGACTGCGGAGTGGGGGCATTTCCGAGGATTTCCGGAAACAGATGCTGGGTTACGGGCTGACGACGGCGCAAATTCTCTATCGGATGCCGGATCATCCCTCGCTGCTCCAGACTTACGTCTGGCAGAACTACGACATGTTTCCGAAATTTCCGGCGCTGAAGGATTTCCTCGCCTTCTGGCAGGAGAAGCTCGACGGGCCCCTGTTCTCGGTGACGGTGGCACATTCCAAGCTGATCAAGCCGGCCGAGCTGCGCGCCGTAGATGGCGTGTTCCGGCTGCATTGAGGAGAGATCAGCCGGCGCCGCTGCAATAGCGTTTCCACATCGCGCGATAGGCGTCGTCCACCGCTCGCGCGTATGAGGCAGGATTGCCGGCGGCCGCAGCGTCGATCTGTCCGGGCAGTTCGCGGCGCAGCTTGTCGAGGTCGCCGATCTGCGCCGCCCCGCTAGCTGCGATTTCGATATAGGCCTCATTGCCATCCGCGACCCAGTTCGGCAGGCCAAGCGCGGTGAGGATGGCGCCGCCGGCACGGCTGGGCAGACTGGTCCCGAGCTTCGCCACCACGGGCACCCCCATCTGCAAGGCCTCCAATGTGCTGACGCCGCCATTCTGTGGGAAGATGTCGAGCGCAATGTCGACGCGATTGAACGATGCCAGATGTTCGCTTCGCAAGGTGGCTCCGAGCAGATCGACGCGTTCGGCCGGCATCGGCAAGCCGCAAACCGCGCCAGCAGATTGTCGCGGACCAGTTGATCGTCCAGTGCAACATCCTTGATCAGAAGTCGCGAACCCGGCACCCGCTCGAGAATCCTGGACCAGACTTCCACCGCCTCATCCGAAATCTTGCTGATGCGGTGTGACGAAGCCGTTCGAGAGCGCCGGCATTGGCGCGCGAGCAATCCCGGCCGGCAGTGGTGCCAGCGTCACGAAGCACGGCAGGTCGACAATGGTCTCCGCAAACAGATGCCGAACCGCGAAAGGAATCGCGACGGGGTCCGAGAACAAATAATCGATCGTTGGCAGCCCCGTGCCAGTGCCGTGGCCCCAACCATGCACCTGGATCGGTGCCGGCTTGCGCGCGAACACGCCGAGCCGGTTTCCTCTGGTATGGCCGGACAGATCGATCAGGATATCGACGCCATCGGCGCGGATCTGAGCGGCGAGGCGATCGTCGGTCCATTGCGAGGCGTCGCGCCAGCGATCGGCGAACCCTTGAAATTCGCTGGTCGTCGCATCCACCTTTGACGAACAAGAGTAGCACACGATCTCGAACTGCGCCCGGTCATGGTGTTGCAGGACTGGCTTGAAGACGAACGCGGCCGAATGCGCGTTAAAATCCGACGAGACATAGCCAAGCACCAGACGGCGATCCAGATCGCGGTCATTGTCATGCGGTCCCGCCGCTTCTAAAGCGATTTTCGCGCCGATCTGCTCCCACCATACTCGCCGCGCTTGCTGATGCTGCTCAACGCTGGCGTCCGGTACAAAATCGAGCGTGAATATCTTGTTGGAAATCGCGCTCTGGAGGTCAGGCTGGATGTCAAGGGCTCTGTCGAAGCTGGCGAGGGCTTCCTCGACCCGGCCTAGCCCGGCGAGACAAAGGCCGAGCACCGAGTGAGCTTGAATGGAATCGGGAGCGATCGCGAGGGCCTTCTCGCAATCGTGCGATGCCTGGGCAATTTGCTGGATCTGGAGCAGGACACTGGCCCGTGCGAGCCACCCATTCGCGTCGTCGGGTGCCAGCGCGATTGCTCGATCGCCGTCTGCCAGGGCTTCGTCAAATCGCTGAAGTTCTTGCAACGCGATGGCGCGGTTCGCGAGCGCTGAGGCATAGTCAGGCTTGATCGACAGCGCGCGGTTCAGGCTTGCGACGGCCTCGTCATAGTTGCGCTGACGGCAGAGCGCCCAACCCCGACCGTTGTGGGCTTCGGCAAGGTTGGCGTTAATCGCGAGCGCCTTGTCGTAGCTCTCGAGCGCTTCCTGGACGAGATCAAGGGCCACGCTCGCGTTGCCGAGATTGGACAGGGCCAGGGCGTAGTTAGGTCGCAAGGCGAGGGCCTTTCGATAGCTCTCGCGTGCGTCATCGTGACGTCGTAGCCCCGTTTCGCGCAACGCCTAGGCTCATATGAGCCTCGGCAGATCGCGGATCCACGGCAACCGCTCGGCTTAGCAGAAGTTCGGCTTGCTGGTAGTTTTTGGCATCGGACTCCAAAGTGCCGAGCATATGCAGCGCGATGAATTGGTTGGGTGCGAGCTGCAGAAGTTGGCGATAGGCCGCCTGGGCCTCGGGGAAAAGCCCCATCTTGTGCAGCTGGAGTGCGTGTCCGAGCAATGGCAACACTTCGGCCTTCTGCCGTTTCTGAAGCCGGGCATTTTGAAATGCACGCTGACCTACGTTGCCCATGAATCAATTCCCCCAGAATCTCCCGGCGAGATTAATTCAGCGTGAGAACGAATACGAGACGATGGCCGCGCGCCACGACAGCTTGGGACAAGATAGGACCGATTGGGTCGTCGAGTGACTGGCTTTAAGCCCGGCAATTGCTGCCTCGTCCAAGACTGGATAATCTGCCTTCGGGTTGTACCCGTCCGGCGGGGCGCGGCTCAGATCAGGGAGGCAGACAATGGCCAAGCAAAAGGCATCAAGACCCGAAACGAAGACCGCGGTGAAGAAGCGGAGCGGCGCCAAGGCAGCGGCGCGATCCTCGGCACGCAAGGCGGTGAAGGCGAAGGCCCGCACTGCCGCACCCAAGAAGCTCGCACGTCCTAAGCAGCGCATCGCGATCAGCCATCACCGGGAGGAAGACTTCAAAGCCGACGGCCTGCGCGCCTACGCCAAATACCGCGACCTCGGCATTGCCGAGGCGACCCACGGCCTCGCGCAAGCGCATGTGATCCGCCTGCAAGGCCCCTGCAATCCGGCCGAGGTCTCAAAGCTGCACTATCACGACGTCGACTTCCAGATGGTCTACGTGCTCAAGGGCTGGGTGAAGACCTACATGGACGGCCAGGGCGAGACCTTGATGAAAGAAGGCAGTGCCTGGACCCAGCCGCCGAGGATCAAGCACATGATTCTGGATTATTCGGACGACGTGGAATTGCTGGAGGTGATCCTGCCGGCGGAATTTAAGACGGTGGAGTTGAAGGCGTAGGCGCTATCAGGAACAGCGCACAACTCTCTCCACTCGTCATTGCGAGGAGCTCTTGCGACGAAGCAATCCAGACTATCTCCGCGAACACATTTCTGGATTGCTTCGCTTCGCTCGCAATGACGCGGAGAGAGTCTACGTCAACACCCCCACCACCGCTCCCATCAGGCACGTCGTCAGCGTCCCCGACACGATCGACTTCAGCCCGAGCGCGTTGATCTCCTCACGTCGCTCTGGCGCCATGACGCCGAGGCCGCCGATCATGATGCCGAGGCTGGCGAAATTGGCGAAGCCGCACATCGCGTAGAGCATGATCAGGCGCGAGCGCGGATCGAGCGTATCGGGTGGTAGCTTCGAGAAGTCGACATAGGCGATCAGCTCGTTGAGCACGGTTTTCGTGCCCATCAGACTGCCGGCGGTGACCGCCTGGTCCCATGGCAGCCCCATCAGCCAGCACACCGGCGCCATCACCAGACCCAGCAGCCGTTGCAGTGAGATTGGGGCGCCGCCGATATTAGGCAGCAGGCCGAGGATGGCGTTGACGAGATAGACCAGCGCCACCAGCACCAGCAGCATCGCAACGATGTTGATCAGCAGCTCAATCCCCGCACTCGTCCCTTTCACGATCGCGTCCATCGTCCCGGAGACCTCCATCTCGGGGTTTTCCAGCGCGCCGCCGGTGCGCCTGTCTGAGGTCTCGGGCACCATGATCAGGCTGACGAGGATCGCGGCCGGCGCGCCCAGCACGGAGGCGATGACGAAATGCGCAGCGGCATCGGGGATAAGGGGAGCGAGGAGCGTCGCATAGAGCACCAGCACCGTGCCGGCGATGCCGGCCATGCCGCCGGTCATCACCAGGAACAATTCGCTGCGCGTCATCTGTTTCAGATACGGCCGCACGAACAGCGGTGCCTCGACCATGCCGAGGAAGATGTTGGCGGCGGTGGAAAGCCCGACCGCGCCGCCGACGCCTAATGTGCGCTCCAGCAGCCAAGCCATGCTCCGCACGATCGGCGGTAGCACGCGCCAATAGAACAGCAGCGTCGTCAGCACGCTCATCACCAGCACGATCGGGAGCGCCTGGAACGCCAGGATGAAATCGGCACCCGGCACCTTCACGTCAAAGGGCAGGGGGCCACCACCGACATAGCCGAACACGAACGAGGAGCCGGCGCGCGAGGCCGCGGAGATCGCACCGACCGCGTCGTTGATGGCGCCGAAGGCGCGCGCGACGATCGGCAGCTTCAGGAGGACGATGGCGGTCGCGAAGGTGGCGACGAGGCCGATCGCCGCCTGTCGCAGCGAGACGGCGCGCCGATTTTCTGCCAACGCGAAGGCGATCAGCAGCAATGCGAAAATGCCGAGTGCCGATTGCAAGCGCAGCATGATGTCCCCAAAGCCCCAATGATTATGGCCGCGCCTGCGGTGCAAAGGCAATGCCGGCACATGCGGGAGGCGTCCCGCTGTTGACAAGCCGGTCCGCCTCAGTCACGCGGGGCACGTCGAGAACCAGGGGGCAGATGGTCCGAGGGTGACCCAAGAGACGATCCAAGAGGCGATGCCAGAGCAGCCGATACCAGCCAGTCGGCCGGTCAGTGCCCGCGCGCTCCTCGCCCACCGCGCCTTCCTGTTTTTCCTGCTCTCGCGCAGCCTGTCGCGCTTTTCCAGCCAGATCGCGGCGGTCGCGATCGGCTGGCAGATCTACGATCTCACCGCCTCGGCCTTCGATCTCGGCATGGTCGGCCTGGTCCAGTTCCTGCCGACCGCGCTGCTCGTGTTCGCCGCTGGACACGCCGCCGATCGCTACGAGCGCAAGCGCGTCGTCCAGCTCTGCCAGCTCGTGGAAGCGGCGACCGCACTCTACCTGGCCCTTATCACCTATCTTGGCGCCGTCGGCGAGGTGCAGATCTTCGTCGCGACCTTCGTGCTCGGCATCGCCGGCGCTTTCGAGAGCCCGACCACGGCGGCGCTGTTGCCGCTGATCGCGCCGCAAGGCTCGCTCCAGCGCGCCACCGCGGTCTCCAGTGGCGCGGCGCAGGTCGCGACCATCACGGGTCCGGCGCTCGGCGGCTTTGCCTATGCGGTGGCGCCACATCTTGCCTATGCCGTAATGGTGCTGTTCTGGATCCTTGGGATGATCCTGACCGGCTTCATCCGCCCGCGCCCGCAGGCGGTCGCCAAGGAGGGGACGAGCTCGGACAATGTCTTTGCGGGCGTCCGCTTCATCCGCGGCAATCCTGCGATCCTCGGCACCATCTCGCTTGATCTGTTCGCGGTGCTGTTCGGCGGCGTCACCGCGCTGTTGCCGATCTATGCCCGCGACATCCTCCAGACCGGGCCGGTCGGGCTTGGCGTGCTGCGTGCGGCACCTGCGGTCGGCGCGCTCTTGATGACCATGGTGCTGGCGCGTCACGCCATTTCGCGGCATGTGGGCCTGCGCATGTTCCAGGCCGTGATCGTGTTCGGCGTCGCCACGATCGTGTTCGCGCTGTCGTCCTGGATGTGGCTGTCGGTGCTTGCGCTCGCCGTCCTGGGCGCGGCCGACACGATCAGCGTCGTGATCCGCTTCTCGCTGGTGCAGCTGTCGACGCCCGACGAGATGCGCGGCCGGGTCGGCGCGGTGAACTTCCTCTTCATCAACGCCTCGAACCAGCTCGGCCAGTTCGAGAGCGGGCTCACCGCCGCCCTGTTCGGCGCCATGCCCGCCGCCGTGCTCGGCGGCGTCTGCACGGTCGCAGTGGCGCTCTTGTGGATGAAGCTGTTCCCGAGCCTGCGTCGGGTGGAGAGCTTGGAGTAGGGCGGGCTCCGCTCCTTCCACGCGTCATTGCGAGGAGCCCTTGCGACGAAGCAATCCAGAATCTTGTCGCGGCGACAGTCTGGATTGCTTCGCTGCGCTCGCAATGACGATTGGGGAGGCGCCGCGTTCTTTAAATTACCCCCGCCCCACGAACGGCATCTTGGTCGCCATGACCGTCATGGTCAGCACGTTGGCATCGAGCGGCAGGCTTGCCATGTAGGCAACGGCATCGCCGACCGCCTTGGCATCCATGCGCGGCTCGTGCTTGGTGGTGCCGTCGGGCTGGAGCACGCCGGGGCCGTTGACCATGCGGTCGGTCATCGGTGTCGCCGCATTGCCGATATCGACCTGGCCGACCGCGATGTCATACATGCGGCCGTCGAGATTGGACGCCTTGGTGAGGCCCGTGATGGCGTGCTTGGTCGAGGTGTAGGCCGCCGAGAATGGTCGCGGCGCATGCGCCGAGATCGAGCCGTTATTGATGATGCGGCCGCCGCGCGGCGTCTGGTCCTTCATGATGCGGAAGGCGTGCTGCGTGCACAGGAACGGGCCGGTGAGGTTGGTGTTCACCACCGCCTGCCACTGTTCGAGGCTGAGATCCTCGAAGTTCACGGCCGGCGCGCCCATGCCGGCATTGTTGAAGAGCACGTCGAGGCGGCCATAGGTGGCCTTCACCTTGTCGAACAGCGCGGCGATCGAATCCGGCTTGGTCATGTCGGCGGTGACGCACAGGCTCTTTCCCGCAGGGCCGAGCTTCGCGGTCTCCTCGAGCATGTCGAGCCGGCGCCCTGTGAGCACCACGGTGAAGCCGGCGTTCATCAGCGCCAGCGACGCCGCACGCCCGACACCGGTGCCGGCGCCCGTCACCACTGCGATCTTCTTTGTTTCACTCATTGTTTCCTGCCTTTTCTTTCGCTGTCAGGTTTTCGGTTCTTTTTCGTTCTTGTAGGGCGGGCGCGGAATGTTCTGATGCGCGGCGCGCAGCGCCGCCGACCAGCGCGAGCGCAGATCGTGGAAATAGGGCTCGCCCGCCTCGATGCGGTGATTGAGATCGGCTTCGCAGGCATCGTTGCGCACCACCAGCACGTCGATCGGCAGGCCGACGCCGAGATTGGAGCGCATGGTCGAGTCCATCGAGATCAGGCCAGTCTTCAGCGCCTCGTAGAGCTCGACGTCGTAGTGCATGGCGCGGTCGAGCACCGGCTTGCCGTATTTGTGCTCGCCGATCTGCAAGTACGGCGTGTCGGTGGTGCACTCGATGAAATTGCCGGCGGTGTAGATCATGAACAGGCGCATCCGGGAGCCCTTGATCTGGCCGCCGAAAAGGAAGGAGACGTCGAAGGAGACATCCTCGGATTTCAGTGCCGGCCCTTCGGTCGCGTGCACCGCCCGGATCGCCCGGCCGATGCGCTGGGCGGCCTGGAACATGGTCGGCGCGTTCATCAGCGTCTCGACCTCGCCCGTGTCGGGGTCCTCCAGGCCTTCGGTCAACGTCGACAGCACCGACTGGCTGATGGCGAGGTTGCCGGCGCTGGCGATCGCCATGATGCGCTCGCCGGGCTTGGAGAAGATGTGCAGCTTGCGGAAGGTCGAGACGTTGTCGAGGCCGGCATTGGTGCGGGTATCGGCGATCATCACCAGACCGTCCCGAACCAGGATTCCGCAACAATAGGTCATTTCCAGTCCCCGAACGCGTTTGCGCGAAATTACTAGCCAATTTCGGGGGCCGCTCCAACCCCCGATTCCCGGGGACACGTCATTCCGGGGCGCGCCCAGCGCGAACCCGGAATCCATTTATCCACTAGCTCTGCGGCCCGATGGATTCTCAGATGCGCAATTGCGTACCGTAGCTCGCGACGTTGTCGCTCCCCGGAATGACGATCTAACTCTGCCACTGTGACTGCGATTGCCCGCCGCGGCCGGCCTGCTCGACCTTGACCGCCACCGTCAGCGTCTCCGTGCCGCCGCCATAGCGGGTGCCGCGCACGGGGGCTGCGCCGAGATAGTCGAGCCCGATCGCGACGCGGACATGGGCGTCGGTGGCGCAGATGCTGTTGGCAGGATCGAAGCCGACCCAGCCGAGATCGGGCACATAGGCTTCCGCCCAAGCATGGCCGGCCTCCTGATGCACCGTGCCGTCGGAGCGCAGGAAGTGCCCGGAGACGAAGCGTGCCGGCACGCCGCCGCTGCGCGCGCAGGCGATGAAGATGTGCGCGTAGTCCTGGCACACGCCGCGCTTGAGCGCGAAGGCTTCGGCCGCCGAGGTGCCGCTGTTGGTCGGGTCCTCGTCGAAGGTCATGTGATCACTGATTTGCGTCATCAACGTGTGCAGGAAGCCCAGCGTGTCGCTCTCGGCCTCGCTGCGCAACTGGCGCGCAACCGCCATCATCGCCGGATTGACGGTGGTGAGGTCGGTTGCGCGCAAAAACATGCCGGCCGGAAAGCGCTCGTCCGTGCCGCGCAGCACGCCGCCGGTGTCGTGAGTCTCGATCAGGCCCTCGGCGATGATCTTGATGTCACTGAGGGGCCCGCAGGACAGCACATGGGTGACGTTGCCGAACGCGTCCTCGTGGGTGTCGAGCTTGGTGTCGGTCGAGACGTCGATCTGCCATTCCGCCACATATTGCCCGTCATGGCTGCCGGGCGTCATGCGCAGGATCTGGATCACGCTGGTGGCCGGCGGCTCGTAGCGATAGGTCGTGGTGTGCTGGATTCGCAGGCGCATGGTGGACCGTGCAATTAGTGGTTAGCCCGACTGCTCCCGCGAAGAAGCTCGTCATGCCCGGGCTTGTCCCGGGCATCCACGTTCTTCCTCGTCGCGTGAAAGCAAGAACGTGGATGGCCGGGACAAGCCCGGCCATGACGATATCCCATTTCGTCAGTCGAGGGCCATCAGATCAAATACTGCTTCGTGATGATTTCGCCCAGCCTGGAATTGTCCGCGATGAATTCCTGAATGAATTCATGCACGCCGTGCTGGAAAATGTCGTTCATGTTGCTGTGTTCGAGCCGGTTGCGGATGCCGCGGGCGTGGCGCTGGGCCGGGCCCTGGCGGCCATAGGCGACGCCGATCTGGTCGAGGTTGCGCACGAGATTGCCGTAGCAGCTTGCCAGCGAGCGCGGCAGCGTGTCGTTGAGGATGAGCAGGTCTGCAATCAGCCAGGGTTTCAGCGTCTCGCGGTAGACCCAATGATAGGCCGTCAGCGCCGAGACCGAGCGCAGGATGGAGCTCCACTGATAGAAGTCGAGCGGGCCGCCGACATGCTCCTCCTCGGGCAATAGCACGTGATACTTCACATCGAGGATGCGCGCGGTGTTGTCGGCGCGTTCGAGATGCACGCCCATCCGCGAGAACCAGTAGGCATCGTTGCGCAGCATGGTCCGATAGGCCGAGCCATCGAAGCGCAGCGAGGTCTCCTGCACGAAGCGCAGGAATTTGGCGAGGTCCTCGCGCGTCGAGGTGCCCTTGCTCCAGACCGCCTGAAGCTCGATCCAGGCCGAGTTGATGGTGTCCCACATCTCGCTGGTCAGCGCCGTGCGCACCGAGCGCGAGTTCAGCCGCGCTGCCTCGATGCAGTTCCGGATCGAGGACGGGTTGTCCGCCGAGAACGAGAGATAGTCGACGACGTTGTGCTCGTTGGCTTCCTCATATTGCTGATAGAAGCTGGCGGCGACGCCAGCGGTGAGCAGCGCCGAGTCCCATTCATTGGTCTTGCCGATATAGGCGGCGGGAAGCGCGGTGACGCGCAAGGTCGCATCGATGGTGCGCGCGAGATACTCGGCCCGTTCGACGTAGCGGGCGAGCCAGTAGAGGTTTTCGGCGGTACGCGACAGCATCTCTCTACTCGTCCAAAATCCAGGTGTCTTTGGTGCCGCCGCCCTGGCTCGAATTCACCACCAGGGAGCCTTCCTTCAGTGCGACGCGTGTCAGCCCGCCAGGCACGATCGTGGTGCGCTTGCTCCCCGTGAGCACGAAGGGCCGCAGGTCGACATGGCGTGGCGCGAGGCCTGACGCCGTGCAGGTCGGGCAGGTCGAGAGCGCCAGCGTCGGCTGCGCGATAAAGCCTTCCGGCTCACGCTTCAGCTTCTCGCGGAAGGCTTCGATCGTGGCCTTGGTCGCGGCGGGGCCGATCAGCATGCCGTAGCCGCCGGAGCCATGGACTTCCTTGACGACGAGCTCGCCGAGATTGTCCAGCACATAGGCGAGATCCTTCGGCTCGCGGCAGCGCCAGGTTGGCACGTTCTTCAGGATCGGCTCCTCGCCCAGATAGAATTTTACGATATCGGGCATGTACGAGTAGATCGCCTTGTCGTCGGCGATACCGGTGCCGACCGCGTTGGCGAGCGTGATGTTGCCGGCCGCATAGGCCGACATCAGGCCGGGCACGCCGAGCACGGAATCGGGGCGGAAGGTGAGGGGGTCGAGGAAATCGTCATCGACGCGGCGATAGATCACGTCGACCCGCTTCAACCCTTCCGTGGTCCGCATGAACACTTCGTTGTTCTTGACGATGAGGTCGCGCCCCTCGACCAGCTCGATGCCGAGCTTGTCGGCGAGGAAGGAATGCTCGTAATAGGCCGAGTTGTAGACGCCGGGCGTGAGCAGGGCGACGGTCGGCTCGCCGGAAGCACTTTGCGGCGCGACCGAGCGCAGCGCGGCGAGCAGCTCGTCCGGATAGCGTTCGACCGGCGCAACCTTGTGGCGGGCGAACAGATCCGGGAACAGCCGCATCATGATCTCGCGGTTTTCCAGCATGTAGGACACGCCCGAGGGCGTCCGCGCGTTGTCCTCCAGCACGATGAAGTCTTCTGCGTCGACACGGACGATGTCGATGCCGGCGATGTGCACGTAGACGTCGTGCGGCACCTGCTGGCCGTTCATCTCGGGCCGGAACACTGGGTTCTGGAAGATCAGATCGTCGGGCACGATCTCGGCGCGAAGGATGTCGCGGCCGTGATAGATGTCGCGCAGAAACATGTTGAGCGCGCGCACGCGCTGCTTCAGGCCCTTCTCCAGCAGCGCCCATTCCTTGCCGGACATGATCCGCGGGATCACGTCGAACGGGATCAGGCGCTCGGTCGCCTCGGCTTCGCCATAGACCGCAAAGGTGATGCCGATGCGGCGGAACAGGAGCTCCGCCTCCTGGCGGCGATATTCGAGCGCCTCGGGAGGCGTCTCCTTGAGCCAGCGCGCCAGCTCCTGATAGGCGGGGCGAAGGTCCCCGCCGGGAATATTCATTTCATCAAACGCGATTGCCATAGATCCCGATTTGTTTCCGTGGCCATGCGGCAAGAGTGCATGACTTTCATGTGGTAGCAAGGGGCGGGCCAGCGCGATAAGCATGGAGGATGGGCATTTGCCGGGGATGCCCGGCGGCTTGCCTGAAAAAATGGCTGAGGATTGCTTATTTCGGCAGCAAAACCGCGTGACTTGAACGCGTTACCTCGGCAAAGTCGGCGCCACAGGTGAGGGACAGTTTTATGAGCGAGATCGTCACGGCAGGCATTCTGGTCATTGGGGACGAAATCCTGTCCGGCCGGACCAAGGACAAGAACATCGGCTTCATCGCCGAATATCTGACCAATATCGGCATCGACCTGAAGGAAGTGCGGATCGTCTCCGACGAGGAGGACGACATCATCGCCGCGTTGAATGCACTGCGGCAACGCTACACCTATGTCTTCACCACTGGCGGCATTGGCCCGACCCATGACGACATCACTGCCGACAGCGTCGCCAAGGCCTTCGGCGTCGGCATCGACCATCACCCGGAGGTGGTCGCCCGCTTCCGCGAGCGCTGGAGCGAGCAGGATCTCAACGAGGCCCGCTTGCGCATGGCCCGCATCCCTGATGGTGCCGAGCTGATCCAGAGCGCCACCATCCTCGCCCCCGGCTTCAAGATCGGCAATGTCATCGTGATGGCCGGCGTGCCCTCGATCATGCAGGCGATGATGGACATCGTCTCGCCCAAGCTGAAATCCGGCGTGCGCATGCTCTCCGAATCGGTCCGCGCCAATGCGCGCGAGGGTGACATCGGCAGTCCGCTGCGGGCCATTGCCGCCGCTCACCCCGACACCATCATCGGCAGCTATCCCTTCATGGACGAAGAGCAGAGGCCCAACACCAATCTCGTGGTGCGCTCGCGCGATGCCGAGAAGCTCGCGGCGGCGATGGCGGCGGTGAAGGAAATGCTGGCAGGATTGAACATCACCCGCTAAAGCGCCCAGCTTGCTGGACGTTTGACGAAGCAGGAGACGACAATGGCTGGTGAAGCACCGGAACTGAGCGCGCAGGAGCGGGCGGGCAAGGCCTTCCCGGTCTCGTGGGACCAGTTCCACCGCGATTGCCGGGCGCTGACCTGGCGGCTGAACGAGGTCGGCCCGTTCCATGCGGTGATCGCGATCACCCGTGGCGGCCTGGTGCCGGCCGCGATCGTGGCGCGCGAGCTCGGCGTGCGCGTCATCGATACGGTCTGCATCGCCAGTTACGAGCATAACAAGCAGGGCGAGCTCCAGGTCCTCAAGGGTATTTCCGAGGCGGCGATGAAGCTCGGCGGCGGCACCGGCAAAGGGCTTTTGATCGTCGACGATCTCGTCGACACCGGCAAGACCGGCAAGCTGGTGCGCGAGATGCTGCCCGACGCGCATTTCGCCACGGTCTATGCCAAGCCGATGGGCCGTCCGCTGGTCGACACCTTCATCACGGAAGTATCACAGGACACCTGGATCTTCTTCCCCTGGGACACCGCGCTGTCCTACCATCCGCCGCTGCGAGATGGGGCGGCGTGACTGTCGCCGTCATTGCGAGCGAAGCGAAGCAATCCAGACTGCTTCCGCGGATGCATTTCTGGATTGCTTCGCTTCGCTCGCAATGACGGGCGGAGGCAGCCATGCCCCTGCAAAACCGCGTCACGCCGACAGGCGACATCATCGCCACCCCTCATCGCGGCCTGTTCACCGGCAACCGCGGCATCATTCATGATCCCGCGACGAAGACGCTGCTGAAGAAGCGCTCGTCGTCGCCGGCCTGGCTCACCTGCACTTGCGAATTCCGCGGCCGGCGCCGCGAGGTGATGGCACAGCGCAGCTGGACCGAGCTGTTCTTCCTGGACGAGGCCACTGCGCTCGCCGCCGGCCATCGCCCCTGCTTCTATTGTCGCCGCGACGATGCCAATCGCTTCCGGGCCGCATGGGAGAAGGGCAATCGCGTGCACAGCGTCCGCATGCACGACATCGACACGGTACTGCATCACGAGCGGCTCGATCACGGTAGGAAACGACTGCACGCGCTGCTGGTGCCGCTGCACCAGCTTCCCGCCGGTGCGATGGTTCAGCAGGGTGCGGAGAGCTTTCTGGTGACGCAGGGCAGGGCCCTGCTGTGGTCACCGGCGGGCTATAGCGCGGTCGAGCGTCAGCTCAGCGAAGCGGCGTTGCTGACGCCGCCCTCAACGCTGCGCACATTGAACGCCGGCTACGCGCCAGTGTTGCATCCGACGGCGCTGCCTTAGCGCAGCGCCCGCCTTTGCCATTACCCGAGTTTCTCGCGGGCCAGTGCGGCTCCTGCGCCGAGCGCCGCCAGCTTGGCTTCCGCGATCTCCCGCCGCATCGGCGCCATGCCGCAATTGGTGGTGGCGATGATGTTGCTCTTGGGGACGAATTTCGATACCGCCTCGATCACCTTCACGACGTCCTCGGCGGTTTCCACCGTATCGCTGGCGACGTCGATCACGCCGGCCTGCACGATCTTGGTCTTGAGCAGCGCCAGCAGGTCGAGCGGCACCTTCGAATTGCGGCACTCGATCGCGACCTGCTGGATCGGGCTGGCGTCGATCGCCGGAAAGATCTGCTCATACTGCCGCCATTGGCTGCCGAGCGTCTCCTTCCAGTCGGTGTTGGCCTTGATGCCGTAGCCGTAGCAGATGTGCACGGCGGTGGCGCAGGAGAGGCCCTGCGCCGCGCGCTCCAGCGCCTTGATGCCCCAGTCGTTGACCTCGTCCATATAGACGTTGAAGGCGGGCTCATCGAACTGCACGAGATCGACGCCGTCGGCCTGGAGCGCCTTGGCCTCCTCGTTTAGCAGCTCGGCGAAGGCGAACGCCATCTTGACGCGGTCGCCGTAATAACGGTCCGCAATCGTGTCGATGATGGTCATCGGGCCGGGCAGGGTGAATTTCAGCTTCTTCTTCGTGTGCGAGCGCGCAACGCGCGCCTCGTCGGCATGAACGCGGCCCTTGAGCCGGAGCGGAGCAACCACCTGCGGCACCATCGCCTTGTAGCGGTCCTTGCGGATGCCCATCTCGACCTTGTGGGCGAAGTCGATGCCTTCGATCTTCTCCAGGAAGCCGTGCACGAAATGCTGGCGGGCCTGCTCGCCCTCGGTGACGACGTCGATGCCCGCGTCCTCCTGGATCTTCAGCCAGATCAGTGTCGCGTCGCGCTTGGCGCGCAAGAGCTCTTCGCCCTGCGACTTCCAGGGTGCCCAGAGCATATTGGGCTCGGCGAGCCATTCCGGCTTCGGCAAGGAGCCGGCGATCGTGGTTGGAAACAGCATGGCGGCCTCCCGGCGGGTTGTGTTGCGCCCCTTCCTGCCATGTCTTAACGTCGACGTACAGAACGACAAAAGTCGTCAAACCCGCGACGCCGGACCGGAAACGCCATGATCGAATTCTTCTTCGACTGTTCCAGCCCCTGGACCTATCTCGCCTTCCACAACATCCAGCCGCTCGCGAAGGAGCTCGGCGCGGAGATCATCTGGCGGCCGATCCTGGTGGGCGGCATTTTCAACACCGTCAACCCGAGCGTCTATGCGCAGCGGGAGAAGCCGGTGCCGCTGAAGGCGCGCTACATGAAAAAGGACCTCGCCGACTGGGCCCGCTCGGCTGGCCTGTCGATCAAGATGCCGCCGACGGTGTTTCCGGTGAACAGCGTCAAGGCGATGCGTGGCTGCATCTGGCTGGGCAAGGACATGGTGCCATTCGCCACCGCCGTGTTCGAGGCCTATTGGGGCGAGGACAAGGACATCTCGCAGGACGCGGTGCTGGCCGAGATCTGCAAGAAGGTGGGTATCGACGAACAGAAATTCTTCGCCGGCATCGCAGAGCAGGGCATCAAGGACCAGCTCAAGGCGAATACGGAGGAGGTCGTCGCGCGTGGCGGTTTCGGCTCGCCGACGATCTTCGTCGGCAAGACCGACATGTATTTCGGCAATGACCGCCTGCCGCTGATCCGCGAGGCGCTGCAGCGTCAAAGGGCGAGTGCGGCCTGATGGTGCGGGCTGTCGTTTGCCGCGAACTCGGCGCGCCCGAGACGTTGCGGCTGGAAGAGTTTCCGTCGCCGCCGCTTGGGCATGGCGAGGTGCGCGTTGCGATCCGCGCTGCCGGCCTGAACTTTCCCGATGTGCTGATGGCGGCGGGCGAATATCAGCTCAAGCCGGAGCTGCCGTTCACGCCCGGCATGGAAGCCGCCGGGGACGTGATCGAAGTGGGGGCGGAGGCGGGGGGCGTTGCCGTCGGCGACAAGGTCATCGTGAAGATGCGCCACGGCGCCTTCACCGATGAGGCGGTGGTGACGCCGTCGCAGCTCACCCCCAAGCCGTCCACGTTCGACTATGCGGAAGCTGCGACCTATCTCGCCGGCCACGGCACGGCCTATCATGCACTGATCGATCGCGGCCGGGTCGCGCCGGGCGAGGTGTTGCTGGTGCACGGCGCCGGCGGCGGCGTCGGCCTTGCCGCCGTCGAGATCGGCAAGATGCTGGGCGCGACCGTGATTGCGACCGCCTCCAGCGACGAGAAGCTGGCGATCGCGAAATCGCGCGGCGCCGATCATCTCGTCCGCTACGATCGCGAGCCGTTTCGCGATGCCGTCAAGCGCATCACCGACGGCCGCGGCGCCGATGTCGTGTTCGATCCCGTCGGCGGCCAGGTTTTCGAGGATTCGATGCGCTGCATCGCCTGGGGCGCGCGGCTTCTGGTGATCGGCTTCACCGGCGGCATCGGTTCGGCCAAGACCAATCTGCTGCTGATCAAGGGCGCCAGCGTGTTGGGGGTGCGCGCCGGCGAGGCCGTGCGGAGAAATCCCGCGCTCGGCGAAGTGCGCCTGAAGGCACTGCTGCAATGGGCGGAGGAAGGCAAGCTGCGCCCGAACGTCTCGCATCGCCTGCCGCTGGAAGACTATGCGAAGGCGATGCGGTTGCTGATCGAGCGCAAGGCGATTGGGCGCGTCGCGCTGATTATGGATTGACGGTGCCGCTGAACCGCGGCTGCGCGAAGCGCAGTCCGCTGGCGTAATCCACCACTTCTACCAGAGCGGAAAGCAAAGAGGTGGGTTACGCCCTGCAGTGCCGTAGGGTGGGCAAAGCGACTTGTCCGCCGTAGCGCGGAGAGCGAAGGCGGAAGCGTGCCCACCATTCTGGTTTCGGTTGCGGGTAGATGGTGGGCACGGCGCGATGCGCCTTTGCCCACCCTTGTAATAGCGCAATCAGATATTGTCGGCGTGTTCCGTGAGGAATGGCCTGCCGCGGCTGCAACCCGCGGCAGGCCGCTGGCGATCGGATCGCGCCCACCCTGAGCAGTTTGTGGCTGCCCCGTAGCAGGATCGCGCCAGCACCTTCATCGGACCCGGATGGTTGCCGGAACAATCAGGTTCGCTTCACAAGGCAGGGTCGACGAAGATGGCACAGACTAGCACGACGACAGCGGGAATCGATACGTCCAAGGCGAAGCTCGACATTGTAGTTCATGGTCGAGACGAGGGTTGGGAGGTCGCCAACGACCTTCCCGGTTGGCGGAAGCTGGTGCAACTGCTGACCAAAGCTGGCGTCAAGCGAGTCGGGATCGAAGCGACCGGCGGTTACGAGTGTGGGGTAGTGGAGCATTTGCGTGCGGCCGGCGTCATCGTGCTGGTGCTGCAGCCGATCCAGGTCAAGGCGTTCGGCCGCTCCCGATTGCGTCGCGCCAAGAACGATACGCTGGATGCCGCGCTGATTGCTGCCTGCGCGGCATCGCTCGAAGAGGTGAGGAGTGCGCCGGATCCGCGCTTGGCGGAGCTCGCCGAGCAGCTCACCTTCCTCGAGCAGATCGAGGACGACATCAAGCGCTTCAAGACCCGGCTCGAGCATCTCGATAAGCCTGGGCTACGCCGCATCGTGCTGGATGACATTGCCCGGTTGAAGGCAAGGCGGCTCTCCCAAATCCGTCACATCGCCAAGCAACTACGCGCTCACCACGATCTCGCTGTCCGCCTTGACCTAGTGATGAGCATTCCCGGGATCGGTGAGCGCACGGCACTGGCCCTCCTGGTCCGCATGCCTGAACTCGGCCGTGTCAGCCGGGAGGAAGTCGCAGCCCTTGCCGGGCTGGCTCCCTTCGACAACGATAGCGGGCAGTACACGGGCCAACGCCGTATCGCCGGCGGCCGCGCTCGCCTGCGTCGCTCTCTGTTTGCGGCAGCCCTGCCTGCGGCCTTCCGCTGGAATAAGGCCGTCATGGCCCTCTATGCCCGCCTGACTGCGGCCGGAAAGGCTCACAATGCCGCTCTCATCGCATGCGCGCGCAAGCTGCTCATCTATGCCAACACCGTCGTGCAACGCGGAACGCCGTGGACTGAAAAACTCCTCGGCGTTTAATGGTTGCTACGAGAGCCTCACTTGTACTCCCGCTCGGTCCACCACGGGAAATAATCCGGCATATCGCTGGACACCTTGTTCTTGAACTGCGCCGGACGCTTCTCCAGGAACGACACCACGCCTTCCTTCACGTCCTCCGAACGGCCGCGGGCATAGATGCCGCGGCTGTCGACCTTGTGGGCCTCCATCGGATCGTCTGCGCCCATCATGCGCCACATCATCTGGCGGATCAGGGCGATCGATACCGGCGCGGTCTTGGCGGCAAATTCCTTGGCAAGTGCGCGCGCGGTTGGCAGGAGATCATCCGGCGCGACGACCTTGCTGACGAGACGCCCCGCAAGCGCCTCTTGTGCCGGGAAGACGCGGCCCGAATAGCACCATTCCAAGGCCTGCGAGATGCCGACGATGCGCGGCAGGAACCAGCTCGAGGCGGCCTCCGGCACGATGCCGCGCTGGGAGAACACGAAGCCGAAGCGCGCGGCGTCCGAGGCGATGCGGATGTCCATGGCGAGCTGCATGGTGACGCCGATGCCGACCGCGGGGCCGTTCACCGCGGCAATCACCGGCTTCAGGCATTTGAAGATGCGTAGCGTGACCTGACCGCCGCCATCGCGCACCTGCGAATCGCTATAATCGACCTTGCCGTCGGCGAAGCGCTTCACCGGCCCGCGGCGCGCGTCGCGGTCGAACGTGTCGGCGCCGGAGGAGAGATCGGCGCCCGCGCAAAAACCGCGGCCGGCCCCGGTGACGATGATGGCGCGAACATTGTCGTCCTTGTCGGCGGCGTCGAACGCGCCGATCAACTCTGCTTGCATCTGCGCGTTGAAGGCGTTGAGCTTGTCGGGCCGGTTCAGCGTAATGGTGAGGATCTGCTCGGCAACCTCGTATTTGATCGTCTCATACGCCATGGTGGTTTCCTTCCGTTGTTCTTTTCACTGCGTGAGCGGCAGAGGCTTATCCTCCCCTGTAGGGGGAGGGTCGATCGCGCGTAGCGCGAGCGGGGTGGGGTGATCTCTCCTCTCGGGCACGGTCGGACGCGGAGAGACCGTCACCCCACCCCGTCTCACATCTCGCTTCGCTCAATGTGAGCCGACCCTCCCCCTCCAGGGGAGGGTAAGCAAGAGAGGCTCCGCATGCTGCCCGTCCCAAGTCATTCGGGCTTGCGCCTAAAGGGCGCGCTTCCCGGGATGAGGAGAGCGTCTTACCGCCCCGGCGGCTTGGGCCAGGGCCGCTGCGCCCCGCGCAGACCCTCAAACACCTTGGCAATGCCGAGCACGCCGATATCGTCGAAGCGGCGGCCGACGATCTGCACGCCGATGGGAAAACCCTTGGCGTCGAAGCCGCCGTTGACGGAGATCGCAGGGTTCTCCGACATATTCCACGGCACGGTATAGGCGATGTGCTCGAACGGCTTCATCGGATCGTTGGTCGGCGAGGCCCATTCCACCGGATAGTTCACGTTCGGGGCGGTCGGCGAGACCACATAATCGAGCTCGCAGAACAGTTTTCCTGCGGCCGCGCGGATCGCCATGGTCTGGTTGAAGCCGCGGATGACGTCGACGCCGGACAGCTTGGCGCCGGACTCGCCCCACTTGAAGATGTAGGGCAGCACCTTGGCCTGCTCGGCCGGCGTCAGCTTGGACAGATCGTCCCACATCCGTGCACGCCAGAAATTGTCGAGGCCGTCGAGCATCTCGCGGGTGAGGATGCCGTCGACCTCGGTGACGACGGCGCCGGCGGATTCGAACGCCTTGGCCGCCTTCACGGCGACCTCGCGCACCGGCTTGTCCAGCGGCATGCCGACGCCGGGATCGAGCATCAAGCCGATGCGCAGTTTGCGCGGAGACTTCTCCAGCCCCTTCCAGTTGAGGGGCTCGGCCGGCAGGCTCATGCCGTCGCGCCGGTCGGGTTTTGCAATCGCGCTCATCATCAGCGCGCAATCATCGACCGTGCGGGTCATGGGTCCGGCGACGCGGCCGACGTAGGTGGGATCGATCGGCACGCGGCCAAAGCTCGGCTTCAGGCCGACGAGGCCGCACCAACCCGCGGGCAGGCGCACCGAGCCGCCGATATCGGTGCCGAGATGCAACGGACCATAGCCGGCTGCCGCGGCAGCACCGGCGCCCGCGCTGGAGCCGCCGGGGTTCTTGGAGAGGTCCCAGGGATTGCGCGCGAGCGCGTGGAAGCTGGAGAGACCGGAGGACAGCATGCCGTAATCGGGCATGGTGGTCTTGGCGAAGATGATCGCACCGGCCTCGCGCAGCCGCGCGGCGGGAGGCGCGTCCTTCTCGGCCGGCACCAGCTTGACGCTGGCAGCGCCCAGCGGCACCGGCACGCCCTTGGTCGCGATATTGTCCTTCACCGTGACAGGCACGCCGTCGAGCGCGCCGGACGGCTCGCCGCCGGTCCAGCGCGCGGTCGAGGCCTTCGCGGCCTCGCGCGCGGCCTCGGGGTCGAATGCATAGAGCGCTTTCAGATGCGGTTCCCACGCCGCGACGTGCGCAAGCACGTCCTCCAGCACCTCGCTCGGCGAGAACTGCTTGGCGCGATAGCCCGCGATCAGATCGACCGCGGACAGATCATGCAGCGAGGTGACCGTCTCTTCGGCGCTCTTTTTATGCATGGCTACCCACCGGCATGCGGGTCTCGATGATGCGGGCGAACATGCTGGCGCCGATCGGCAGGATCTTGTCGTCGAGCACGAAGCCGGGATTGTGCACGGGCACCGAGCCGTCGTGGCCAACCCAGAAATAGGCGCCGGGAATGGTCTGCAGCATGTCGGCAAAATCCTCGCTGCCCATCTTCGGCTGGGCGCGGGTGATCACGTTGGCGGGATCGACCACCGTGCGCGCGACCTCCTCGACCACCTTGGACTGCTCGACCTGGTTGATCAGGACGCCAAAAGTGTCGCGGATGTCGGCTTCGATCGTGCACTGGAACGCAGCTGCTATGCCGGCACAGATCGTGCGGATGCGCTCGCTGATCAGGGCGCGAACTTCATCCGAGAAGGTGCGGATGGTGCCGCAGAGATGCGCTTCGCCGGGGATGACGTTGTAGGCGGAGCCGGCATGGATCTGGGTGATCGAAATGACGGCGGACTGCAGCGGCTCGACGTTGCGGCTGACGATGGTTTGGATCGCCTGCGCCAGCGTGGTCGCGATGATCACCGCGTCCTTGGACCGCTCGGGCATCGCGCCATGCGCGCCATAGCCGGTGATGCGGAGGTCGAAGAAGTCGGCGCTGGCCATCGCCGGACCCGGCAGGATCGCGATCTCGCCATGGTTGAGATCGGGCGCGTTGTGCAGGCCGTAGAGCTCGTCGCAGGGGAATTTCTCGAACAGGCCGTCCTTGATCATCGCGCGGGCGCCGCCGAGGCCTTCCTCGGCCGGCTGGAAGATCAGGTGCACAGTGCCGTCGAAATTCCTGGTCTCGGCGAGGTAGCGCGCGGTGCCGAGCAGCATGGTGGTGTGGCCGTCATGACCGCAGCCGTGGAAGCGGCCGGGGATCTTCGAGCTCCATTTCAGATTGGTGTTCTCCTCCATCGGCAGCGCGTCCATGTCGGCGCGCAGGCCGATGCGCTTGCCGCTCGTCCCCTTGCCCTTGATGACGCCGATCACGCCGGTGCCGCCGAGACCGCGATGCACCTCGATGCCCCAGCTCTTCAGCTTGTCGGCGACAATACCGGAGGTGCGCACTTCCTCGAACCCGATCTCGGGATGGGCGTGGAGGTCGCGCCTGATAGCAGTGAGTTCGTCGGCATAGCCGTCGATGCGGTCGATCGTGGGCATGTGTCCTGTCCGGTTAGCGTGATGGGGGATGGAAGGCGGGGCCGTTCGGCTTGATGCGGATGCCCGGCCGCAGGCGCGTCCAGGGCAGGGAGGCGGTGTCGGCCGGCATCGCGCCGGGGGCGGCGCAGATCAGCAGCTTCTCCGCGATCGGCTCGAAATCGGCGCGGAAGTGCACCGAGCTCTTGTTGACCAGGATCTTCTGCGCGGTCGGCTCGATGCCGACATAGCGGTACATCGCCTGGTCGGCGAGTTGCGCCTTGTGCGAGGAGACGACGACGCGGACGTCACCGATGCGCAAGGCTGCGGAGGGGCCCATCTCCATCTCGCGGCCGCCATAATAAGGACCGGGCGCGATGAAGCGGCCGTCGGAGAGCTTTTCGACGACGAAGGTCTCGCGATAGGGCTCGTCGCCGGGGATGCCGGATTTGCCGCCGAGCGACAGCGTCACGGTGGCGCCGACGCCGGCTTCATGCGCCGCCTTGGCCGAGACCGGATCGTAGATCGCCCCCGTCGCGGCGCTCGCGTTGTTGCGCACCAGCGCGCGCAGCATGCCTGTGGTGTCGGAATCCCCGCCCGCGCCGGGATTGTCCTGGGTGTCGGCGATGATGATCGGCTTGCTCGCGCTCTTGGAAAGCTCCATCGCGTGGCGCACGCATTCGTCGGGTGACCAGATCTTGCCGTCGAAATCGTCCTCGTGGCTCTCGATCAGCTTGAGAAGCGCATCCGCCGCGCGATCGGCGTCGGCTTGCGTCTTGCCATAGGCGAACACGCTCGGTCCGCAATCGCGGAAATCGGCTGCGGGGAAGCCCGGTGCGAAGGACAACGTCGGAACCGCATCGCTCTCCAGCGCGGCGAGCCTCTCGTAGATGCATTGGGTGGGCTGGTCGTTGGTACACTGCCAGCTGATCGGGATCAAGAACGGCAACTGCCGGAACGCCTTTGCGAAGCGCTGCTTGGTCTTCAGCAGCAGCGCCAGATGTTTTGCGCAGGCGCGGCCGGTCGCAGCCATGTCGACATGCGGATAGGTGCGGTAGGCGATCAGCGCGTCGGCGTGCTCGATCATCTCGGGCGTGACGTTGGCGTGCAGGTCGAGGCTCGCGACCAGCGGAACATCCTTGCCGATGACGCGGCGCACGCGCGCCAAGATCTCGCCTTCGCCATCGTCGAGATGTTCGGTTACCATCGCCCCGTGCAGGTCGAGATAGACGGCATCGAGCGGACCGGCGGCTGCGATGCCGTCGACCATCACCTTCACGATGCGCTCGAAAGCATCCTTGGTGACATGCGCCGACGGGCTCGCACCGCAGGCGATCGTTGGAATGAGTTCCCAATCGTGTACTTCAGCGCTGTCGACGAAGCCGGCGAGACCGACATTGATGCGCCGCATCACCTTCAGCACGTCGGCGCCTTCAGTCATCGCCGGCCAGCCGCCGCCATGCTGGAAGTCGGCGAACGTCGCCTTGGTCGGAGCGAAGGTGTTAGTCTCGTGCAGGAAGCCGCCGACGGCGATGCGTGTCATTACTCAGTCCAGGCCATTGAAAGTGCGCGACGTTAGCCTCTGCTTTGCCGCGAGAGCAAGGTGGGAAGCAATCGCGCCATGCATAGGGTCAGATCGTTTTGGGAATGCTGCGGATGCGGTGGGGTGTTGTGAGAGGAGCCATCTGCCATACCTCCGGTGTCGTCCTGGCGAAGGCCAGGACCCATACCGCGAGGTCTATCTATGGTGTGCGCTGCTAGTCCCGAGCGATGAGTCTTCGCCAAACTTCTCGCGGGGTAATGGCTCCTGGCTTTCGCCAGGACGACAGCGGGGAGATTTTTACGCGCTCGCCCCCACGCCCTCTGCCACCGGCCGGAAGTTCGCAAAGTCCCAGTCGCGCCCCGGAGCCGCATCTAGCAGCGCCTTGGTGTAGGCCTCCTTCGGGTGCGTCAGCACTTCGGCGGCGGGACCCTGTTCGACGACGCGGCCGTGCTGCATCACCACGACCTCGTCGCAGATTTGTGCGGCGACGCGCAGATCGTGGGTGATGAACAGGATGGCAATGCCGAGCCGCTTCTGGATCTCGTCCAGCAGTTCCAGCACCTGCGCCTGCACGGAGACGTCCAGCGCGGAGACCGCTTCGTCCGCGACCAGCACGTCGGGATCGAGCGCGAGCGCACGGGCAATGGCGATGCGCTGGCGCTGCCCGCCGGAGAACTGATGCGGATAGCGCGACACCGCATCGGCGGGCAGGCCGACCAGCTCCAGCAGCTCGCGCGCCCGCTTCATCGCGTCAGTGTGTGCCACGCCGTAATTGATCGGGCCTTCCGCGATGCTCTCGCCGACGGTGACGCGCGGATTGAGCGAGCGGTAGGGATCCTGGAACACGATCTGGATCTTCTGCCGGTGCGGCTGGAGCAGGCGGCGCGAGATGTCGGCGATCTCGCGGCCGGCGAGGCGCACGCCGCCGGAGGTCGGATCGATCAGGCGGACGATGCAGCGCGCGACCGTCGACTTGCCCGAGCCGCTCTCGCCGACGATGCCGAGCGTGCGGCCCTTGCGCAGCGTCAGCGTCACCTTGTCGGCGGCGACGACCTCGCGGCCTTTGCCGAAGAAGGCGCGCTCCTTGTAGACCTTGCTGAGGTCGTTGGCCTCCAGCACCACCGGCTCACGGGTCTCCTCGCGCGGCGACCGCGGCACCAGGCTCGGCACCGAGGCGAGCAGGTTCCGGGTGTACTCCATGGTTGGATTGCGCAGCACGGTCTCGAGCGGACCGGTCTCGACCAGGCGGCCTTGCCGCATCACCGCGACGCGGTCGGCGATCTCCGCGACCACGCCCATGTCGTGGGTGATGAACAGCACCGCCGTGCCGTGATCGCGCTGGAGATCGCGGATCAGGGTCAAAATCTGCTTCTGCGTGGTGACGTCGAGCGCAGTGGTCGGCTCGTCCGCGATCAGGAGCTTTGGTTCGAGCACCAGGGCCATTGCGATCATGATGCGCTGGCGCTGGCCGCCGGAGAGGCGGTGCGGGTAGGAGGCGAAGATGCGCTCGACCTGCGGCAGGCGCACCTGCTCCATCATATCGAGGATGCGCTTCTTCCGTGTTTTGGCGTCGAGATCGGTATGGGCGCGCAGGACTTCGTCGATCTGGCGGCCGACCGGCACGACCGGATTGAGCGCGGTCATCGGCTCCTGAAAAATCATCGCCATCTGCGTGGCGCGGAGCTGGCGCAGGCGGCGGTCGGTCGCGGTGAGCAGCTCCTCGCCGACCAGCTTGACGCTGCCGCCGGTCGGCACCAGCGTGCCCTTGGGCAACAGGCCCATCGTGGTGAGGGAGGTCACCGACTTGCCCGAGCCGCTTTCGCCGACGAGGCACAGCGTCTCGCGCTCGCGCACCTGGATCGAGATGCCGTCGATGATCTTCGGCCCGCCCGGCTTCTTGCCGACGGAGACGACGAGATTGTTGATGTCGAGGATGGTGTTGGTCATCAGGTCACTCCATCGTCATTGCGAGGAGCCCGCGACAAAATTGCAAAGCAATTTTGCGCTGGCGACGAAGCAATCCAGAATCTTTCCGCGGAGGCAGACCGGATTGCCTCGCTTCGCTCGCAATGACGGAACAAGGGGATGGGCCGGCGAAACAAATCACTTCCCCTCCCGCTGCTTCATGCGCGGATCGAGGGCGTCGCGGGCGGCATCGCCGATCAAATTGATGCTGAGGATGGCGATCGAGAGCAGCAGGCCCGGCCAGAAGATCAGCGACGGCTTGAGCTGGAAGTACTGGCGGCCCTCGGCCATGATATTGCCCCATGTCGGCGTCTCCGGTGAGATGCCGGCGCCGAGGAAGGAGAGAATGGCCTCGGTCAGGATCGCGGAGGCGCAGACATACGTGCCCTGGACGATCAGCGGCGCGATCGTGTTCGGCATCAAATGCCGCCACATGATCTTCGGCAGGCTGGAGCCGACCGAGATCGCCGCCTCGACGTAAGGCTCCTCGCGCGCCGACAGCACCACCGAGCGCACCAGGCGCGCCACGCGCGGGATCTCCGGAATGGTGATCGCGATCAGCACGGTCCAGAGGCTGGCGCCGGAGAGCGACACCACGGCGATCGCGAGCAGGATGCTCGGCATCGCCATCAGGCCGTCCATGATCCGCATCATCACGGCATCGACCAGCTTGAAGAAGCCGGAGACGAGACCGATCGCAAGGCCAATGGCGACGGAGAGAATCGCCGAACCGATGCCGATCAGGAGCGAGATGCGGCCGCCATAGATGACACGCGACAGCAGGTCGCGTCCGTAGGCGTCGGTGCCGAGCAGGAACTGCGCCGACGACGGTTTGAGCCGCTGCGACGGCGCGAGCTGGATCGGATCATGCGGCGCGATCAGCGGCGCCACGATCGAGATCACCACGACCAGCGCGAGGCAGACCGTGGCCGTCGCGATGATCGGCGTCGAGGTAAGAAATCCGAACCGCGGCCGCAGCGGCGACGTGATCGGAATGGACGACTGGGGGAGGCTATCAACCGACATTCTTGTTCTTACCCTTGCCTCAGTACCGGATCCGGGGATCGAGCAGCGTATAGGCGACGTCGATCAGGAGATTGACGACGACATAGATCAGCGACGTCAGCAGGATCATCGCCTGGATCACCGGATAGTCCCGCGCCAGCACCGCGTCCACGGTGAGGCGGCCGATGCCGGGAATGTTGAACACGCTCTCGGTGACGACGACGCCGGAGATCAGCAGCGCAAATCCGGTGCCGATGACGGTGATGACGGGCACCGCCGCGTTGCGCAGCGCATGCCGCATCATCACGGCGACTTCGTTGATGCCCTTGGCGCGTGCGGTGCGGACGTAATCTTCGCCGAGCACGTCGAGCATTGCTGCGCGGGTCATGCGCGCGATCAGCGCGATGTAGATGAAGGAGAGCGCGCAGGTCGGCAGGATGATGCGTTCGAAGAACGGCCCGAAACCATTCGAGATGCTCTTGAAGCCTTGCACCGGCACCCAGCGCAAATCGATCGCGAAGATTTCGATCAGGACATAGCCGACCACGAACACCGGCACGGAGAAGCCGAGCACCGACAGGCCCATCACGAAGCGGTCGATCCAGGTCCCGTGCTTCCACGCCGCGATCACGCCCAAGGGCACGGCGACGATGACGGCGAGAATGATCGTCGACAGCGCGATCGAGATCGACGGCTCGACACGCTGGCCGATCATCTTCATCACCGGCAGGTTGGAGATCAGCGAGGTCCCGAGGTCGCCGTGCAGCAGCTTGTTCACCCAGGTGACGAACTGCACGATCAGGGGCTCGTTGAGGCCGAGCGAGGTGCGGATGCGCTCCAGCCGCTCCGGCGTCGCGTTGTCGCCGGCGAGAATGGCGGCGGGATCGCCGGGGGTGAGGCGGAGCAGCAGGAAGACGAACAGCGCGACGACGCCCATCACGGGCACGGCGGCGAAGATTCGGCGAACGAGATATCCGAGCAAGTTGGATCCGTCAGATTAGAGTCAAATCGTGGCAGGGCGTTCGGCAAGCCTGCCATCAGCCTAACATTTCAGCAATTCCCGTGCCATCCGGGCCACAGCTTTTGCAGTGCGGCCAGTCGTTGTAGGGTGGGCTAAGCGGAGCGTGCCCACCACGTTCAGCAAAATGGTGGCATGGCGCTTCGCGCCAAAATGGTGGCATGGCGCTTCGCGCCTTTGCCCACGCCACGGAATAGCTTCACCATTACTCCAGCGTTGCCAGCAGCCCCGCCATCAGCCGGCCGCGTTCGACCAGGCTTTCGACCTCGATATACTCTTCGAGCGTGTGTCCGTTGCCACCACGCACGCCTAGGCCGTCGAGAGTCGGGATCCCCATTGCGCCGGTGAAGTTGCCGTCGGAGCCGCCGCCGGCACTCGCATGCGGCAGTTCGGCGCCGAGCGACTTGGCGATGCCGCGGGCCTTTTCATACAACGCCATGGTCCCGGCATCCGGTTCCCACACCGGGCGCGTCACGCCGCGGGTAACCTTGAAGGTGACATCATTGGTTGTGCCTGACAGCGCCAGCATCCTCTCGACGCCGCGATCGAGGTCGGCCTGGCGCTTGGCCATCGACAGCGCCTCGCCTGTGGCGGTCGTGGCAACGCAATTGACCCATTGTCCGCCATGCACGACGCCGACCGAGAAGGTGCAATCGTCCGTGGTCATCGCGTCGATCGCGAGGATCTGCCGGGCCATCTCGCGGATCGCCGAGCGTCCCGCCGACAGCGTCGCGCCGGCGTGGCTCGGCCGTCCCGTCGCCTCGAGATTGAAACGCGCGATGGCGTAACGTCCGGTGGTGACGCCATTGTCGGCGCGGCCAGGCTCGGGCACCAGCACGTATTTGTTGCGCGCGGCCTCCGCCTCGATGATGTCGCGGGTCGAGGGCGTGCCGACTTCCTCGTCGGGCGTGAAGAGCACCGTGATCGGCAGCGGCGTGGTGAAGGCGGCGCGCGCCAGCTGCCGGATCGCTTCCAGCGAGAGATAGTTGCCGCCCTTCATGTCGTAGATGCCGGGGCCGTAGCACTTGTTGCCCTCACGCCGCCATTTCAGCTTCTCGATGGTGCCGACCGGGTGGACGGTATCCATGTGCCCGGCGATCAGGATGCCGGGCTCGCCCTGCTTCGGATGGGGAAAGCGCGCGCGGATCACGTCGCCAAAGCCCCGGCGGCCGGCGATGCGTTCGATGGTCGCACCCATGATGGCCATATCCTGCGCTGCGAAATCGAGCATGCGATTCACGGCGCCCGCGTCCCAGGTCGGGCTCTCGCATTCCACCCAGCCGCGCAGGCCCTGGAGCATCGCCTCGGAATCGAAGGGAAGATTGGCTGGATTCATCTCAATGTCTCTCAAGCTTCGAAAATGGAACGCGCATTGCATCGGCGCGGGGCAGGACAGGCAGAGAGTGTTGTAGAGCCAAACCGATCCTTGTGGAGCCCGTGCACACGCCGCGAGGGCTTGCAGCGAAACCGGATTGACGCGCTCGGCACTGTCTGCAAGTCTCGAAAAGATAAAGGCATTGCATGAGGTTAGTTCGCCCAAAGAACGAACCGGATGCTCAACCAATAATCTGCCTTTGAACAGTTTCACGTCAGGAGAAACTTTCCATGTTCAACTTCATGCGCCGGGGGTCTCGCGCGTTTGCCTCCAAACTTGCGCTATCGGTCGTCGCGCTGTCCACGGCGATGGCCTCGCCGGTGTTTGCCGCCGGCAAGACCATCACGGCGGTGATGCATTCGGATCTGCGCATCATCGATCCGATCTTCACCACGGCCTACATCACGCGTGACCATGGCTACATGGTTTACGACACGCTGGTGGCCACCGATTCGAACTTCAAGATCCAGCCGCAGATGGCGGACTGGAAGATCTCCGACGACAAGCTCACCTACACCTTCACGCTGCGCGACGGCCTGAAGTGGCATGACGGTGCACCGGTCACGGCGGAAGACTGCGTCGCCTCGCTGAAGCGTTGGGCCGCGGTCGACGGCATGGGCCAGAAGCTCATGGATTTCACCGCGAGCATCGAGGCGACGGACGCCAAGACCATCACGTTGAAGCTCAAGGAGCCCTACGGCCTCGTGCTCGATTCGATCGGCAAGCCGTCCTCGCGCGTCGCCTTCATGATGCCGAAGCGCCTCGCCGAGACGCCGCCGGACAAGCAGATCCCGGAGCAGATCGGCTCGGGTCCCTTCAAGTTCGTGCAGTCGGAATTCCAGCCGGGCGTGAAGGCGGTCTACGTCAAGAACACCGATTACGTGCCGCGCAAGGAGCCGGCGAGTTGGACCTCCGGCGGCAAGGTGGTGAAGGTCGACCGCGTCGAATGGATCACCATGCCGGACTCCCAGACCGCGGTGAACGCGCTGCAGTCGGGCGACATCGATTTCATGGAAAATCTGCCCTACGACATGCTGCCGATACTGGAGGCGAACAAGGAGCTCACGCTCGAGGTCTCGAACAAGTTCGGCTTTCAGACGCTCGGCCGGATGAACTTCCTTCATCCGCCGTTCGATAACGTGAAGGTGCGCCGGGCTGCCTTGCTGGCGATAAACCAGAAGGACGTGCTCGACGCGCTGGTCGGAAACCCGAAGTACCAGAAGATCTGTGGCGCGTTCTTCGTGTGCGATACGCCGCTCGCGACCGAGGTCGGCGGGGAAACCCTGGTGAAGGGCAACGGCATGGCGGAAGCCAAGAAGGCGCTCGCCGAGTCCGGCTATGACGGTACCCCGGTCGTGATCATGGCCCCTGGCGATGTCACGACGCTGAAGGCGCAGCCGATCGTTGCGGCCCAGCTGCTGCGCGAGGCCGGCTTCAAGGTCGATTTGCAAGCGACCGACTGGCAGACCGTGGTGAGCCGCCGCGCCAGCCAGAAGCCGCCGAAGGAGGGCGGGTGGAACATGTTCTTCACCAACTGGGTCGCGGCCGACGTCTCCAACCCGATCACCAATCTCTCGATCGGCGGCCAGGGCAAGAAGGGCGGCTGGTTCGGCTGGGCGGAAGACGCCAAGATCGAGCAGCTCAAGGACGCCTTCGTCCGCGCGTCCTCGCTCGACGAGCAGAAGAAGATCGCAGCCGACATCCAGAAGGAAGCGTATGAGCAGGTGATCTACATTCCGCTGGGGCAGTATCTGCTGCCGAGCGGCTGGCGCAAATCGCTCAGCGGCGTGCTCGACGGTCCCGCGACTCCGCTGTTCTGGAACATTGACAAGTCGGAGTAGGGGCAGGCCAGACCACGCGTCTTTCGTCTCCCTCACCACGCGGCGCCGCTGTCATCAGCGGCGCCGTTGCCTTTTGTCGACCTTGCGTTGGCTGAGAGGCCGGAGCGTTTTTAACCGTTCCAGTTTTCAATTGTTGCTATTTGTTTCTGTCCTGAAATAGATGTGTCGTCCTCGCGCATCGCTTTTCCTTCTTTCATTTGATTCCCGTGCCGCTCGATTTTGCATTCCAGGCGATGGCCGAACGGTCCGATCGTGCGCCGGCGCGATGGCGCCGGCCTTTCTTGCACTGGACGCGGTCGAGACAGGCTGGGCCGTGCCGCTTCTCATCGCCTGCTTTGTCGCGATCTGGACGCTTTATCTCGTGATCGCGTACGCCGGCAGCGGCCTGCATCCCGATACGCTCGAAGCGTGGACCCTGGGTCGGCATTTCGCCTGGGGTTATCACAAGCATCCGCCATTGACCGGCTGGGTTGCCGCTAGCTGGACCTTCGTCTTCCCCCTCAGCGACTAGTCGCTGCAATTGATGGCGATGGCCAACGCCGGGCTTGCGCTGTATTTCGTCGACCGGATCGCGCGGCAATTCGTGAGCGGGCACAAGCGCGTCCTGGTGCTGCTGCTCCTGATGCCGACGCCGGCCTATCAATTCCATGCCCAGCGCTTCAATGCCAATGCCGTGCTGCTCGCGGTCTGGCCGCTGGCGACCTGGTGCTTCCTGCGCGCGTTCGAGACGCGCGCCGCGTCGTGGGCGGTCGCGGTGGGGTGCACGACGGCGCTGGCAATGCTCGGCAAATATTATTCGATCTTTCTCGTCGCGAGCTTCGCGTTGGCCGCGCTGGCGCACCCGGCGCGGCGCGCCTATTTCACCTCCGCTTCGCCCTGGATCTCGGCGGTGGTCGGGCTCGCGGCGCTGTCGCCGCACGTCGTGTGGCTCGCGGCCACGGGGGCGTCGACTTTCACCTATGCGCTGGCCCATGCCAACGGCAATGCCTTAAGCTCGCTCGGCGAGGCCAGGAACTTCCTGCTCGGGCTGGCGGCGGCCATGAGCGTGTCGGCCGTGCTATGGGTCTTGATCGCCGGCACGCGGCTGAAGCAATTTCCGGCCGACTTCGCTGCAATGAGCCCGGGTCTGCGGCTTCTGTTCTACGTCGCCATGGGCACGATCACGTTGCCGGTGCTGACATCGCTCGTGATGGGCACTGATCTGCCGTCGCTGTGGGCATTGCAGGGGCTGTTCCTGTTCGCCGTTCTCGTGGTTTGCGGCGCGCGCTATCCGATCGAGCGCTTCTACACCGTCAACCTCACCGTGACCGTGGCTGGCGTCGCGCTCGTTGCGGTCATGGTCGTAGCGCCGATCCATGCCGTCTATCGCAACGATCACGGTTACGAAGAAGGCCGGAATTTCTACGCGCAGGTGGCCGGCGAATTGACGCGCGAATGGCGCGAGCTGGCCGGCACGCCGCTCAGCGCCGTGAGCGGTGATGATTCGCTGGCCTTCGCGACGGCGTTCTACAGCCCCGACCATCCGCATTGTGCACGGCCGTTCGAGCATCAAAACTCCTGGGGCTTGCCGCGCAAGGCGACGCTGGACCGCGGCTGGGCCGCGCTCTGTTTTCGCGGCCAGGACTATTGTGGCAGGTGGATGGAATGGGTGTCCTCGAAAGCCGGACACGTCGTCAGGCGCGAGTTCACCGTGCAGGCAACTCTGTGGGGGCGGCCCGGCCTGTCGCGGAAGGTGGTCGTGCTGATGGTGCCGCCGCGAGGAAGCGGGGCGGCGCCCGAGAGCGCTGCTGAGGATTTCAGCGCCCGCAGGCGGGCGGCCGAATAGATTTCGTGATCAGCAATGGCTGTCGCGTACCTGCTCGAGCCCCTCGCTCGCCAAAGGCGTCGTGAACGTGGTCTGCTCAGCGTCCGGCTCCGAACGCTCCTGTTTCTGCGGTTTCGCCTCGCGGTTTTCGCGGTGTTCCAGTTCCATTAACGTGGCCTCTCGAATTGCTGCAGGACAACATCGAGAGGGACGGGAAGTTCCTCACGCGATCGGGCGATGATGCGGCTTGAACAGCCGTCCCTTTTCCACCGCCAGCACGATCGCGAGCGCTGCGAGCATCGACAGGAAGAAGCCGACCGAGAACGGCAGCAGCGTGCCGTCGAAGCTTCGCCCGATCAGGGACTCACGCATGCAAGCGAGGTGCTTTTTGCGCCGTGGGGAATGACCGACGATTGACCTTCAATTGCTTTCGCGAAGGCAATCGCAAGAGCTGCAACGGCTACACCAGCGAAGATGTCCACAAAGTAGTGTCCACCCCACAAGGGCGTTGCTGCCAGCATTGCAACGCACTGAGCATGGCATCCTGCAATGGCAAATTTGCAGATGCTGCGACGTAGGTCAGGACGGCCCCGAGCATGGACACAAGGCCTAACTGGGCGATGGAAATAAGAACGTACGCAATGCGCACGGCGCGTACTCGTGACAACAAGACGTGACCTGCCGCCGTGAGACCTGCAACCGTCGCCATGCCCCCCAACAACTCGCCTTCGAGGGCCATCGAGAGTTTCAACAAGGCAAGGGATACACCGACGAATAGCGCCAGAATTGTAATAGTGATCCAGTTCAGCAGGTAGAGACCATAGGCTTCCACTGCTTCTGAACTCGTTTGCGCTCCCGCGGATTGGGCGGGACTGTTTCTCACGTAAGCACGAACGGTCATGCGCCGCCATTTCCTGCATCTTCCGGGAAATATATGGCAACACAACCTTTAATATATCAACAACCTGACGACGTCATTAGGCGATGAAACAACCCTCATTCCCAATCGAATCTCTACGAGAGCAGGATCCATTCCGGCAAAATTGAAATAAAGACATCGCATAATCTCAAGATTAGAGATGTCTGCACAAGTGACGACTTCCACTAGGAAGGCGTCAGGGCGCTCTTGTGGCACCGACCGTTACGTTAAAGTGTATAACGCGCTCAGCAGGGCGCGCCCGCCCCGAACGTCCGAGCTTCCTCACGCGGTGGGGCGATGATGCGGCTTGAACAGCCGTCCCTTTTCCACCACCAGCACGATCGCGAGCGCTGCGAGCGTCGACAGGAAGAAGCCGATCGAGAACGGCAGCAGCGTGCCGTCGAAGCTTTGGCCGATCGCCATGCCGACCACGATTCCGATCAATGTCGTGATCGAGCCGTAGAGCGAGGAGGCGGTGCCGGCGATGTGGCCCTGCGGCTCCATCGCGAGCGCGGTGAAATTGGCGACCATCATGCCGAACGAGAACATCATCAGGGCGGAGAGCACCATGAACAAGGATAGCGGCAGCACGCCGAGGCTTTCGGTCAGCAGCATCACGCCGGCCACCGCGGTGTAGAGCGTCAGTGCCCCATGCGAGATCACGCGCATGCCGAGCCGACCGACCAGCCTCGCGTTGAGGAAGCCGGCGATGGCGGTGCCGGCCGCGATCGCCGCGAAGGCGAGCGGGAAGTAATGGCCGAGGTGATAGATGCCGGTGAAGACCTGCTGGGCGCAGAAGACGTAGGCAAACAACGCGCCGATGACGCTGCCGGCGGCCGTGGCGTAGCCGATGGTCTGGCGATGGGTCACGGTCTGCCGGAAGGCCGAGAGCACGTCGGCGGGTGCCAGCGACCTGCGCTCGGACTCGGGAAGGGTTTCGGGCAGTCGCAGCACGCACCATGCGAGCGCGAGCAGGCCGTATAGCATCAGCACCACGAAGATGCCGCGCCATGCCGTCACCAGCAGCACCGCCTGTCCGAACGAGGGGGCAATCACGGGCACCGCGATGAACACCATCATCGCGAGCGACATCACGCTCGCCATGCGGCGGCCGACATAGCAGTCGCGCACGATCGAGGTCGCGATCACGCGCGTCGCCGAAGTGCCGAGCCCTTGGAGTGCGCGCGCCAGCAGCAGCGTCTCGAACGAGGGCGCCGCGACCGCCAGCACGCTCGCCACCGCATAGACCGCCATGCCGCCGAGCAGCACCGGGCGGCGGCCGAAGCGGTCCGACAACGGGCCCATGACGAACTGGCCGGCGCCGAAGCCGACCAGGAAGGTCGACAGCACCAGTTGAAGATGGTTGGCGACGGGAATCTTGAAGGCGGTGCCGATGTTGGGCAGGGCCGGCAGCATCATGTCCATCGCAAGCGGATTCAGCGCCATGATGGACGCGATCACGATGACGAATTCGGGAAAACCCATGGGACGGTGTCCGGAGGACACCCAATCGTCGGCATTGACGTCGGACAAGGAAGCTCACCTCTGAAACTGAGGGCGTTATCCATTCCGATGTTGCGTTGCACAACCCCCGTTTCGGGATGGCTGTCAGGCAGGGCCGGAGCGGACAAGAATTGGTGAGATGGCCGCCTTTCCTTTCCTGCCGGATTCTCCAGATCGCGCAACCCCCCGTGGCCGGAAACCACTGATTCACCATCCCTTCCTAAAGATCGGCGTCCGGCGCGGCCCGCCGGTCCGGCAGGATGAAACCGAAACGCATTCTGCCCACAGTGCGGCCGAGATGAGGAGGCGCCGCAGCGGCGCCCAGAGAAACAAGCCAAACAAAGGTATCCGCCTGTGTCCGAGATGTCCGGTGCAGCACGATGGTTGGAGCCCGCAGCCGACACGGCTGCGAGGCGGAACGTCTGGCTTGCCTGCCTGATCGCGCTGACTGCGCTGCTGGTGCTCGGCAATCTCGCCAACGACGCCAGGCTCGATGTGAAATATGGCTGGGACGTCCGGGTCAATTGCGCGGCAGTCGATGCGCATGCCGACGGGCTCGATCCCTATTTCGTCAAGAACCTGAAGGGCACCAAGCTCTCTTATCCCTATCTGCCCGTGACGCTGGACGTCTTCCGCCCCCTGTGCGCGGGCGGCTTTCTGGTCGATCATTACAGAAGCATCTTTCTCGTCCTCGCCGTGATCTGCGGCCTGCTCTTGCCCGGGCTCGGCCGAACGGGCACGAGCGCGCGCGATGCTGCGCTCAAGGTGCTGTGCGCGCTCGGCGCGTTCGTCGGTTTCGAATGGGTGCAGGCGTCGGGGAATTTCGCGATTCTAAGCGGCCTGCTGACCGCGATCGCGCTGTCGCTCCTGCTTCGTCCGCTTCCCTCTGGAGAAAACACGAGCTTTCCCTTGCGCCTTGCCGGCGCTGCACTGCTCGGCCTCGTGACCTCGTTCAAGCTGGTGTTCTGTCCCGTGCTGGCTGCGCTCTATTTCCTGCCGCTGCCGCGCAGTCGCAAGCTGGCGCTGATCGCGATGGCGGCGTTCGGCTTCGCATTGCCGGTCCTGATGTCGAGGCTGCTGTATCCTGATCTGTTCGCGAGTTGGCTGCTTGCAATTGCGGGTCAGATCCCGAACCAGCATGCCGTCGATCTCGTGGAGATCAATCCGTCGCTGCTGCTGCTGGCGCGGGACCTGATGGACCATGCCGGCCTCGGTGACAGCAGGCTGGCCATGTTCGCGACCTATGCGCTCGCAGCACTCGCGCTCGTGCTGGTGCCGTTCGCCCTGTCCGTCCTGCGCGTGGCCGCGAGCCAGCCGGTGCGGGAGGGGGGATCGCTTCTGACGCGGCTGGATCGCTGGCTGATGGACCAGCCCCGCACGGCCATGCGCGTCACGGTGCTTGCCATGTTTGCGCTCTATCTCAGCTCGCCGCGCCTCAAGGAATATGCCTTCTTCGAGCTCGCGCTCTATGCCGCCATCCTCATCGTCGATCTTCCGGCCATGGCGCTCGCCGGATGTCTCTCGGTCGGTCTGCTCATTCCCGCACTGATCTCGCTTCTGGGAGCAGCATTCGAGGGCAGCTTCATTCTCCTCACGGTCGCGCTGATGTGCTTCTGGATCCTGCTGCTCGACTTCCGTGCCGAGCCGAAACGCCTAGAGCCGCGCATAGTGGAGTCACGTTGAAGGGCTCACGATCGCGCTGAATCGCTTCTGCGCGCATTCCGGAGATCCGACCTCCGATCTCACATCCATGAAGGCATTGTAGGAACCGGATCGAGCCCGAAGTCGGCCATCGATCTCGACCAATGCTGGTGTGGTTGAGCAGATAACGGCGCCTAACAAAGTTCCGTGCGCGAGATCAACCCGCGGCATCCGCGTCGGCGTTAACGATCTCGTGGAATGCTCGGTCGCGTTCCGAATGCCGCCATGACCGCAATTACTCGTCCAAGCGGGGGCGAGGATGGAGCTTTGCCAAGGCGCAAAGGATCACCGCCCACCCGGCTTAGGTTGTCTTGATTAAATCTACACGCGCTCGTTGTCAAACTATTAAAGGTTGTATTGCCATACATGTCTTCGGAATTGCTGGGAATGACAAATGGCGGTTCAGGCATGCTCGATCGGTGGTCTTGCTCGTTCGACAGGTGCTCTATCAACCCCAGGGGCAAGGGCGGAACTCGCGGTTTGCCTTAATCTTTTTCAGCTCAACTGGGTTCTCATCGCAGCCACGCTGGCCGTCTTCGTCGTTGGGATGCGTCTAGCCGGTTTTCAATTGCGGGTAAGCAGCCATCTGCTCTATTTCGGAATTGCCGGCGTGTACGGAGTGGTCGGTTATCTAAATCTGAAATCAAAACTCAGACATCGCCCTGTTCTTCATTGCTCAAATCGTTCTTCAACTTCTTCTTCTGGTGTCGATCGGCTATCTCGCGGCGACAGCCAACTTTCCAATGCAGGACACGAATCTGCTGGCCATGGATCGGGCGCTCGGCCTGGATTTTCGTGCTTATCTGGCGTTGGTCAACCGGCCGGGTCTGATCGATGCTCTTGCAGTGACCTACGACTCCATTCGATGGCAACTGGTTCTGATCGTGGTTGTCGTTCCACTGCTCGGTCATTACAGGCGCGCTGCGGAGTTCTCGCTCGGATTTGGCCTGACGTTGGCTATCACGAGCCTCATCTCCACGCTGTTCCCAGCGACCGGCGTCTATGAAACCGTAGGACTACACTCAGCGGACCATCCCAATTTCGAGCCCTCCGTCTACAACGCGACGCTGCGCGAGCTCCCCCTGGTGCGCGACGGCACAGTGAAGCTGCTCGATGCGTTTCAACTGGGGCCGCTTCTGACCTTTCCAAGCTTTCACGCGGTCTCGGCAGTCTTGTACATGTGGGTGCTCTGGCCGATCCGCTGGGTCCGGGGCATCGACGTGCTATGGAACGCGGTCATGCTGGCCGCGACCCCGATCGGAGGGGGACACTATTTTGTCGACGTGTTCGCCGGGGTGGTCCTCGCCATCGCATCGATCTGGGTCATCAAAGGCATCGGCGCACGTCTTGCGCCCGAGCAGGATCGGGAGAGAGTCATCTCGCAGATCTCCACCGTCGACCCATTGGCGATGGTCGAGCCCGACGGAGATCTGAGCCCGCAATCGTCGTAGTGCTGCGGTGGAAATATGGTTGAAGGCGCGCATGACCGGGTGTCGGCCAAGCCGAAATCCATCTGGTTGCTGCCTTCATTTTATGCGGCGTTAAATTGCCCGCCGCGCGAGGTTGTGGGATCCAGGCTCAGCCCGCGCATTGGGAATGATTTGGGTCATCCTCTTCTTCTGTCTTCTGCATGTCTTCGACGCTCCGCTCGACCGTGTCCACACGATCTGGCAGCGCGCTGATTTTCTCGCATACCTCTTGGGAGTTGACACATGGATCTGAACGTCCGCTCGAAAATGCGCGACTATGTCGTCCAGCGGCTCAGCCTGCGCGGAGATCATTCTCCGGTCGAGGACGATGAGCTCTTGTTCACCAGCGCCCGGCTCGACTCGCTGGATGCGGTCGAAATCATCATGTCGCTGGAGATGGACTACGGGATCGATTTTGCGCGGATCAATTTCGATCTGACGCAGCTGGATTCGATCAACGCCATCTGCGATCTGGTGGATGCGGTCAACGCGTGACCAGTCCAAATGGCTCTTTAGCCATTCGTCCGTGTGAGATGTCACAGACGCTTCGCACGATGCTCTCACCTGGTGCGGGCGGCCGGACTCGAACCGGCACAGGCCTTGCGGCCCCACGGATTTTCATACCACTTCGGCTTTCGCCGCCGCCCTTTCGGCGTTCGTGGTCTGGACTATCCCTTCACCCTGGCGCTTGTCCGCTGTAGGTGCTGCCCGTCTAGTCTCTACACCTTCCCCCTGGCGGGGGCTTGGCTCGGGATTGCCAGTGAAGGTTTCCCCGACTTTGAGCAGTTCTGCTCCTGAAGTTTCCTCCAGGGCACTCAATGGCTTAAGTCCGATGCGTCTACCAATTCCGCCACGCCCGCATCGGCCCATCTATACGGCGCAATTGCCCGACGGGCAAAGAGAATACAGCCGATTCCGCGCACGATTTGAGCCGCTTACCTCAGGGGCTTCAGCTCGGATTCCGTCACGTCCTCGGCCCTCTGGCATTGCTGCTTTGTTGGCTCTATAGGCGGTTCTTCCTTGAGCGAGTCGGGTGCACGAGGCAAAGCCTCAATCCGGACATCTATTGTTGCTTTAGGCATTCTCAATCCGCGGGGACTAATCATCCGGCATGGCTGCTTCGTTTTCCTCTTCCCTGCGCTCCTGCAGCGTGCTGCTCGCGGCCGGTGCTTTGCTGTCCGGCTGCGCCGGCATGAGTGAGACGGTCGCGCCGGCCTTCGCCGATCCCGGCAAATACGAATTGTATGACTGCAAGCAGCTCGAGACCGAGCGCAAGGCGCTCGCGAACCGCACTGCCGATTTGCAGAAGCTGATGGACAAGGCCCAGACCGGCGCTGGTGGCGCGGTGGTGTCCGAGCTTGCCTATCGCAACGACTACATCGCGGCGCGGGGCCAGGCGCAACTTGCCGATGAGGCCTGGCGCCGCAACAGGTGCCGGGAAACACCGCCCGGGCCGACACCGCCCGCCGCGCCGCCGTCATCCGCGGCCGCTGCCAAGCCGGCGTCGAAATCCGGAAAAGCGATCCGCTGAGGCACCGCGCCGGCGGCGCCTGGACTCAAGGCCGCCAGTTGTAGATCCAGTCCTGCCGCGCCAGCATGCGGTCCGGGCCGAGCGCGCGGATCGCAAGATCGCGCGCGATCGCGAGCGGCCCGCTGAAATGATAGATGCGGCCCTGCTGCCGCGCCGTCCGCTGCACCCGGCGCACGCGCGCCTGGCGCGCGCGGCCATATTGCGTCAGCGCAGCCGTGATGCCCGCGGTGCTCTCGGCCGCCTCGACGCTCAAATGCCGCGCGAGCACGGCGGCATCCTCGATCGCCATGCCGGCGCCTTGGGCTGCGAACGGCAGCATCGCATGCACGGCATCGCCGAGCAGCCCGACTGGCCCCTTGCTCCAGGGGCAGCCGTCAGGCACCCCGAACAGCGCCCATTTCCGCCAGGCGTCGACCGGGGCGAGCATCATCCGCGCCGACGGCGGCCAGCGCGGCGCGGCGAAAGCCTCTATCACCTCGTGGGGATCGCCGGGCGTGCTCCAGCCCGGCCTGTTCCAGGTGCCCGGCAGCACCGCGACCACGTTGATCTGGCGTCCGCCTGCGATCGGATAGGCCACGAGATGCGCGTTCGGGCCCATCCAGAGCTGCACTCGGCGCGCCGTGTAGTCCTTCGGCAGTTGCGTCGCATCGAGCGTGCCGCGCCAGGCGATCAGGCCGGAAAAGCGCGGCTGCACTTCGGGGAACAGGTGCTGGCGGACCGTCGACCAGATGCCATCGGCGCCGATCAACGCGCTGGCGAGATCGCTGCGGCGGATCGTGCCGCTGCGATGGACCACCGTCAGCCCCTTGGCGTGAGGCGCGACGTCCTCGAAGGTCGCGCCCAGCTTCAGGTCGATATCGGGATGGTCGGCAACAGCGCCCGCCAGCGCCGATTGCAGATCGGCGCGGTGCACCACCCAATAGGGGGCGCCGGCGCGCGCGGAGGCTGCTTCGCCGAGCGGCATGCGCAGCAGCTCGCCGCCGGCCCGCGCGCTCATGATCGAGACCGCTTCCGGGATCACGGCGCGCAGCTTGAGGCGTTCGGTGAGACCGAGCTCGACCAGCACGCGGCTGGCATTGGGGGAGAGTTGCAGGCCGGCGCCGACTTCCTCGAGGCGCTCGGCCTTCTCCAGCACGACGATGCGGAAGCCGCGGGCCGCGAGCGCAAGCGCGGCCGTCAGTCCACCGATGCCGGCACCGGCAATGACAATCGTTCGGGAGAGCGCCACCCCTGACCGATGAGACCGGTCAGGCCACCTTGTCCTTCAGCACGCATTCCGGCGGACGGGCTTCGCCCGCCTTCAGGTCGGCCGCGAAGCGGTACAGCGTCGAGCAATAGGGGCAGATGATCTCGTTGTCGTTGCCGAGGTCGAGGAAGACGTGCGGATGATCGAACGGAGGGTTGGCGCCCACGCACATGAACTCTTGCGAGCCGATCTCGATGACGGGAACTCCGGCATCGTTGTGGAAGTGCGGGACGACATGGTCGGACATCGTAGTTCATCCTGGAGTGGCAATGGCGACAGGTACAATCGGAAACTGACGCGGCATCTTTAAGGCGCCGCGGACCATACTGGTGGGTTCAGATGATTGCTAGTCCAGCGGAACCGAAAGGTTCGCAATTGCCCCATGCTCATTTGCTCATGCAAATTCGACACAATCTTGGGGCCTGAGAGAAGCCCTTCTTTCGTCGGTGGCGTTGTGTCGCAATTTTGGCATACTATGTCTGTCGACGAGCATAATTGCGACGAAAGACGAATCGTCAGGCGTCAGCGATTTTAGGACCGTCCAGGCTTTCCGCATGAAATGGCTGCAAATCAGCACAGCGTTGGCCGGTGTCGCGGCATGCAGCTTCATGCTCGCGCAGGTAGCACCGCACGCCCGCGAGGCCGGCGCGATCCTCGCCGCCCAGGACGATCCCGCCGTGCTCTCCGAGCTCAAGCTCGATGCGCTGCTGCGGCAGAACGAGCGCCTGGTTCAGGACAACATCGAGGCTGCGCTCGCCGCGGGCGACGCCGATCTCGCCGACAGTTTCGTCGCGCTCGCGCGTGACCGTAACATCGCGCTCCCGGACGACCTCCTGAGCCGCGTCAGCGACGCGGTCAAAGCCGAGAATTCCACCTCACATTTTGCCAAACGATTTGCCACCGGTCTCGTCACCGGCAATGCCGACGACGTCGCGAGCCTGTCGGGAACGGTGGCCGGCGATCTCTTCGTGATCGGCGACATCAGGGACGTTGTCCGGGAAGGCAAGCATCTCGCCATGGGCGAGGACACGGACCGGCTCGTGCTGGGGCTTGCGGCGGCGGGCCTTGTGGTGACGGCGGCAACCTACGTCTCGGTCGGTGGTGCCGCGCCGGTGCGCGCCGGGCTGACGCTGGTGAAGGACGCGCGCAAGGTGGGGCGGCTCGGTGAGGGGCTTGCGGCATGGGCCGGCCGGTCGGCGCGCGAGATCGTCGACACGCCGATGCTTCAGAACGCGGTCGCCAAGGGGTCGGTGCTGCGGCCGGGTGCGACCATGAGCGCGATCAAGGCTGCGTTCCGCGCCGAAAAGGCCGGCGCGCTGGTTCGGCTCGGCAAAGACGTGACGCGCGTCGCCGAAAAGACCGGCACGCGCGGGGCGATGGACACGTTGCGGATCGCCGACGGCCCGAAGGATGTTGCGCGCGCGGCGCGGCTTGCGGAGGCGCAGGGCGGCAAGACCCGCGCCATCATGAAACTGCTTGGCCGCGGCGCGCTGCTCCTCATCGGCGGTGCGTTCGATCTGACGCTCTGGCTGTTCGGCGCGGCACTGACGCTGTTTGGGCTGTTGTCCTCGATCAAGGCGACCACGGAGCGCCTGACCCAGGCCTGGTGTGATCGCAAGCGCGCGCGGCGGCTCCGCCGGGCGCAGATGGCCGCCGAGGCCGCTCTGGCGGATGCAGCCCTCAGGGCCTAAAGCGCGATGAGATTGAGGTAATTCGTAGCCGCGCTTGAGGCTATTGTTTGAGCATGATCTCCGCGCAAACGCGTTCCGCGTTTGCGGAGCGGAAAAACCGCTGCACACTTGTCCGGATCGTGCTCTAAGATCGACTTTCCCCCCTCCAGACCCGCGGAACTGATGATGCCGAGCTTCCACAACGGCGCCGTTGAAATTGCCTATCTCGACGAAGGCGAGGGCGACCCGATCATTCTCCTGCACGGCTTTGCCTCGAGCAAGAACGTGAACTGGGTCTATCCGACCTGGGTCTCGGAACTGCGCAAGAACGGCCGCCGTGTTGTCGCGCTCGACAATCGCGGCCACGGCGAGAGTGCGAAGCTCTACGAGCCTGCGCAGTACTCGATTCCGGTCATGGCCGGCGACGTGCTGGCGCTGATGGATCATCTCGCCATCCCGCAGGCCGACATCATGGGCTATTCGATGGGCGGACGGATGGCGGCGTGGCTCGCGCTCAACGAGCCGCAGCGCCTGCGCTCGGCGATCCTCGGCGGCATCGGCATCGGCGGCCTGATCGAGGGCACCGGTCCCGGCGAGAACGTCGCGAAGGCGCTGGAGGCGCCCTCGTTCGACGACGTCACCGATCCCGTGGGTCGCACCTTCCGCGCCTTTGCCGATCAGACCCGCTCGGACCGCCGGGCGCTCGCCGCCTGCTTGCGCGGCACGCGCGAGCTCATGACGAGAGCGCAGGCCGCACGCATCGAGGTGCCCGTGCTGATTGCGGTCGGCACCGCCGACGACGTCGCGGGCTCTGCCGGCGCACTCGGCGCGATCATCCCGGGCGCGCAAGTGCTCGATATTCCCGGCCGCGATCACATGCGGGCGGTCGGCGACAAGGTCTACAAGACCGGCGTGCTCGATTTCCTCTCACGCCGTAGCTGAGTCTCGTCCGTCGGCGCCTCGTCGCCGAACGCGCGAAACAGCGCGGTCAGCACCACGAAGGTCGCAATCCACACCATCCGCGCGCCATAGCGGTCGTGCGGACCGGAGATCACGCCGCAGATGAAGGCGTTGCCGAGCAGCGCCAGTGTCACGGTCGCTGCCAGCAGCGTCAGATCGTCGAGCCGGCGCCTCGCGAGCGCATGCACCAGCAGCCCGACGAGCGCTGCCATCGAGGCCAGCGCGACGGGGATGTGCAGCCAGTTGACGTCGTCGAAATTGACGGCCCAGTGCTGCTGCCGCGCCGCGCGCATCGGCGCGACTTGCGCGGGTATGTAGCGCTCGATGATGCCGTAGGTGTGCGGAATCCAGCCGTTGGTGCCTTCGCCGGTTGCGACATGCAGCAATTGCTGGCTCATCGCCCGCAGCGCCGCGCCGGCCTGCCAGGCCGGATAGTCCGCGAGCGAATGCACGACGATGTAGCCCATCTCCTCGTTCAGGCCTTCGAACCGGCCGAGCGTGTTGAACATGCTCTTGCCCCACAGAAACTCGTCGGCGGTCGCCGGCAGCTCGTTGCGATAGGGGCAGAGCTTGTAGCGTTCGCGCGGGCAATGATCGTTGAGATAGCGCGCAACGATGCCGTCCTGCATCATGCGGCCGAAGGCGACGCCATAGCCGCCGGGTGTCCAGGTCCATTTGCCCGACAGCGCATAATTCGCCGACATCAGCATCAGGCCGCCCGCGACGATGGTGAGGCTCGCCAGCGCCAATCCCGCGAGCGGAAGGCGAGGTCTGAGGAGCGGCCGCGCCATCCAGCCGGCGGCGCACAGACCGAGCAGCACGCCGAGCGTTGCGCTGTGGGTCGCTGCGGCAAAGGCGGTGAAGACGAACAGCGCGATTTTTTCGAGCCGCGAGGTGCGGTGTGCTCCGATGACCAGCAGGAACAGCGACAGCACCGACAGTCCCGCGAAGATGTCGGTGAGCAGCATGCTCGCCAGCCAGGGCAGGGCGGTCGACATGATCAGGAGCAGGCTGATCGCGACGAAGCGGAAGGTCTGCATCAGCCCGAGCACGCGCAAGCTGAGCTGCAATAGCCACAGCGTCGCCAGCGACTGGACCGCGACGTTGATCCAGAAACCAAAGCTCTCGCCATAGTGCAGATAGAGGCCGAACACGGTGGAGCGGCTCGGGACGAGATAGCCCTCGTACCAGCGCGCCAGATAGCCGCCGGTATCCCATTGCAACAATGGATAGCCGTTCCAGAACGCCGGCGCGATCATCAGCAGGGGCAGGGCCATTGCGGCCAGCCGCAGCCAAAACGAGCCCGCGGCGCGCGCGCGCAATTGGTCGGTGGTGATGCTCAAAACTGTTCCGTCCTCGGGGCGACCATGCCCGCAATAACGGTTGGGGGAGAATTCACCAATAGTTTGATGCGGCCCGGCTTGAATTTGGCAAAACTCTGACCACTTTGAGCCGACCTTGCCGCTTGGGGGCGTCAGAAGAAAGTATTGTGTTTCAATGTCTTGGCGCGCTTTCGCAAGGCAAGGCACTGTTCACTCTCAGGCAAGCCGGCCAGGACTTTGTCGCGTAGACTGTGCTATAGAGCCAACAAAACCAGCCCATTCGAAAGAGCAATTCCCATGGCAGTGCATCAGGTCAATCCGGGAGGAAAGCTCGCATCGCTCGATCCGATCTGGGACCGGATCCGGAGCGAGGCGGAGGACATCGTCCATCGCGAGCCCGAGCTTGCGACCTTCATTTATTCGACGGTGCTGCATCACAGCCGCCTCGAAAATTCCGTGATTCACCGTCTCGCCGACCGGCTCGATCACTCCGCGCTGTCGGGCGATCTCGTGCGCCAGACCTATGACGAGGCGCTGCGCGACGATCCCGATCTCGGCAACGCCTTTCGCGCCGATCTCGTCGCCGTCTACGACCGCGATCCCGCGACCTCGCGCTTCATCGATCCCTTGCTCTACTTCAAGGGCTTTCATGCGATCCAGACCCATCGCTTGGCACACTGGCTCTATCTGAAGGGCCGCAAGGATTTCGCGTATTACCTCCAGAGCCGTTCGTCCGCGGTGTTCCAGACCGACATCAACCCCGCCGCGCGCATCGGCCGCGGCATCTTCCTCGACCACGCCACCGGCTTCGTCTGCGGTGAGACGGCGGTGATCGAGGACGACGTCTCGATCCTGCACGGCGTCACGCTCGGCGGCACCGGCAAGGAGAACGAGGACCGTCATCCGAAGATCCGCCATGGCGTGCTGATCGGCGCCGGCGCAAAGATACTCGGCAACATCGAGATCGGCCATTGCGCGCGCATTGCCGCCGGCTCGGTCGTGGTCAAGCCGGTGCCGCACAACGTCACGGTTGCGGGCGTGCCCGCCAAGATCGTCGGCGAAGCCGGCTGCGCCGAGCCGTCGCGCACCATGGATCAGATGATCAACGCGATGGGGCTTTGATCTCCGTTTGATCGGAACGGGGCCGGATTTTCCGGCCCTTTCCGTCCCAAAATTCTTTGGCAATTCATGCTGGCGGTTCGTCGCGTCTCGTCGTAAACCCCGCCAACCAGATTTCGATTGGAGACTTGCCGTGGACGTCAAGGAAGTGAGAAAGCTCGACGCGTATCTGAAGCGCGTGTTCGGCAATCCCAAGATTCGCGTCGTGCCGCGGCCGAAGAAGGACGATTCCGCCGAGGTCTATATCGGCGAGGAATTCATCGGCGTGCTCTTCGTCGACGACGAGGACGACGACCGCTCGTTCCAGTTCCAGATGGCGATCCTCGAGGACGACCTCGTCGACCAGGAGTAGGCGTAGCGCCTCGGAGTCACGCATCCACCGCGGCGAGCATCTCGGGGATCGTGACAAACTTCTCCCGGGGCTTGCCGAGCGCGGCCCCCCGGCGTTTCTCGGCCGCGTCGATCGTGCCCCAATCCGGATAGCTCACGATGCGTGCGACGCGGCCGGTCAGGCGCGCAAGCAGTGCGTCAGGCGTATCCGAGCGCGGCCGTCGATGGGCGATATCCGCCAGGACGACCTCTGCGGTGGCAATCCCGCAGCCGCGATTGGTGCCGATCGTGCCGTTCGGTCCGCGCTTGCTCCATCCGCAGACATAGAGGCCCTCGATCACCGAACCATCGACTGCGACACGTCCGTCGACGTTCGCATGCACGCCGCGATGCGCGTCATAGGGAACCCCGGCCACAGGCGTGGTCTTCCGGCCGACGCTGCTGAGCGAGAGGCCGCATGCGATGTCCTCGATAGCGCCCGATCCTTGCTTGAACGCGATGGCCTCTAGGCGGCCCCGTCCTCGGAGCGCGACAGGAGACAGACCAAAGCGAAAAACGCAGCGCCGTGGCTTCGTCACGGCCGTCCGCGAGAACGCGCGCAGCAACGACAATTTTTCGGTCAGCTCCGGATCGTTGGGACGTCGCGGCTCGAATTCTTCGGAGGTGACGTTGCGCACGTCGACGCATGTGTCGCATGCGCCGAGTTCGAGAAAGTCACGTAATTCCTTTGCGGTGAACCTGGCCTGCGCCGGTCCGCCGCGGCCGACGACGTGGATTTCGCGGATCCGGCTCTCTGCCAGGACGTCGAGCGCGTGGCGCGCGATGTCGGTCCGGCGCAGCTCGTCCGCGGTCTTGGCGAGGATGCGCGCCACGTCGAGAGCGACGTTGCCATGGCCGATGACGATCGCGGTCTCATGCCGAAGATCGAACCACAGATCCGCAAACTGCGGATGCCCGTTGTACCACGCGACGAAATCGCCCGCCGTGTGGCTGCCCGGCAGTGCTTCGCCGGGGATGTCGAGCGCCCGGCTCAGTTCCGCGCCTGTCGCGAGCACAACGGCGTCATAGGCCTCGCGCAGCTCGTCGATCGTGAGGTCGTCTCCGATCGTGACGCCGCCGATGAAGCGAAACCCGGGCATGGCGGCGATGCGGTCGAAGGCCGTTGTGACCTGCTTGAGCTTCGGGTGGTCGGGGGCAACGCCGAACCGTACCAGGCCGTACGGCACGGGGAGCCGTTCGAACATGTCGACAGTCACGGGCGCGCCCGAGCGCAACAGGGCCTCGGTGGTGTAGAAGCCACTCGGTCCGCTGCCGACGACGGCGATGCGAACTTCGTTTGCAGCAGACCCCGTCATCGGCCCAGCGCCTGCCTGCGTTCATCGGCCCCCGGCAGAGCCGGCAGGCGCGCACTGATGACGGGAGTTTCAGTCGCGCGCTTGCGGTTGACGTCGATCCAGTACTTCTTGTCCGCGGCGAGGCGATAGTCGGGCTCGATCGCGCCGACCGGGCATGCCGGCGCGCAGCCACCGCAATCGATGCAGTTTTCCGGATCGATGTAGGTCATGGTGTCGTCGACGTGGAAACACTCCACGGGACAGACGGTAACGCATTCGGTGTATCGGCAGCCGCGGCAATTGTCGGTGACCACATATGTCATCGTCAGGCCCCGCTGACCTGAACGAGGATGTCCGAGAATGTCGGGGCACGGCCGAGGTCGGCGAAGGCGGGAGGCGTCAGCACGTGAACCGTCGCGCCCTTGCGATTGGATCGCTGCCAGTAGCCGGACGGCGCCACCACCACACCCGGCATGACGTCGGCCGAAACGGTCGCGAAGGCCTCGAACGCGCCACGGTCGTTGAACACGCGAATGGGCGCGCCCGCGACGATGCCACGCTGTGCCGCATCGTCCGGATTGAGGAGCACTGCCTGTTCCTCGCCCGCCTGCGCGGTCTGTGCCGGCAGGTTGCCGTAGTTCGAATTCAGGAAGGCGTGGCTCTTCGGCGAGATCAGGCTGAGCGGATAGCGCGTCGCGAGCAGGGGCGCCGTGCGCGGGTTCTCGTTCGGCGGGATGTAGTGGGGCAGGTGATCGACTGGCGCGGCGTCCTGATCGCCATTGTAGCCCTGGCGGAACAGCGGCACCACGAAGTTGCCGCCGCCGGCGATGGTCGAGCTGAACTCGCACTTCCCTGATGCGGTCGGAAAATTGCCCTCGCGTGCGGCGCCCAGTCGGCCGGCGCGGGCATGTTGAGGCGCGCATAGCCCTTGGCCTTGATGCCGTCGAGCGTGATCCCGGCGAGCACCGGGCTGCTCCAGTCGAGTGAGGCTTCGATGATCTCGTCGTCGCTCCGGAAGAAGGCCGGGTCGGTGATGCCCATCGCGCGCGCGAGCCGGCGGAACAGCTCGGTGTTGGACACGGCTTCGCCGAGCGGCGCGATCGCCTGGTTGTTGTAGGACAGATAGAGATGCCCCCAGGAGAACATGATGTCCTTCTGCTCGAGCTGCGTGGTCGCGGGCAGAACGATGTCGGCGTATTTGGCGGTGTCGGTCAGGAAGTGCTCGCTGACGACGGTGAAGAGATCCTCGCGTTCTAATCCCTTTTCGAGCTTGCCCTGTTCGGTCACCATCGCCATTGGATTGGCGTTGTAGACGAAAAGCGCCTTGATCGGCGGATCGAAGCCGAGCTCGCCCGTCAGCGCCGCTCCAAGGCGCCAGGAATTGAGCACGCGCATCTTCTCCGGCTGGAGATCGGGACGCATCAGCACGTCCCATCTGACCGGGAACGCCCAGATCGGGAGCTGGAGCAGCCCGCCGCCGACATGCTTCCAGGCACCGATCAGTCCCGGAAGACAGGCGATCGCGCGCACGGTCTGACCGCCGCCGGCATGCCGTTCGACGGCGACGCCAATGCGCACGACGGCCGGTGGTGTCGTCGCATATTCCCGCGCCAGCTTGACGATGTCGTCGACGGGAATGCCGGTTTCCTGCGAGGCGAATTCGGGTGTGTAGCTGGACGCCCGCGCGGCCAGCTCGTCGTAGCCCACGGTGTATTTGTCGACATAGTCGCGATCGACCAGATTCTCCTTGATGATGACGTGGATCATCGCGAGCGCCAGCGCAGCATCGGTGCCGGGACGGATCGGAATATGCCAGTCGGCGAGGCGTGCGGTGCGGGTGCGGACGGGATCGATCACCACGAGCTTGGCACCGGCCTTCTTCGCCTGCTCGATGAACGGCCAGTGATGCGAGTTCGTGCTCAGTGTGTTGCAGGCCCACAGGATGATGTATTTCGAGTGCACGAAGCTTTCGGGGTCGACGCCCGGCGTGTGCCCGATCGTCATCATGTACGCCGTGCATGAGGCGGAATCGCAGAAGGTGCGCTCTAGAACCGTCGCGCCGAGCTTGTTGAAGAGGGGATCGCCGACGTTCAGCCCATTGATGATGCCCTGCGTGCCCAGATAGCTGTAGGGCAGGATCGCCTGCGCACCGTGCTCGGCAATGACGGATGTCCAGCGCGAGGCGATGGTCGCGAGCGCTTCCTCCCAGGAGATCCGCTGGAACTGCTTGGTGCCCTTCGGTCCGACGCGTTTGAGCGGATACAGGACGCGCTTGTCACTGTAGACGCGCTCCTCGTAGTTGTTGACCTTCACGCAGAGCCGTCCGCGCGTGAAGGGGTGATCGGGATTGCCCCGGACGGCGATGGCCTTGCCATCCTCGACCGTGGTCAGGATGGAGCAGGTGTCCGGGCAGTCGTGGGGGCACGCGCCTATTACCGTGGTCCGGGCCATGGGTCTCTCCGCTTCCCGATTCAAGTCGGTCAAGGATGCGGCCGGCGGGCGCGGCCTGGCTTTTCAAAATGTGCGGTCTTGTTGTCCCGGACTGCTCTCGGCCCGTGGACGGCCGGCCGGATGTCTGGCATGCTAATTGCTGGACCCGGCAATACCTTTCTACCCACACATCGCGTGATCTGGCGGAGATTTCCGATGGGTATGCTCGGCAATTCTGTCGATAAATATGTTACCGGCAGAATGCTTCAGACGTCCAACGACCGGCGGTGGGGACACCTTTTGGCCGAGCGATGGAGCCATGAGCCAGGCGATCTTCCGCCGCAATTGCCGCGCGACACCGAGATTGCAATCCTGCTACGAGGCAGCTCGGTCGTCGATCGCGAAGGCGCAGGCATGCGGCAGCGCACCTTCGGCCGAAAGGGCACCGTCTGGCTCTGCCCGGCCGGCATCCGCGAAGACTTCATCCGTGTCGAGAACCAGATGCAGGAATGCCTGCATCTCTTTCTCCCCGGCAAGCCGTTCGACGACACCATGCTCCGGGATCTGGACATCGATCCCTCGGGTATCTCGATCCGCTACGAGACCATCGATCAGGACATGTTCATCGAGCACGTTGCTGACCGGATCCTGAAGGAGCTCGAACAGGAGACCTCCACCGGCCGGCTCCTGATCGAAAGTCTCGGGCGCGCGTTGTCAGCCCATCTCGTGCATACCTACTCGGCAACTGCAGTCAGGCTCCGGCAAATCAACGCCGGTCAGCGGCCACTCGACGCCAAGCGGCTGTCGCGCGTGACGGAGTTCATCGATGCATCCGTCGAGCGCGAGTTCACGGTCAAGGATTTGGCATCGGTGGCGTGCATGAGCCCGGCGCATTTCTCTCGCAGCTTCAAGGCGGCGACAGGTAGCGCGCCGCATGAATATGTCAGCCGGCAGCGTCTCGATCTGGCCAAGCGGCTGCTGTCCACCAGCGATCGCCCGCTGGTCGACATCGCCTATGCCGCGGGATTTTCATCGCAGGCCAATTTCAACCGCGCCTTCCGCAAGGCGGTCGGGACGACGCCGAGCCTGTATCGGGCGCAGAAGGGCCGGGACTGAGGCTTCCGTCAGAGGACGGCGTCAGGGGCAACAGGATCAGAGCGATCTGGCCGGTCTCGTCAAACCCCAACCGCTCGCGCCAAAGCAATTGGGCGCCGGGAGGTTGGCGCGTCATTCAAATCCGCCATCGCCATGATGCCATCATGCTCCTGTTTTGCCCGACGGGTCAAGGTGGATTTCGTAAAATACGAAAATGCTCCATGCGGCAGATGCTTGGCTATTGTGCATGGGGTTGTTTTCGAGATTTTTTGTCGGGAGGCTACAGCCCGCAAGCTGCGATGACTGTCAGCTCCGCGGCCCGCGCAGCTGCGCCGTCAGCTTCTCCATTGCCTCCGCCACGTCACGCCACTGCGACAGCCAGCTCCGCGGAAAGCGGAAGGTGAGGTCGGCGCCGCCGACGCGCCGCTCGGAGAGGCACATGCCGGGCGTCGACGCATCGCGGGTGCAGCGCGCGCTCAGCGCGGGGCTTGCGGCGGAATAGAGGTCCTCGCTGCCGTAAGGGGTGTCAGCGCGGAACATCCGCATCGTCAGGCCTTCCTCGGGCTGGGTTGCGGCCTGGTCGAGATAGCGCGGATAGATCGTGGCTGTTCGCTGCTCCGGCGCGAGCGCATCGTGATGGGCCGCGATCGACAGGAAGATGCGATCGATCGATTGCACCGTCGCCTCCACCGTGTCGGCGGTGACGTGCTTCGGTGCGCCGGGCGGCTCCAGCGAGGGATAGAGGAAGTCGAGATCGATGCGCTCCTGCGGCCCGGTGTGGCGCTGGATCTTCATCCGGATCGCCGATGTCGGCAGGTTGAACAGCGTGCCGCCGACGCTCACCGGCAGCTTGTCCGGGGCGTTCGCACCGCGCGTGCCCCAGGTCGGCCACAGCAAATAGGCGACGAGCGCCACCGCGCACGCCGCAGCCGCGCCGCTGAGCACGATCGGGACGACGTGCGCGCGGGTGTGCGTGCGGGGAGAGCGAGAGGAGGCTGCCGAAAACACCGTCATGAGCTAACGCAAGGTAAGCCGAAGTCGGCCGCTGGCCGACGAATCAGCGGCGAATATGCCATGTGGCGGCGATTTCGCGCAGCGCCCCCGGCTGCGGGAAAGGGGGAGAGCCCTGCGCCGGACGGGAGGCGGCGTTAACCTTCTCTTAAGGATAATGTAGCGTTAACCGGCACTATTTGTCACAGGAAAGGTGCCAGCGTTGCGTAAGGGCGGACCGTTCCGATGACACCTGAAGCTCTCAATACCTTCTTCTCGATCTGCATCGGTTTCGCGCTCGCGGGCGCGCTCGTGAACGGATACCAGGCGGTCGCGCAGCGTCCCGCCGGCTTCGGCCTGTTACAGGACGGCGTGGCGCCGAAGACCTTCGCGGCGGTGCCGTTCCTGGTCTTCGCGGCGCCCTTCATCATCATGCGCAACACGCTGCGCGGCATGCGCGTGGAAAGCCGCCGCGCCGAGTTCGTGATGATGGCGACCCTCATCGCCGGCTTCTGGAGCATGATGAGCGGCACCTTCTTCCTGATGACGCTGCGCGCAGCCGGCGTGCTGGGCTGACGCCTCCGGCGCGTTCAGTGCTGCCCGGCCGGGCGACCCTTTGCGTCCAGGCCGCCGTTTCGCTATGCCAGGATCGTCCTGACAGGAGACCTCCATGGCGATCTACGAGCTCGACGGGCAGGCGCCCGACCTTCCCGCCGACGGCAATTATTTCATCGCGGAGACCGCCACCGTGATCGGCCGGGTGCGCCTGAAGCCGGGCGCGAGCGTCTGGTTCGGCGCGGTGCTGCGCGGCGACAATGAGTGGATCGAGATCGGCGAGGGCGCCAACGTGCAGGACGGCTCGACCTGCCACACCGATCTCGGCTTTCCGCTTGTCATCGGCAGGAACTGCACGGTCGGCCACAACGTCATCTTGCACGGCTGCACCATCGAGGAGGGCGCGCTCGTCGGCATGGGCGCGATCGTGATGAACGGCGCGAAGATCGGCCGCAACAGCATCGTCGGCGCCGGCTCCGTCATCACCGAGGGCAAGGAGTTCCCCGAGCGCTCGCTGATCATCGGCTCGCCGGCGCGCGTGATCCGCACGCTCGATGACGCCCAGGTCCAGAAGATGGGGAGTGCGGCGAGGTTCTACGTGGCCAACGGTCCGCGGTTCAACAAGGGCTTGAAGCGGATCGGCTGAGATGCCCGCCGGCTGTGCCTAGCCCCCACGGCAATGGTTCCGTACCGTAAAAATACAGGCGGGCCCTTTAATCCTCCGCTAGCGCGATCACGCTTATCGTTGAGCGTTTTCAACCAGGAGGAGCGGCGCCATGGACGCGACGGCGCTGGGATCCGGCTTCGGAGCCGGAACCAAATTTCTGAAGAAAGTCGTTCGTTTTGTTCGCGGCGCCGACACGCTGACGGTCGTGGAGAAGGTTTACAGCGTCGCCGGCTTCCTGGCGATCGTCACCACCTTCCTGCTCGTGATGTCGATCCAGTCGGTGCGCTTGCAGACGACCTATCGTCAGATGCATGCGTCCTCGGCTGCGGCGGCGATCAACGTCGGTCGCATCAAAGCGCTGATCTATGCGATCGTCATGGAGTCGCGCGGCATCTACATGACGGCCGATCACGGCAAGATGAAGCAGTTCGCGGACGGCCTCTTGCGTCGCAACCGTGAGCTGGCCGAGGCCGTGAAGAGCATGGAGAAGGACGTCGGCGACGACGATGCCGAACTGTTCGCGAGTTTCCGGCAGCGGATCACGCAGTTCATCGACTTCCGTCAGGAGCTGGTGCGGCGCGGAGTGGAGATCAGCTCGGCCGCGGCGCGCGAATGGGGCGACAACGACGCCAACCGGACAGTGCGCAGTAAGCTCAACAGCGGTATCGAGGCGCTCGAGCGCATCTACCATCAGCGCGCTCGCGAGGCGGACGAGCTCGCCAACGAGAACCGCTATGCTGCCGCCTATCTGTTCGCGCTCGGGCTGGCGGCGCTCATCCTTGCGGGACTGAACGTCATCGTCATGCGGCGATCAGTGGTCGGCGCGCTGGCCGAGATCACGCAGGCGACTGACCGGATCGCGCAGGGCGACGTCAAGAGCGAAGTGCCGCATCTGCGCCGTCACGACGAGATCGGGCATCTTGCGCGCGCGGTGCAGAATTTCCGCGACGCGGTGGCGCGCATCTTCGAGCTCGAGGAGCTCGAGCTCGGCACCGCCCAGGCGCGCGACGCGGCCATGACCGAGCGCGACAAGTTCAACGACAAGTACCAGGCCAAGAAGTGGCAGCTCTCCGCCGCGATCAACAGCATGCCGCAGGGCCTGATCATGCTGGACGGCAAAGCCAACGTGGTGGCGATGAACGCCAACTACCGGCGGATCTACAATCTGCCTGAGACGATCCAGCCCGGATCGACGCTCGAGGAAATCCTCCAGCACCGAGTCAAGAGCGGACTGTTCAGCGGCGACGTCACGAAATATGTCGGGGCGGTGCGCGACCGGATCGCCAGGCGGGAGCCGACGGCCTACGAGATCTCCCTCAACGACGGCCGCATCATCAAGATCTACGAGCGGCCGATGGACGGCGGCGGTTGGGTGTCGGTGCAGGAGGACGTCACCGAGCAGCGCCAGCGCCAGCGTATCCTGGAGCGGATGGAGCGCTTCCTCGCGACCATCATCGAGAACGTGGCCGAGGGCATCATCGCCAAGGACGCGTGCAATCTGCGCTACGTCTTCGTCAACAAAGCCGCCGAGAAGATGATCGGCATGTCGCGTGGCGAGATCATCGGCAAGACGGCGCGGGAATTGTTCTCCGTGGAGGCGGCCGAACTGATCGAGCGGCGCGACCAGCAGCTGCTGGGCAGAAGCAGCAGCTCGAGCCGATCGTCGATACCATCGACAATCCCGCGCGCGGCCGCCGTGTGATCTCCGCCCGCCGCGTTCAGATCGGCGGCGCCGACGAAGAGTCCCACATGTTCGTGACCATGGTCGAGGACCGGACCGAGAGCATGGTGGCGGCCGCATAGTGACCGGATCGCGCCATCCGGAGGGGGGAGCGTCAGTGTCCCTCGGATCCGCGCGGTCCCTACGATCCGCGCGGTCCCTCGGATTCGCGCGCTTCGGTCGCGCCCGCAACCTTCTCGTGGCCGGCGGCCCATAGTGCGTGCTCGTCGCTACCGTCCAGGTAAGGATTGGCCTCGGCGGGGATGCTTTCGCGCGCGGCGCGCTCGCCTTCAGCAAAAGGATCGCGATCGGTCATCGTGATTTGGCCTCCTCGCCTTCAAGCTGACCTGACGGCATTTGTTCCGGAACAGGTGCTCGCCGCAGCGGTTGACCGGCAAAGGGAGAATTTCCGATGTCTGCCAGATCGTCCGCAATCAAGACCATGATGGTGATCCTCGCGCTCACGGCGATGCCGGCCACCTCGTTCGCGCAGGCGACCGGCGGCTCTGCCGGATCAACCGGAGGCTCTGCGGGTTCGACCGGAAGCTCTGCGGGACCGACGGGGGGCGTCACCAACTCGCCAGCTCCGCCGCCCGGGACCAACAGCCTGGGGACGGCTCAATCATCCGGTCCGGGCTCCGGTGCCACCATCGGCACCGGCTCGGGCGCCGCGGACGCCACCGTCAATGCCGAGAACCGGCTGCTCGACAAGAAGATGAAGAGCATCTGCCGCGGCTGCTGACGCTCGCGCGGAATTGAGACAATGTGGCTGTCAGGAATGCCCAAGCGACATTAGCTTGATCCTGCTTTGAAGCGTGGAGCGTGTCCACGCGGAGGATCGAGTGATGTTAGGCAAGATGATCATGACGACGCTGGCCATCGCGGCGGTCGGGCTGTCGGCACCGCACGTGGCCGAGGCGCGCGGTTTCGGCCATGGTGGCTGGGGCCATGGCGGGCACGGCCATTGGCATGGCGGCGGCTTCTGGCCGGGCGTTGCGATCGGGGCGGGCCTTGCCGGCGCCGGCTACTACGGCACTTATTATGGTTATGGCTATCCCTATTACGGCAGCCCCTATTATTATGGTGCCGGCTACGACGACGGTTACGGCGGCTGCTACGTCGTTCGGAAGCGGGTCATGACGCCAGCTGGATGGCGATACCGCCGCGTGGATGTCTGCGAATAGCATCCTTGGCGAATAGCTGGGCCCATCAAAGAACAAGGCCGTTGACGCAGTATACCGTCAACGACCTTGCCAGCCCCGGACATTGAAATCGGCTTACGCCATCCGGTAACCGCGAGGATGGCGCGGAATCACACGGGCGAATGTGATCCAGTTCACAAGTGGCGAAAATAAAGTTCCAATCGCGCTGGGATCGGCTCAGCCGCGCGAACGCTTGCGCGCGCTGGCGTGGACGCGTTGCCGCGCCGGTTTCCTGCGGGTAACCGAGGGTGTTTCAGCCTCGGTGGCCCGGGCGCTGGCAAAGGACTGCCGCAAGCTATCGATGGACTCGTTCAGCGTCGCGACCTGCTCGGACAGGCGCTTGGTGTCGGCCTGCTGCGCTGCCATCAGCCGCTTCATGGTCTGGAGCTGATCCTGCACGACCTGGAGCTGGTCGATCGATTCCTGCTGAGTCGCCTCCAGCCCCTTGGTCTTCTCGACCAGCTGCTCGGACACCTGTGCCGTGCGGGCCTGGAGCAGCCGCGATGCCACCACCCGATCGGTCTCCGGTGCCGCTCCAGTATAGGCGCGCCAGACCGCAATCGAGGTCACGCCGGCGATGAGCAGGAGAAGTGCGGCGGCGGTCAGCGCGATCGGTTGGCCGCCGAGGCGAAGCAGGGGGGTGGACGGTGTGTCCTGTGCGAGATCGATCATCGCGAACAAAGCCCAAATTGAAACTTGGTGCGTGGCGAAGGCCGGCAACCAGAGGTCGCCGGGGCGTCCCGAAAGCCTTACGTTTCGGCAAGGAATAGGACCAAAAAGAGGCTAAGGACAAAAAAACCAGCAATCAGGAGACCTTAGGGCCTCCGAAGGCCTCTTAAGGGGCACGGATCAGGGCTGAAACGGCGAAAACGTCCCGGAATAGGTCTTCGACCGAGGCCTCGCATAGGGGCCGAGGCGGGACGTCGTCAGTCCCAGCCGCACTACTGATTCCGCCAGCGTCACGGCGGCGGCGACGCCGTCGACGACGGGCAGGCCGTACGTGGCGGCGAGCTCGCTGGCGAGATCGGCCATGCCGGCGCAGCCGAGCACGATCGCCTCCGCGCGGTCGTCGCGGATCGCGGCCGAGATCTCGGCGGAGATCTTGCCGATGGCGTCGGCGTTGCGCTCCTCCAGTGCGAGCACGGGGACCTCGGCGGCGCGGACGCCGGCGCAGCGCTCGGCGAGGCCGTATTTCCGCAAGTTGTGTTCGATCGGCACGATGGAGACACCGAGGGTCGTCACCACGGCAAAACGCGCCGCGATCAGGCTCGCCATGTGGAAGCCGGCTTCGCCGATGCCGACCACCGGTGCCTTGGCGGCGGCACGCGCTGCGTCGAGGCCGGTGTCGTCGAAGCAGGCGATGATGTGCGCATCCGCGCCGTCGCGATCAGCCTCGCGGATGCAGCCGAGCATGCCGGGCACGGCGAAGGCCTCGTCGTAAAAACCCTCGATCGAGACCGGGCCCATCGCCGGCTGGCGCGCATCGATCACGGTGCCGGGCAGGGCGATGCTGCGCGCCGCAGCGGCGATCTTTGCGGTCATCGACGCGGTGGTGTTGGGATTGACGACGTGAAGGCGCATCGGATCAGACAAGTCCCTTCTCAGACGAGTCCCTTGCCGGCGTCCGAGCCCTTGGCCGCCTGCCGCTTGTTGAGCATGTGGATGGTGCCGAGCGCAAGCGTGATCACCGCGAACGACACTGCCGAGATCACGGTGCCGAGCGCGTAGATGTCGGGGTTGGTCACCGTGGTGGTGAGGCCCTGCAGATCCAGCGGCAATGTATTGACCGCGCCGATCGCCTGGCTGGAGCGCGCGAGCTCGTCCCAGGACAGCGTGAAGCCGAACAGGCCGATGCCGATCACCGAGGGCAGGATGATCGGCAGCACGACGTGACGGAAGGTCTGCCACGGCGTCGCCCCGAGATCGCGCGCGGCTTCCTCGAGCCTGGGGTCGAATCGGTTGAAGATCGCAAACATGATGAGCAGGCCGAACGGCAGCGTCCAGGTCAGGTGCGCGCCCAGCCCGGAGGTGAGCAGACCCATCGAGGTCTCGAAATTCTCGTTCCAGTGCGCCTTGACCAGATCGTCGATGATGCGGAATTCGAGCGAGATGCCGAGCGAGGTGATGATCGAGGGCACGATGAGGCTCGCAATCGCCGAATAGAACAGGATGCTCTGTGCCTTGAATTTTCTGCGGAAAGCCATGCCGGCGGCGACGGACAGGACGACGGTGGCGATCATCACGATCACCCCAAGCAGCAGCGAGCGGCGGAAGGCTGCGCCGAGATCGACGATGCCGGTGCCCTGGAACAGTTTTGCGATCCAGAACGTCGATACACCGTTCATCGGGAAGGTGAGGCCGCCTTGCGGACCCTGGAACGACAGCACGTAGATCGCGATCATCGGCCCATAGAGAAACAGCACGTAGGCCGCGAAGAAGATCGCGAGCACGTAGAAAGAGCGCGGACGTCCTTCCTTCATGCTCTAGAGCTCCTTCTTGATGTCGACGATGCGCGACATCATGGTGATGATCAGGAAGGTGATCGCGAGCAGGATCACGGCGTTGGCCGCGGCGGCGGGAAATTGCAGCGCATTCACCCGCGTCTCGATGATCTTGCCGGCGGCGGCGATCTGCTGGCCGCCCATCACGCCAATGGTGATGAAGTCGCCCATCACGATGGTGATGACGAAGATCGAGCCGATCACGATGCCGGGTTTTGCCAGCGGGATGATCACGTTGACGAGTGTCTGGAAGCCGCTCGCGCCGGCGTCATAGGCGGCCTCGATCAGCGACTTGTCGATGCGCACCATCGAATTGAAGATCGGCACCACCATGAAAAAGGTGAAGAGGTGGACCAGCGCCAGCACCACGGAGAATTCGGAGAACAGCAGCCATTCCAAGGGATGGTTGATCAGGCCCGTCTTGATCAAGCCTGAGTTCACCAGGCCGTTGCGTCCCAGCAGTGGAATCCAGGCGATCATGCGGATCACGTTGGAGGTCCAGAACGGGATGGTGCACAGCAGCGACAATCCCATCTGCCAGGTCTTGGACTTGACGTGGAAGGCGAGGAAGTAGGCGACCCAGAAACCGATGAAGAGCGTGATGGCCCAGACCATGAAGCAGAGCTTCAGCGTCTTCACATAGGTCTTGCCGATGGTGCAGAGATCGGGGAGCTGCGCGACGCAGCCTTCGAACGTATCGGTATAGCCGCGGCCGGAGAAGGCCGGCAGCAGCTGGTATTCGTTGTAATCCCAGAACGAGACGATGACGACGAACACCAGCGGAATCAGGAAGAAGGCGAGAAACACCAGCATCATCGGTCCGGCCTGCAGCCAGGAGATGAAGGACGGCGACAGGCGCGTCGCTTTCGCGGCGCGCGCTGTGCCCGACCCCGGGATCAAGCCCGGGGATGCCTGTTGCAGGACTTCTTCCGACATATCCATTACGCCGCGATGAACTCATTCCACTTGCGGACCATGTAGTCGTTCTCGTCCATCACGGCGTTCCAGCAGGCGACGCCGCCCATGCGGTCCTCATAGGAACCGCCGTCGCGCACGGCGCCGGCCTTCTCGAGCAGCGAGCCGTCGGGCGCCTTGATGTCCTTCTCGGCCGGCTTGCCCTCCATCCAGTACGCCCACTCGTAGGGCTCCATGTGGGCCTTCGCGGTGGAGAGCACGGCCGAGTAGTAGCCCTGGCGGTTGAGATAGGCGCCGGCATAGCCGGACAGGAACCAGTTCACGAACTCATAGGCCCAGTCGAGCTTGGGACCCGAGACGCCCTTGGAGACGCAGAAGCCCGAGGCCCAGGAGCGGTAGCCTTCCTTGAGCGGCTGGAAAGTGCAGGCAATCCCCATCGAGCGCACCTTGGTCACCGCCGGCGACCACATCGACTGGATCACGGTTTCCCCTGAAGCCATCAGGTTGACGCTCTCGTTGAAGTCTTTCCAGAACGCGCGGAACTGGCCGGCCTTCTTGGCCTCGGTCATCACCTTCATGGTGAGATCGATCTCCTCCTTGGTCATGTTGCCCTTGTCGGCATATTTGTATTTGCCGGTGGCTTCCACGACCATGGCGGCATCCATGATGCCGATCGAGGGGATGTTGAGGATCGAGGCCTTGCCCTTGAATTCGGGATTGAGCAGCTCGGACCACGAGCTGATCGGCCGCTTGATCAGGTCGGGACGGATGCCGAGCGTGTCGGCGTTGTAGACGGTCGGGATCAGCGTCACGAATTCGGTCGCCGACGTCGCAAACTTCTTGGAGTCCTTGCCTTCGAGATAGAGCACCTTCCAGGGCGCGGTGCCCTGGCCTCCAATCTTCTTGCCGCCGGGCGTCTCGCCCTTGGTGAAGACCGGCGTGATGTTGTCGAACTCCTTGATCTTCTTGGCGTCGAGGGCAAGGATGTTGCCCGACGGCACGATCTTCTTCAGTGAGAAATATTCGGTGTCCAGCACGTCGAAGGAGTTCGGCTGGGTCATCACGCGCTTCGTGACGTCGTCGGTGGTTGCGGTGATGTATTCGATCTTGATGCCGGTATCCTTCAGGCACTGTTTGGAGATGTCATCGCCCTCGTTCACGGCGGTGCCGAGATAGCGCAGCACCTTCGCGTCGGCCGACTTCACATAGGGGAAGCCGGTAATGGCGCCGGAGCCGGCGGCAAGGCCGGCGAGACCCGCGGTGCCCTTGAGCAGCGTGCGGCGGCTGACGCCCTTCGTCCTGGTGGTCTCGGTCATATCAGTCACTCCTCTGTTGCGCATTCCAGTGATCGATCGGCGCTATTGCAGGCGTTGCGCCTTGGCGGGATCCCAGGTGGCCAGCACGCGATCGCCCGGACGGAACGGGTGGACGTCGAAGCTGGCTTCGGGAACGTGGGAGAACAGGGCGGTGCCGTCGTCGAGCGTGAGCGAGACGGCGACGTAGGAGCCCTGGTACTCGGTCTGGGTCAGCAGCGCCGGCGCGCCGAAGGCGCCGTCGGTGAACGGGACGATGCCGAGTTGATCGGCGCGCACGGCGATGAGCTTGCCGGCGTCGCTGAGCACGTTGTGGCCGCCGATGAAGCGCGCCACGAATTCGGTGCGGGGATGGTGGAAGATGTCGCGCGCCGTGCCCTGCTGCTCGATCCGGCCGTGGTTCATCACCACGATATGGTCGGCGAGCGCCATTGCCTCTTCCTGGCCATGGGTGACCTGGATGAAGCTGATGCCGAGCTCGCGCTGCAGCCGCTTCAGTTCGCCCCGCATCTTCACCCGCAGGAAGGGATCGAGCGCGGAGAGCGGCTCGTCGAGCAGCAGGATCTGCGGCTCGGTGATCAGCGCGCGGGCAAGCGCGACGCGCTGCTGCTGGCCGCCGGAGAGTTGCGCGGGCAGGCGCCCCGCATAGGGGCTCATCGCCACCAGTTCGAGCAATTCGCCGGCGCGCTTGTGGCGTGTCGGCTTGTCGATGCCGCGCATCTTCAGTGCGAAAGCGACGTTGTCGATGACGCTGAGATGCGGAAACAGCGCATAGGACTGAAACATCATCGCCGTGCCGCGCTTGGCGGGCTCGAGGTCGGTGACGTTCTGCGCGCCGAGGATGATATCGCCCTCGCTGACCGCCTCATGACCCGCGATCATGCGCAATGTCGAAGTCTTGCCGCAGCCGGAGGGGCCGAGCAGGCAGCAATAGGTGCCGGCCGGGATCTTCAGGTTGACATTGTCGACCGCCAGCGTCGTGTCGTAGCGCTTGGTGACGGCAACCAGTTCGAGAGCGGCGGGAGTGGCCATGGCGTGTCCGACAGGAGGGCGATGCTTCCCGCCTCTCTCCGCAAGGTCCGTGCCAACGGCTCTCGGCCGGTCAATTTTTCGAAACTGTGCAGCGGAGTCAGATCGTTAGATCAAATCTGGCGCAGCCAGGCTGCCTGCCGCATGCGCAGTCATCTGCACACAAAACGGGCGAAGATTGTATAAACTTTCGCCTGTGATTGGATACAGCTCGTCGACTAACATTCGCAGCGGAACGTTGTCGATCGAGCCTTACAACCATGGCCGCCAAGACCCGCCCGAAATCCGACGCGCCGGACGCTAGCGATCGCGTCAGCCGTATCCGGGAGGGCGTGACCGCGGCGATCCTCGAGCACCGCCTGTTGCCCGGCACGAAGCTCGGCGAGGACGAGATCGGCGACATCTACGGCGCCAGCCGAACGCTGGTCCGCACCGCGCTCCAGCAGCTCGCGCATGAGGGCATCGTCAATATCGAGAAGAACCGCGGCGCCTTCGTCGCGCGCCCGACACCCGCCGATGCCCGCGAAGTGTTCGAGGCGCGCCGCCTGATCGAGCCCACCATCGTCGATCACGCCATCGATGCGGCATCGCCGGCCTGGCTCGATCGCCTCCAGCGCCATCTCGCTGAAGAGCGAGAGGCCGAGCTGCGTGGCGATGCGCGCGCCTCGGTCCGCCTCTCCGGCGAGTTTCACCGCCTCGTCGCCGAGATGAGCGGCCACAGCATCTATCTCGGCTTCCTCAAGGAGCTGATCGCGCGCTCCTCGCTCATCATCCTGCTCTACCGCCGCCATGACACGCCGGCCTGCGGCACCGATCACCACGCAGGCATCGTCGCCGCGATCCGCAAGCGTGACAGAGAGGCGGCACGTGCGCAGATGCTGTCGCATCTGACCGAGATCGAGGCCGAGCTGTTCTTGAAGGATCCCGCCGCCGACGAGCTTCGGCTGGTCGACGTGCTCGGCGCCTGACCGGCACGGATCGCAAAGTCTGTAGGAGAAGTTGCGGCCGGACCTGCGCGACCGCATCAGCGGCTGAGCTCGCTCTCGGCGGCAAGCTGCCCGTCAGGCGTGATCTCGTATTCGCCGTCGTGCTTGGTCATCCATCCTGACCTGACCATCTCTCGTGCAAGCTGTATCGAGCAGATCGGATGATTGCCTCCTGGGTAATACAGCCTGTCATTCCGGACGAGCAGATGTCCGTACAATTGAGCCTGACGTAACGCCCTGCGCATTCCGGGTGATGGATTTTTCATGTCGTTTCAAGCGCGAGCGCGATGAAGGTTCCTAATGAACGCGGTGTCTCAATGCGATTTCCGCTCGCCGGCCGCCGGGGAGGAACCCTGTTCCTGCCGCCTCGTTTTTTCTTGCGAGGAGTACTGTCATGAATGTACGGGACGAGCACACCCGATCGCTCTGGATGGATGTTTCGGTTGCCGACGCGCCGGCGCTATCCGGTACGGTGGGTACGGACGTCGTCGTTGTCGGTTCTGGAATTGCCGGGATGTCGGTCGCCTATGAGCTTGCCAGCCACGGACGCTCGGTCGTGGTGCTGGACCGCGGCGGCATCGGCAGTGGGATGACGGCGCGCACCACCGCTCACCTGGCAACGGCGCTCGACGACGGCTACGACGAGTTGGTGAGGGTGCGCGGCCCTGACCGTGCGCGGCACTACTATCAGAGCGTCGCTGCCGCGATCGATCGCGCCGAGGTCATCCAGCTTGCCGAGCATATCGATTGCGATTTTCAACGCGTCGACGGTTACTGGGTGCTGTCGCCCGAAACGCCCGCATCCGAACTTGACGAGGAATTGGTTTGCTGTCGCAAGCTCGGAATTCCGGTCGAAAACCGGATCGAGCCAACGCCGTTCCATGCCGAGGGCCAGGTGCGTTCGCTACGCTTTGCCCGGCAGGCGCGCCTGCACCCGACCAAATACCTCGCGGGTCTGGCGAGCGCACTCGAGCGCCGGGGGGCGCGGCTCTACGCCGACACCTGTGTTGAGAGCATCCGTCAACAGCATGGCGACATGGTCGTGACGACCGCCTCAGGCCACGAGGTCCACGCTGCCGACGTGGTGGTCGCGACGAACTCGCCCGTCAATGTGCAGGTGGCGATCCACACCAAGCAGGCGCCTTATCGCACCTATGCGCTCGCCGCGAAGATTGCGGCCGGCGCGCTGGAGGATGCGCTCTATTGGGATACGCTCGATCCCTATCATTATGTCCGACTCCAGCCGTTCTCTGCCGACGAGGATATCGTGATCATCGGCGGGGAAGATCATAAATCGGGCGAAGCGAACGACGGCGTACAGCGCCTTGACGCGCTCGAGCGCTGGGCACGCGATCGCTTGACGGGGTTGAGCGAGGTCACCCATCGCTGGTCCGGCCAGGTGCTGGAGCCGGTCGATTTCACCGGCTTCATTGGCCGCAGCCCCGGCGAGGAGCATCTCTTCATCGTCAGCGGCGATTCCGGGCAGGGGATCACGAACGGGCTCGTCGCCGGCCTGTTGGTGACGGATCTGATCACGACGGGCGCGAGCCCTTGGGAAGAAGTCTACGCTCCGTCACGGAAGATTCAGAAGAACATCGGCGAGTTCATCAGCGAGAACATCACGCCGCTGAAGAATTTTGCGGAATATCTTGCGGCGAGCGAGATGGCGAGCGTCGAACGGCTGCGGCCGGGCGAGGGGCGTCTGGTCCGCAGCGGCCTGAAGAAGATTGCCGCTTGCCGGGACCGTAACGGACGTCTGCATCTGCACTCGGCAAGCTGCACCCATCTCGGCTGCGTCGTGCACTGGAATGCGCTGGAGCAGTGCTGGGATTGCCCGTGTCACGGCTCGCAATTCGCGCCCGACGGCACCGCACTCAATGGCCCGGCGGTGTCGCCGCTTGCGAGCGCGGAGAAGCCGGTCAATCTCGAAGCCGCGGAGTGAGCGGCAATCCCTCGAAAAGCTGCGGGCAGGCCTTTAAGGACCTCCGCCGCCGCTGAGCTGTGGTTCGCGGATGTGCGTCGCATGTGGACGATGATGCATTGCGACGTAACCTGACTATTCCTCGCGGGGCTTGCCGGCTATATGCTCGCGCTCTGTCATCGAACTGTCATGTACCCCAAAATGCTGAAGTCAGACTCAACACCGGCCCGCAAGACTCCGGGCGCGCCGGATGGGAATCCTGCTCCAAAGGACAACAAGAGAACGCAAGTCGTCGCCGGCTTCCTCAGGCAGATTGAACCCGCCGGGCCAGGCGCAGAACCTCGGATCGAGGACGCCGTGAGTGATCAGACGTCATCGCAAGAGACGACGCCCGATCCGGAACCAGCCCCGTCGAGCGTTGACGCGCGTTCGGCCGGTGAAATCGAACTCAAGCTTCTCGTCGATGCCGATCGCATGGCGCATTTCAACGCTGCGCCGGTCATCACGGCGAACGCGCGCAATAAGGGCACGCGCAAGCATCTCAAGTCCGTCTATTATGACACGCCCGACCGCGCGCTTAGGCGTAGCGGCCTTAGCTTGCGCGTACGCCAGAGCGGCGCGCGCTTCGTGCAGACCGTGAAGACTGACGCCGCGGACGATCCGCTGCGCCGCGGCGAGTGGGAGGCGAGCGTGCCGTCGCTGGCGCCCGATCTCGCTCTGGCGATGCCTTTCATTCCGGAGAATCTTCGCTGCCACCTCGAGGCGCGGCCGCTCGAAGCCGTCTTCACCGCCGACGTCCATCGTCATGCGCGGATGGTCGATCTGCCGTCCGGCACGGTCGAAGTCGCCTTCGACCAGGGCGAGCTGACGGCCGGCGATGGTTCGCTGCCGGTGAGCGAGATCGAGCTGGAGCTCAAGAGCGGCAGCGCAAGCGCGATCTATGAGGTCGCGCTGCGGCTTGCGGAACGCGGGGCGGTGAAGCCGTCCATCCGCACCAAGTCGGAGCGTGGCTTCGACCTTGCCGCCGGCAAGCCGCCCTCGGCACGGCGCCCGCGGAAACTTCGCCTCGATCCGTCCGTGACCCTTGACGAGGCCTTCGCGACGATCCTGCGCTCCTGCTTCCATCATCTGCTTCAGTCGCTGCCCGCCGCCGAGGACGGCCGCAATCCGGAAGGCGTCCATCAGCTTCGCGTTGCGCTGCGCCGGTTGCGCTCGGCGCTGGACCTGATGCGATCGGTCGGCGCGCTCAGCAATCTCGATGCGTTGCGGTCGGAGGCGCGCTGGCTGGCGCAGGATCTCTCCGCCGCGCGAGACTGGGATGTGTTCCAGCTCGAGACATTGCCGACAATCGCAAAAGCCTGTCCTTCGATCGCCGGCTTCGATGCGCTCGGCCGCGCCGCGGCCGGGCGTCAGGCTGACGCCTATCGCAAGGCGCATGATGCGCTCGCCGACCGCCGCTGCGCCGTGTTCCTGATCGGCCTCGGCGGCTGGATCGAGACACGCGGCTGGCGCAACGACGTCGCCGCCGAAGATCTCGGCCAGCTCGCCGAGCCCGCCGTCAACTTCGCGCAGCGCATCTTGTCGGAGCGATACGCCAAGGTGCTCAAGCGCGGGCGCCGCTTCAAGTCGCTCACGATCGAACAGCTGCACCGGGTGCGGCTCGCGACGAAGCGGCTGCGCTATCTCAGCGAGTTCCTGCTGCCGCTGTTTGCCGATCGGAAGTCTGCGAGAAAATTTGCCCGCAGGCTCGCCGGTTTGCAGGAGGAACTCGGCGCATTCAACGACATGGTCGTCACGGCATCGTTGCTGGATCGGCTCGATGCCGAGCCCGACAGCGCCATCGCCGCGGCGGCGATCGCCGGCTGGCAGGCGCGCGCGTCGGTTGGCGTGCAGCCCGCCTTGCAAAGTACGTGGCGCGATTTCACCGCGGCGCGCGTGCCCTGGTCTCGCCGGACCGCACAAGACTGATCGTATTCCTCAAAAAGTTGCGGCCAGCCATTGGGGGATGGCTGGCCGCGCGCGAACCGGTCTGGGACGGGGAGGGGTGGGGATGTGACCGGGTCGCGTAACCTGTTGTCTCGTTCCTAATCTCTGGCGCTGGCGGTGGAGACCGCCGGCTTGGTATCGCCGAGCGAGACCCAGACGTTGGGATCGCTCTGCGACTGGCGCTTGACGAAGCGGTAGCCGGTCTCGGTCCAGGCAACGACGCTCTCGTTCTGATTGTCGAGAACGAACTCGCCCTTGTCGGTCTTCACCGTCAGCACCGCGTGGCCTTCGCCCTTCTTGTCGCGCACGACGGTGATGAGCAGGGCCTCGCGCGGCCATCCGGCATCGATCAGCATCTTGCGCTTCAACAGCACGTAGTCTTCACAGTCGCCGTAACCGTCCGTCGGCAGCGACCACTTCTCGATCACGCCCCAGTGCTCCTGATCGGTCAAAGGCTTCACGGTCTCGTTGACCCAGCGATTGACCTTGACGAGGTCGCGCCATGCAGCCTGCGACATCACGATGTCGCGTGCCTGCGTCGGCCCGCCCTTGCACTGAGCGGCATTGTCCGCACAGAACTCGACCCAGCCGATCGGCGCACGCGTGGTGTCGCCGAGGCTCGCGTAGAGCAGACGGCCTTCGCCGGCCTGCGCTGTCGCGCTGATCCCGAAGAGCATGGCGGCCAGCGCCAGCCCTTTCCCCTGTCCCCTGAAGTCAAACATTGCGGCCCCCGTTTCTTGTTGGGACCACATTTCGCACGGAGCTTTTGAGTTGCCGCTAAGTCAGCCAAGTCAAGTCGAGACGAATGCAAGTAAAAGGCGCGGCGAATTCGATCTATACTTGAATCGAATTCTCATAAAATTTGAGATGACTGCAATTGATTCAAATTTTATCTATTAACACGCAAACGCTGGCGGAGCCGTTGTTTGCGCGCACGTGCACCCCTCGCGTTAACTCGCGTAGAGCGGGTCGCAACGCACGAAAAGGCGGCGTCCGCATCGCGGAGGCCGCCTTCGAGGCTGGAAATGCAGTGGTTTTGACGTCGTCGCGCTTTACCGCGCGGTAACGCTCTCTTCGAGTGTCTCGGCCGGCTGCTCGTGCATGAATTCGAGGGCGAAGCCGTCTTCGAGGTTTCGGACCACACGGCCCTGGACCCGGCCGAGCAGAACCGTCGATTTCAGCGGCGGGCGGTTCTCCGCGGCAATCGCGGCGCCTGACAGCGACAGGTCGATGATGCGGCAGGTCATCTTGGTGCCGTCCTCGAGCGTCAGCACCGCGATCGGATTGCGCGGCACGATACGATCGTGACGGCGGTCCTCCGGCAGGTTGAGGATGTCGCGGTTGGCGAGCCAGGTCAGCTGGGCCGCGAGCTTGTCGCGCTTCCTCGGCGTTGCCCCGATCGTCATGGCAAAGCCATTGTCGATGATCCGGGTGATCTTGCCCTCGACCCGGCCGATATGGTCGAGATAGGCGACGACGCGGTCGCCGACATTGCCGATGCCGGGGGCCAGCAGCGCGAGGCCGCCCGGCGACATGTTGATCACCTGGCAGGGGAATTCACGGCGGTCCGGCAGCATGTAGCGGCCGAGCAGGTGCACTTTCACCCGCTGGAAACGCCGACGCTCTTCGGCGGCCGGAAGAAATTTTCTGTTCGCTAACGCCATTTCCAACACCCGACCCCCCGCCCGGGCGGAGTCCGGCACGACCCTAAGGTGCATAGGGTTAATGCCGCGTTAGGATCGGCGCGCCGGTAACGGACAGACACAATGCGCTCGAAAAGCCACATCAAGGGCGGGCAGGCGAGGCCGCCGGGCGGGACCAGTCAAGCCGCTCGCAGGCGCCGCCGATATAGAAGACCCAGCAGCGCCAGCAGCACCACCGCCGAGAGCCCGAGCGACCAGTGAATGCCGATCGCGGCGCCCGATAGCCCGACGGTGATGCCGCTGAAGGCCCGCATGCCGAGTCCGGCCATGTTGTAGAGACCGACGACGCGGCCGCGGATGTCGGATGGTGCGTTCAGCTGCACCAGCGCCTGCGCCATGGTGTTGAACGAGAGCTCGAAGAAGCCCGCGCAGAACAACAGCACGATAGATCCGCACGGAGGCGAAGCCGAAGAGCGCCACGCTCCACAGCATCGCCAGCATGATCGCCGTGCGCGGCGTGCCCTTGAGGCGTCCCCAGGACTCCAGCGCGATGCCGGCGAGCAGCGCACCAGCCGCGTCAGCCGCGAGCAGCACGCTGTAGGAGACGCCGGGATCGCCATGGCCGAGGTCGCCGGCAAAGCCCGGCATCTGGGCGTGATAGGCGTTGCCGATCATGAAGGACGTGAGGCCGGCGAGCCACGTCATCGCTGACAGCACCGGCTGGGTGCCGATGGCGCGGATGGTCAGCACGATGTCGGCAAGGCCGCGCACCGCGAAACGCCGCACGGCGACGCTCTTGTCGCGCAGCGGTGCCCAGAACAGCCAGAGCAGCATCGGCAGATAGAACAGCGTGTTGAAGATGATGCCGTGCGAAGTGCCGAGCGTGAGCATGATGATTCCGCCGACGGCGGGGCCGACCAGGATGCCGAGATAGCGCGCCATCGCGTTCAGCCGCACCGCGCTCGGAAGATCGGCGGGGCCGACGAGGTCGTAGAGCAGCAGCTGGTTCGGCGTCTGCCACAACACGCCGGCGCAGCCGTGGATCACCAGCAACAGCATCGCGTGCCACATCTGGATCGTATCGGTGAGGAAGAAGAAGCCCCAGCCGGCGGAGGCGACGATGAACAGCACCATGCCGCACTGGATGATGCGGCGCGGATCGAACCGGTCGGCGAGCCCGCCCACCGCGACCGAGAACAATAGGAATGGCAGCCAGTGCGACAGCACCGCAAAGCCCGCCAGCGCCGGCGAATGGAATTTCTGGAACACCACCCAATAGCTGATCACATGCTCGACATTGTCGGCCATCATCGCCAGCACGTAGGCGACGAACTGGAGTCGGTAGGGCACCGACTTCATGGCCGCGAACGAGCCGGACGCGACCATGGGATTTTGAGGGAGGGGGTTCAAGTGGGCACCAAGGTAGGACTTGGGCCGCCTTACACGTTCGGCGTCAATGGCTCAAGACACTTGGGTGTGTGAGTTAGGAGCCCGTAGCCCGGATGGAGCCGACGCGTAGTCCGGGGCCGCCGGTCTCGCATTCCGCTTTGCTCCATGCGGGCTACGAGGCTGCCCGCTTGGCACCAGCCCGCATCTCACATACGCTTCGCTTCAGCCCGCACCAATCAATCATAACAGACGGGCATCGAGGAAACAGCCATGGAATCCATCCGCGTCTGCACCCATGCAGGGCCGGGCTCGGAGCCCGTCATCCGCACCGTGCCGTGGCCGAAGGTCGGCCGTAAGGCGGCGCTGATCAAGGTTGGCGCCTGCGGGGTCTGCGGTACCGATTTGCATATTCTCAAAGGACATTGGCCGAAGCCGCTGCCCTGGCCGTTCACGCTCGGCCATGAGCTCGGCGGCATCATCGTCGAATGCGGCGACGAGTTCACGGAGGACTTCATGAGCAAGCCGCTTACAGTCGGCTCGAAGGTGATGATCCCGCCGCTGATGCCTTGCGGACGCTGCTATTACTGCATCCACTATCCGCAGACAGCCAACAAGTGCCTGACGCCGGTCTATTACGGCCGCTATCTCGGCTTCGAGAAGCCACCTCACATGTGGGGCGGCTGGGCCGAATATGTCTATGTCGATCTCGACATGCTGCCGGGCACCAAAATCTACAAGCTGCCCGACGACATGTCGCTGCGGCTGGGTGCGCTGTCCGAGCCGCTGACGTCCTGCATCCGCGCCTTCAACCGCGCCAGCCGCGCCGGCGGTTTCAGCTGGGGCGTCACGGTGGTGATCCAGGGCTCGGGGCCGATCGGCATTCTGGCGATCGCGGCCGCGCAGGAGATGGGGGCAGGGCGGGTAATCTGCATCGGCGCGCCGGAGGAGCCGCGGCTTCGCCTCGCGCGCGAGTTCGGCGCGGAGGCGACTGTCAACATCGAGGAGATCAAATCGCCGCAGGAGCGCATTGCCCGGGTGCGCGAGATCGTCGGCGGCTTTGGCGCCGACCTGGTGATGGATTGTTCGGGACACCCTTCGGCCGGCCCCGAAGGCATCGAGATGCTGCGCGACGGCGGCACCTATGTCGAGATGGGTCAGTTCACCGACGCCGGCTCGATCGAGACCTCCTGGCACCGCATCTGCACCTCGGCTCCTGGGGGTTTACCGGCAACGACCTGCCGCTCGGCGTCGACATGCTTTACCGCACGCGCAACAAGTATCCGTGGCTGAATATGCAGACCATCTATCCGTTCACGGAAGCGGGCGTCGCGCAGGCGGTCAAGGACGCGATGGCGATGAAGACGGTGAAGTCGACCATCGTGCCGTGGCCGGAGCTGGTGGAGTAGGTCATGTCCTCCGTCCCCCACGATCTCGCCGCGTTCCTGGTCGAAGCCAAGCGGCGCACCTATGCCGGGCTGGATGACGATGCGACTATCGCCGTCCCGCTGCTCGCGGGCTCCAAACAGCTCGAGCACCGCGCGCCGCCTTATGCCTATCGTGATATCTATTTCGGCATGGGGTTTTTCGTCGGGCAGGAGACCGTGTCGCGCGATGATCGCATCATCTGGTCGATGAGCTACAGCGGCGGCGCACGTGCGGAGATCAGAGATCGGGACACTTTCCTCGCGATCTACAAATTCCTGCGCCAGGCGCTGCTCGCCGTAAACGCGGACGAGCCCTATCGGGGACCGCGCCGGTTCGAACAGAGCGGCATGGTCTACCGCAACGAGGTCGAAGGCGCACTGGATCGCTTCCACGGTGCCGAGACGATTGCGCGGGATGACAGCGCGCCGCTCTATGAGCTGCGCTATGGTGGTGGGCTGCTGAGATAAAGTCTCGCAAACTTCGCAAAATATTGTAGCCCGGATGAGCGAAGCGATATCCGGGGTGCTTGTGGATGGAGTTGCCCCGCATTCCGCTTCGCTCCATGCGGGCTACGCGTCGGGCTGGAATGAAGGACGAGATGTCAAGCGAACAAACAACCGAACCAACCCCGCGCCGTCGCTCTCCCTTCACCGCCATCTGCGCGATCGACTACACCGTCATCTTCGTGCGCGACATGGCGGCGATGCGGCGCTTCTACGAAGACGTTCTCGCCTTTCCGCTGCTGCGCGAGCTCTCGCCGAACTGGATCGAGTACGGCATAGGCTGCAACACGCTGGCGCTGGCAAGGCCGAGCCGGACCGCGGCCGATGCGCCGACGCCGACGGGGAGCGCTTCGCTGCAACTGGCCTTCAAGGTGTCGGCAACTGAAGTTGATGCGTGCGCCGACGAACTCGTGCGGCAGGGGGTGGCGCTGCTGTCGCCGCCGACGAACCAGGCGTTCGGTCATCGCACGCTGTTCTTCCGCGACCCCGACGGAAATCTGCTGGAGGTCTATGCGGAGATCTGAACAGCCCAAAAAGTTCCATCGGGAATCCGCGAACTCTTCACGCCGCGGTGAAACTTAGGCCCTAGTTCCGGATTTCAGTTCACGGGAGAGGTGCCGTGAAGCGAATTCTGAAACCCGTCACTTACGTCCTGGCCGTCATCTACTTCCTGGTGGACGCGGTCTTCATGGCCGTTGCGCGGCCCATCGCGCTCTGGCTTGGGCGGAACTTCCAATTCGAGCGATTGCGGGCCTGGATCAGGTCGCTGCCGCCTTATCCTTCGCTGGCCTTGTTTTCCGTGCCAGTCATCATTCTGGAGCCGATCAAGCCGCTGGCAGCTTACCTTGCCGCAACTGGCCAGGTCCTGAGCGGCGCGGCGACGTTGATCGTCGGTGAACTGCTCAAGCTCGTGCTGGTCGAGCGCCTGTTCCATCTCACGCGGGACAAGCTGATGCGGATTCCGGCATTCGCTTGGACATACGGGAAGTTCACCGAAATGAAGGCGTGGCTGCAGGCAACCGAAGCTTGGCGCGCCATCCGCGCCTTGAGCTTTGCAGCGAGAGACAGTGTTGCGAAGTTGGTCGGGAGCTTTAGCAAGCTGGCGACCTCCAGGGATTAGATCCGAGCCAGGCGCCCCTTCGCAACGACAGGGAAATCGTCGGTGTCGTGCTTGTGCACTCGCTAGCCGCGGCCGAGCTCGTTCTCCTTCACCACCGTCGCACCCACCACCTTCGTGCCCTCCAGCTCGCGCACGATTCGTTCGTCGGGGCCGACAATTCCAAGATCGAACTCGCGGTCCGGCGTGACCAGGATCATGCGCCGGCCGATGATCACGACAACCGTCATGTCGTTGGTTTCGCCTTCGACCGCCCATGCATGGATGTCTCCGGCATAGGGCTCCTTGCGCCAGGCGTTGGGCGAGCCTGGGTCGCATCGGATTTCGACGCCGTCCCCCGACGTCGTCACGACGAGCTTCGAGCGGCTCGGCTTCCAGCACAGGCAGGCGAAGTCCTCGCATTCGGTGGGCCGCGCAGCGTAGATCGCGCAGCCGCGGCCGGGCTGACAATGCGAGCACCAGGCATTAACCGGCTTGGCCAGCGCCTCGATGGCCATCAACTTGCAGCAAAGCGTGCAATCGCCGCAGCTGCGTTTGGCGGAGGACGTCACGCGGTCATTCCCTTGGGATCCGGTTGTGTTTCAGCTTAGTCGAGGTGGCCGCAAAAATCCGCTGCAACCTTCAGGCGCGGTTCTCATTGCAAAGCCATGCATCACAGGCATGGTGATTTCTGAGCGCTTGGCGTAAAGAGCGCCCAGATCAAATCCCGCGTGCGGTCGGGCCGTTTGCCGCGCATGCAGCTCAGGTCCGCCGGTCCACCGTTTGCGCGCCTGAATCAACCAAGGTTCTCCATCTCGTGTCTTTTCCGGCCCTGACCCCGCCGCTCGCCCGAGCTTTGGCCGAGCGGAACTATGATTCCCCGACTCCCGTTCAGCTCGCCGTGCTCACGGACGAAACCTCCAGGCGCGACCTCCTGGTTTCGGCCCAGACCGGCTCCGGCAAGACCCTGGCTTATGGCCTTGCCATGGCCAAGGGCTTGCTGGGCGAGGCCGAGGGGTTCGACCAGGCCGGCGCACCGCTCGCCCTGATCGTGGCGCCGACCCGCGAGCTCGCCTTGCAGGTTCAACGCGAACTGGCCTGGCTGTATGGGCATGCCGGCGGGCGCGTCGTCTCCTGTGTCGGCGGCATGGATCCGCGGCGCGAGCAGCGCGAGCTTGCGGCCGGCGCGCATATCGTCGTCGGCACGCCCGGCCGGCTGTGCGATCATTTGCGTCGCGGCCGCCTCGACATCTCCGAATTGAAGGTGGTCGTGCTCGACGAGGCCGACGAGATGCTCAATCTCGGCTTTCGCGAGGACATGGAATTCATCCTCGAGACCACGCCTGAGGCGCGCCGCACCCTGCTGTTCTCGGCGACGTTTCCGCGCGGCATCGTCGCGCTGGCCAGGCAATATCAGCGCGACGCATTCCGCATCGAGGTCGCGGGTGACGAAGGCGGTCACGCCGACATCGAGTACCGCGCGATCCGGATCGCGTCTGCCGACGTCGAGCACGCGGTCGTCAACGTGCTGCGCTTCTACGAGGCGCCGAGCGCGCTGGTGTTTTGCAGCACGCGCGAAGCCGTCAGGCATTTGCAGGCAGCGCTGCTGGAGCGCGGCTTCTCCGTGGTCGCTCTGTCGGGCGAATTGACGCAGAACGAACGCACCATGGCGCTGCAGTCGCTCCGGGACGGACGCTCCCGCGTCTGCGTCGCGACCGACGTCGCCGCCCGCGGCATCGATTTGCCGAGCCTCGACCTCGTCATCCATGCCGATCTGCCCAATGACGCCGAGGTCATGCAGCATCGCTCGGGCCGCACCGGGCGTGCGGGACGAAAGGGCACGAGCGTCCTCCTGGTGCCGCCGGCACGACGCCGGCGCGCGGAATTGCTGCTCAATCTCTCCGGCATCGAGGCGGCCTGGGGCATGGCGCCGCAGGCGGAGGACATCCGCAAGCTCGATCACGCGCGCATGAAGGACGTGCTGTTCACCGAGGACACCACCGCCGACGATCTGGTGCTGGCGCAGGCGTTGCTGGCCGAGCGCTCGCCCGAAGATATCGCCGCTGCGCTCGCGCGGCTCTATCGGGCCCGGCTGCCGTCGCCCGAGGACATCATCGATCCCGGCGAGCGCAGCGGCAAGCCGCGCGACGATCGCGGTCGTGACAGGTTTGAAGGTGAAGGCGGCGGCGATCGCCTCGGCAAGCCGCGATCGAAATCTGGCAAGTCATCGTCGAAACATGGCATGGCGGAGGCCAGTGTTTGGTTCCGTGCCGCCATCGGCCGGCGCAAGAATGCGGAGGCGCGCTGGCTGCTGCCGATGATCTGCCGCCGCGGCGGCATCGACAAGCGCGACATCGGCGCCATCAAGATCATGGACACCACCACCGAGTTCGAGATTTCCGAGCGGGTCGCGGATTCCTTCGCCGCCAAGATCAAGCGCCCGGACAAGGAAGACAGCATCCGCATCGAGCCGATGGCGGACGCACTGCCGCGGCAGGCGGCTTCGGAGCAGCGGTCATATGCGCCTCGGCGCGAGGCCCCTGACGATGATCACCGTGAGCGTCAGAGCGATCGCGCGCGCGAGGCAGGTGGATTCAAGCCACGCAGCAAGTCTCACGGCGAGCGTGGCCCGAAATTCGGCGAGGCTCCTTTTTTCGGGAAGAAAAAGAAGCATAAGAACAAGCAGGGCCACGCGGAGCCTTCGGTCACGCCGTGGCCTGTGAAGGGCGCGCCGGGAAAGAAGGCGAGGAAGAAACGGCGAGGCTGAGCGTCCGCCGTTCAGCTCAGACGGCAATGATACCGCCGGATTGCACCGGCGACATCATCTGAAGAGAGAGGCGTGAGTTCAGCGGCCACCACCGCCGCCGCCACCACCTCCGCCGCCGGCATCACGCATCGCGGAGCTGTAGCGAGGATCGCTCTGCTTCATGTAAGTCGGCGAGGTGTCGCGATGGGTGACCGTGCGTCGTCCGCCCTGGCTCGGCGTCTCGATCAGGCCGCTGCAGCCCTCGAAGAAGGCGAACTCGCAGCCGTAGGTCCGGTACTGCGCGGCGTTGGCACTGGTCGCGGTGAATGCGGTCGCCGCAACGAAGGCAATCAAGGCAACTTTCGGCAACGTGAGTTTCATGGACATTCTCCAGTCTCGGTTCGGCGAGACCAGAACGGCCCGCACGTTTCTTCGACGGAGGCTGCCTGAACCCGGTTCGAACTGGTGGCTTCACGCCCGCGTGAGCCGCGATCGGGGAGGGGGCTCACGTCGCAGCGAGATCGCGCAGCATGTAGGTCGCGCCTTCACCGTAACATGCGAGCTTTGCGCGCAACTCCGCATCCGTCGTGACGGGCCGAAAGCCGAAACGTTCCCATAGCGGCCGCGTAGCATAGACCGAGACCAGCGCGAGAGCCGCAATGCCCATTGAGCGTGCGAGTTGCTCGATCGTCGCGATATAGGCGCGCGCGACACCACCCCGGGCATCGGGCAGCACGGCGACGTCGTGCACGTAGAGGCAGTCAGCATCATCGGGCAAGCTTGCGAGGAAGCCGTCGAGCGGCGGGATCTGACGCTGCTTCCACGGATGGGCGAGCCCGTAGCCGACGATCCCTTCGTCCCCCGCGAGCACGCGGCAGCCATCGGGACAAAGCCGCATCTTCTCCGCGAACACATCAGGGCGCTCGGAAAGATCAGGATGGATGCGCGCCGCGATCGCGCCGATCGCAGCAAGGTCGGCCGTGCGCGCGCGACGCCAACGCGGCTTGCTCATGTGGATCCGTTCCAATCTATTCCGCCGCTAAGAATGAGATCAATCCGGCTTCGGATATTCCAGCTGCATCGCCACGAAGTCGGCCGTGCGCGATCCGTAGCGCGCGTCGATCGCACGCAGCGTTTCGTTCAGCGCCTGTGCCGGCGGGGAGGTGCCGGCTCCCGGCAGCGCCTGCTGCGCCGGCCAATCGTCAGCGATCCGATCCGGCAGGATGCCGAGGCCTCCGCGGCTCGTGCGCGCCTGCGCCGTGGCGGCGAAGGTGAGGGCGCGTGAGCGATAGGTCCGCGACCATGCATCGGCGATCAGTGCGAGCGAGACCTCGTCGACATCAGAGGTCAATGCGATTCCGAGCTGCTCGCGGTTCCAGAAGGCGAGCGTGTTCGCGATCGCCGTCAGCGCGAAGGGGCGCGTGAAGCTGAACGCGTCGCTGCGGTGGCGCGCATCCCACGCCGCAAGGCCGATGTCGCGGGCGACCGCCTCGGCCTTGGCCCGATCGGCAATGGCCTCGATCAGGGTGAGGGCCATCGGCATGGATGCGCTGATTCCGGTGGTCGTCGCGACGCCCTGGTCGACGACCAGTCTGCGGTCGGCCGTATAGCGGATCGTCGAATGCTTCTGCAGATCTCGTACGGAATACCAATGCGTCGTGGCCCGCTTGCCGTCGAGCAGCCCGGTGTTGGCAACGACCGTGGCGCCGACGCAGACGCCGATCACGATCGCGCCCTTGCCGGCCTGGCTCCTGATCCACTGCAGGGCGACTGCGTCGTCGTCGCGGCTCATCGCGGGCACGATGACGTAATCGGCGCCGTCGGGGTGCGCGGCGTCGAACTCGGCGATGGTCGCATGCGGCTGCACCCTCAGTGCGGGATAGAGCGTGACAGGTCCCGGCTGCGTCGCCAGGGTGAGGACGTCGGCGACGTTCGCCCGCGCGAGGATGCCGTAGGGCATCAGATAGTCGGTGGTCTCGCTCATGTCGTTGATGCCGACGATGGCGATCAGGGGTCGCTTTCGTTTCGGCGGTTTCAGCGCCGCCAGCGTCGCCTCGGCCTCGTCTCTGGAGATCGCAGGCGCGGTTCCCGATGCCGGCGTACCCGGCAGCAGGAGCAGCCAGGTTCCGCCGATCGCCACCAGCAATGCCATGCCGCCGAGGGCGGTCCACGCCAGAATGCGCCAGCTCATGATGTCACCCGCTCGTCGTCTCACGCGGCGCGGAAGCTATCCGGTCGCAACGATTTCAGGAATGACGCAAATCCGGCAGAATCGGTCATGGCGCGCGACGATCCATCGCACGATCACCGCCTGCGCAGGAGCTTTCGAAATCTACCGCAGGCCCTCATACACCATCAGCCCGCGTGCGATCTGCAATTTGCGGATCGCGCGCGGCAGCAGTTTCTCCGGCTGATGCAGATAGCGCCAGGAGCTCAGGGTGAAGGGGCCGAGCGCGCCGCATTCGTCGTCGAACGGAGCGAGCACGCCGGTCACGCTGACAGGCGTATGCGGACGGGCATTGAAGGGGAGCAGCAGCAGCTCGAGATGCGCCTTGCTGCCGTTCTCGCGTGTGGCCGTGACGCCGGCGATCGCACCCAACGTCTCGTCGGCGACAATCGTGGTGATCTCCTCGATCTCGCCGCGGCTGGCTTGTGTGAACAGCGCCGTAAAGCTCTGGTCCTTGAGATCGCCTCCGGCGAGCGCGCACACGCGTGTGCCGGCGACGCGGAACGGGAAGCCGAGGTGCTGCTCGCAGGACAGCACGAAGATGTCGCCGAGCAGGTCACGGACCGCGGCCGGATCGATGTCGGCGCGGTCAGGGGCCCGCGCCGTGCCGCGCTTGTCGTCCCAATACGCGAAGAACTCGCGGCTTGACGGATGTTTCATGACTGAACGCTTACCCCGGGGCGCATCCTCACGGCACAAACCTGTCCCGCTTCAGTGCACCCGCGATCCCTTTCGTTGTTGTGCAGGAGGGGATCTGCAGCGTCCATGCCGCGAGGGCGTTTTCGCACCCCTGGGCGCTGCTTTTGCGTCGTTAACGTTAAATTAACTATGCGCTTTGCGCCGGCGGCCCGCCTGCTATGGTGATCGCGGTCGCAAGTCCCGCCGGTTTTTCCAGGTTCTCGGCGAGGCCTGTACTTTTGCGTCAAACAGTTTGGTCACGGGACCGCGGGGAGGGGTGGGGATACACCTTATTCCCAGGGGTACCGGAAGTCCGACACGGACAGGCAGGGCTTTCCCAGGGCCCTGCCTTTTCCTTTTGTGCACTTGCGCAACGCCGGCAAAGGCGACTATCTCCAAGTGGATCGCTCCGATCGCGCCTGAAAGCGAAGCTGCCTTGGATTCCCCGCAAAATTCTCCGCCGCAGGATTCTCCGGATCTGCCGGCCGTCCAGGAGGCGCCGCGCGAGCCGATCCTGACGCTTCCCGTGGCGCTGACCGCCTATATCGCCCTGCTGGCGCTGATCCATCTGCGGGTGCTGCTGCCGCCGGAGATCGAGAACTGGACCATCGACGTCTTCGGGTTCATCCCGAAGCGCTACGATTCCTCGCTGCTCAATTTGCAGATCCCGGGCGGGGCGGGTGCGAAGGTCTGGACCTTCGTCACCTATTCGCTGTTGCACGCCAATTTGACCCATCTCGGCTTCAACGTGCTGTGGTTGCTGCCGTTCGGCAGTGCGCTGGCGCGGCGCTTCGGCGCCATCAGGTTCTTCGTGTTCATGGCGGTGACGGCGGCGGCCGGCGCGCTCGCCCATCTCGTCACCCATGAGCATGCGGTGGCGCCGATGATCGGCGCCTCGGCCTCGGTGTCGGGGGCGATGGCGGCGGCGATCCGCTTCGCCTTCGCCCGCGGCAGCTTCCTGTCGTTCAGCCGTTCGGACGCCGATACCGCCGCAAAGGTTCCGGCGCTGCCGCTGTCGCGCGCGCTGCGCGACGGACGGGTCGTCGGCTTCCTCAGCGTTTGGTTCGGCCTCAACATCATCTTCGGTGTCGGTGCGATCGGCGTCGATGCCGAAACCACGAGCGTGGCCTGGCAGGCGCATATCGGCGGCTTCTTCGCAGGGCTCCTGCTGTTCGCGCTGTTCGATCCCGTGCCGCGCGTGCGAAGCGATGCTGCGGATGCGTCATCACAGGACGTTTCAGACCGAATTTGAAGCGGCGCTTGCGGCGCGGCCCGAATTCATCCATCATTCCCGAGAAGAATGTTCCGAAAGCGAAGCAATGCTTCGCAAAGCGCACGAGCGTGAACCGGCGCTGAAACTGTTAGTTGAAGACTCGCGAACAAGTTCCGAACCGCCAAATGGCGGACGGCTCCGATTCAGGGAGACGACAATGACGGTACGTTCCATTCTCAACACCAAGGGCCATCAGATCATGAGCGTCGAGCCCGACGTCAAGCTGTCGGCCGCGATCAAGCTGCTCGTTGAGAAGAAGATCGGTGCGGTGCTGGTGATGAACCAGAGCCGGCTCGAAGGCATCCTGTCCGAGCGAGACATCGTGCGCGTGCTCGGCGAGCGCGGCGCCGGCGTCCTGGAGGAGCCGGTCGCAGAGGTCATGACCCGCAAGGTCGTCGCCTGCAAGGAGACCGATACGGTCGCCGAACTCATGGAGATGATGACGACAGGCAAGTTCCGCCATCTGCCCGTGATCGAGAATGGCAAGGTGGTTGGCCTGATCTCGATCGGCGACATCGTCAAGCGCCGCGTCCAGGAATACGAGGCCGAGCAGGAAGCCCTGCGCGACTACATCAAGACCGCCTGAGTGGACTTCACTCGTGTACTGTCGGCGCTGCGCCTTCAGGCGGCGGCGCCAGCACGTGGATCGCTTCCTGGATCGAATCCAATGCACGCTCTGCGGCACGCACGCCGTGCGCGATCAAATCCTCGGCGCGGTGGAAGTCGAACCAGCCGAACTGGCCGACCCGTGGCGTGATCAGCATATCGGGCGGATCGCCGGCGAGGCGGGCGCGGGTGATGCGGTCCTGCATGATGTTGAACGCATCCACCATCACCGAGGAGATGCCGGGGCGTCCGCCACCGCCGAAGAACTCGCGCTTCATGGTCTTCTCGGGCGAGAACAGCCGCGGGAAACGCCGTTTGGTCGTCGTCTCCTCGGCCACCGGCGCCACCGGAGTGGGCATCGCGCCGTGTGAATAGATCGTCGTGGAATGGGTGAAAATGTCGCTGGAAAGATTTGCGGCGATGACGATTTCGGCGCCGAGCGCGCGGGCGGCCGAGACCGGCACCGGATTGACCAGCGCGCCGTCGACCAGCCAGCGGTCGCCGATCAGCACGGGCGAGAAGATGCCCGGCAGCGCATAGGAGGCGCGCATCGCATCGACCACGCGGCCGCGCGTCAGCCAGATCTCGTGGCCGGTGCGCACCTCGGTCGCCACGCTGGCGAATTTGGCCGGGAGGTCCTCGATCAGGGTCTGGCCGACGGCTTCCTCGAGCCGGGTCGCCAGCTTCTCGCCGCCGATCAGGCCGGAGCCATTGAGGCGGATGTCGAGATAGCCGAGGATGTTGCGCATGCCTTGCAGGCTGCGCCCCCATTCTTCCAGCGTATCGAGCTGGCCGGCCGCATAGGCGCCGCCGACCACGGCGCCGATCGAGGTGCCGACCACGACGTCAGGCACGATGCCGTTGGCGAGCAGGGTCCTGATGATGCCGATATGGGCGAAGCCGCGCGCCGCGCCGCCCCCGAGGGCAAGGCCGATGACCGGCCGGCGGATGCTGCCCAAGCCAACTTTCTCGCCAACTTTCTCGCCGTTTGAGCCGTTCGCGCCCCGACCCTTCAAGATGTCCAGCACTGAAAAACTCCCCTACGCCGGGGCCAGGCCCGTATCACCAGACTAGGCGTCACACTGCCGCTCCGCCAGAACCGCGGCGAAGCATGGTTTATGCCGCTTTGGGAAGCGCACAGGGCAGGAGTATGGCGATGGACGGTTGCTTCGGGACTAATCACGCAGGCGTCAACCGGGTTCCAATGACCGTATTCGATCGGGTTCCTGAGGCTTGAATTTGCCGCGTTTTCGGTGAAAAGCAGGGGCATGACACGCGGGGGTGACGGCATCATCGGATGGCGGCGCAGCGTTCGGCTGCTGCCGGCGTTGATCCTCGCCGCATGCCTCATGTCCCTCGGCCCGGTTTTCCTTGGCCAAAACGCCGCGCAGGCGCAGCTTTTCTCCGATCGGCCGCCGCCGGTGCCCCCTGCATCGGTGCCGGATCCCGGCGGCGCCATCAATCTGGCACCGCCCTCCGGGCCGGGCGCCGGCCCCCCGAGCCTGCCGCCGACCCTGGCGCAGCCGGTTACGCCCAGCATGCCGCCGCCCGCAGTCACCTCCGTGCCGCCGGCCGCGCCGCTCAATGCGGCCGCGCCCGGTCAGGGCGTGCTGTCGCTGACCGCGAAATACGGCAAGGATTCTCCCGCGATCACCAGCGGCCTGGTCTGGCGCGTATTCGCCGACCGTCCCGACGAGAACGGCACCTTCAAGCTGATCCGCGAGGACCGCAACGCCACGCCCAACATCGTGCTGCCGCCGGGCACATACGTCGTGCACGTCGCCTTCGGCCTCGTCAGTGCAGTGCGCACCGTCAGCCTGAAGGCCGAGACCGACCGCGAATCCTTTGTGCTGCCGGCCGGCGGCCTGCGCATCGAAGGCCGGGTCGGCACCAGCCGCATCCCGCAGAATCAGATCTCATTCGCGATCTACAAGGGCAGCCAGTTCGAATCCGGCGAGCGCGCCTCCCTGGTACCGAACGTCGCCGCCGGCGACGTCGTGCTGATACCGGAGGGCACCTACTACATCGTCTCCAACTATGGCGATGCCAATTCGGTGGTGCGCTCGGACATCCGCGTCCAGGCCGGCAAGCTCACCGACGTCACCATCACCCACCGCGCTGCCGTCATCACACTCAAGCTCGTCAGCGACAGGGGCGGAGAGGCGCTCGCCAACACCGCCTGGTCGGTGCTGACCCCGGGCGGCGACGTCATCAAGGAATCGATCGGCGCCTTTCCGCGCGTCGTGCTCTCTGAAGGCGAATACCGCGCCATCGCCAAGAACGAGGGCAAGGTCTACGAGCGCGGTTTCAACGTCGTGAACGGCGTCGACGGCGAAGTCGAGGTCGTCGCGCGGTGATGCCTCGGCGGCGATGCCGCCGGTGGTGGTCTGGTCCGGATGCTGGGCTTCACGCCTCGGAAAATCCTCCGCTTCTCACATGGCGCACAAGCACACCATCTCCTGTTACCTCTGCGGTAGCGCCCAGGCCGCGTCTCAAGGCGCGAAGAAACCCGCCATCCGCGCCTTATTCCGGAAAACCACGTGAGTTCACCACGCCGGTGGACGATGCCCGATTCCGATCATCAATTTTATTCTCTTTCTATCCCGCTGGGTTATATGTCGCATCGGTCCAGGGGAGCCGGATGCGCAGACCATCGACGGCTGCACCAGCGGCAATGAGCAGGGGGCCCAGCCGGTCGGGATGTTCGAAGTGATCCTAACGAGGCGCAAGCGGTTTGGCTGGCGATGGCAGGTGAGCGACCAGTCCGGCAAGATATTTGCGGACGGGTTCGAGCGCACGCGTCCGTCCGCCAAATATCACGGCGAGCGCGCGCTGTTCTTCCTGCTGTCACAGGCCCATCTGAACGACCGCTCCGCCGCCTCGAGCGAGGAGTAGCGGCGGGAGAGCGCCTCGCCTTGCTTTGAGCGAGTACGGGCTACAAGACCTTGCGACTCCGCTCGCAATGATGACGTTGAAACAGTTGCGCGACAAACTCCGCTCTCGTGCCCCGGACGCAGCGCAGCGCTCCTTCAGCGGTGCGCTGCAGAGCCGGGGCCTACGCATCAGCGAATGCTTGGCTTGCTGGGTCCCGGCTCTGCGCAGCAACGCTCGCGCGTTGCAGCGCGTCCGGGACACGAGAGAGTCGCTCGCTATCGCCACATACTCCGTCATTGCGAGGAGCTCGCGACAAAATTGCAAAGCAATTTTGCGCTGATGCGACGAAGCAATCCAGACTGCCTCCGCGGAGGGATTCTGGATTGCTTCGCTGCGCTCGCAATGACGATGTTGATGCAGTCGCGCACGCTACCTCCCCACGTCGTCCTGGCGAAAGCCAGGACCCATTACCCGGTCAGCATTGTCGAAGCACGCTAACGGCCAAAGCGATCGCAACAACGATCTGCGGTGGTTATGGGTCATGGCTTTCGCCAGGACGACACCGGGGACGGCGACGCCGTCGCCAATGTCTCAGCACGTTTCGAAAACACAACCGTCATAGTCTCTAACGCCGACTAACCAACACCTGACTTAAAACTGTCATAATCACCGAACGGACCCCGCGTCCGTGTGCTCTTTACACGCCGTTAAGCGCAGCTGCATTGGATGCGCCGGGATAGTGCGTTGGGGACTGCCATGAGTGCCGCGAAGAAAGTGTCGGGAAAACCGGCCGCCGAAATGTTCGATGACATCCCGGTGCTTCAACGCAAATGGCGTGCCGCGTTGAAGCCGGGCGAACGGCTGCCGCGCTACGAGGACGTGATGCTCGGCAGTCTCGGACGGCTCGCCGATCACATCGCGCTGCTCAGGGGTGACGGCGCGCTCGAACTGTCGCGCAGCGGACGTTATGTGCAGAAATGGCTCGGCGAGGAGCGCTGGGACATTGCCGTCGCAGAGCTGTCGCCCGATTGCGCCACGGCGCTGACGGAAGCGGCGGCGATCGCGCTCGCAACGGGGCAGCCACATCATGCCAACGCGCATTGCGTGCGCGACGGCATGGTCAGGACCTACGACGTGCTGGCGCTGCCGACCGCCTCGCGCTGGGGCGCGACGCTGGTCGGCGCCTACATCAACGAGCGCGGCACGCAATACAATCTCCTGGATGCGATTTTCTCCGCGACCGACGACGCGGTGGTCTCGCTGGCGACGCTGCGCGATGCAAGCGGCAAGGCGTTCGATCTCCAGATCGTGCACCACAACAAGAGCGCGGGCGCGCTGCTGAAGGCCGCGACCGGAAGCCTGCTGTGGCGGAGGGTCGGTGAGGAGAGCACGCTGCTGGCCGCACCCGAGATCATGGACTTCCTGCTCAAGGCCGTCTCGGGCGACCGCGGCGAGCAGCTCGAGATCGAGAGCGACGGACGACACCTCCGCCTCGGCGCCACCGCCTTCGCCGACGTGGTCTCACTGACGATCTCCGACGTCACCGCGTTGAAGCGGCGTGACGCCTCGTTCCGCCTGCTGTTCGACAACAACCCGATGCCGATGTGGGTGTTCGACGCCGAGACCAAGCAGTTCCTCAGCGTCAACGACGCCGCGGTCCAGCATTACGGTTACAGCCGCGCCACCTTCCTGCGCATGAAGCTGCACGAGATCTGGCCCGAGGACGAGTGGGAGAGCCACGCCGAGGCGCTCGAGCGCGTCGGCGATGCCTATCATTCCTCGCGCAACTGGCGGCACTTGCGCGCCGACGGCAGCGAAATCGAGGTGCTCACCTTCGGCCGCCGCGTCGCCTTCGATGATCGCGATGGCTATCTGGTCGCGGTGGTCGACATCACCGAGCGGCGCAAGGCCGAGGCGCGGATCGCCCACATGGCCCATCATGACGGGCTCACCGACCTGCCGAACCGCGAATATTTCCAGCAGCGGCTGAAGCAGGCGCTCGACCAGGCCGGCGGAAAGCGGGTCGGCGTGCTCTACATCGATCTCGACTTGTTCAAGAACATCAATGATTCCTTCGGGCATCCATCGGGCGACCGCCTGCTCAAGCAAGTCGCCGAACGTCTGACCACCGCGGTCCGCGGTGCCAATCTCGCGGCCCGGCTCGGTGGCGACGAGTTCGCCGTCATCCTGGCGGCCGACGTCTCGCCGAACGAGGCCAGCGCCTGCGCGACCTTGCTGATCGACATGTTGAAGGCGCCCTATGAGATCGACGGCCAGGAGATGGTGATCGGCGCCAGCATCGGCATCGCGCTGTCACCGGGTGATGGCACAACGTCCGAGGAGTTGATGCGCAACGCCGACATGGCGCTGTACCGGGCCAAGTCCGACGGCGGCGGTGTGCACCATTTCTTCGAGCGCGAGATGGACCTCCAGGCGCAGAGGCGCCGCGACATGGAGCTCGACCTGCGCCGCGCCTTTGCCAATGGCGAGTTCGAGCTGCACTACCAGCCGCTGGTGTCGATCGCCTCCGACCGCATCTCCGGCTTCGAATCGCTCTTGCGCTGGCGGCACCCGGACAAGGGCATGATCTCGCCCGCCGAGTTCATTCCGGTCGCCGAGGACATCGGCCTGATCACCCAGCTCGGCGAATGGGTGCTGCGCGAGGCCTGCGCCGAAGCCGTGAAATGGCCTGTCGACATCAAGGTCGCGGTCAATTTGTCGCCGGCGCAATTCCGCAGCCGCAACCTGGTTCACGTCGTGATCTCGGCCCTGGCGCAGTCCGGCCTGTCGCCGAGGCGGCTCGAACTCGAGATCACCGAGTCGATCTTCCTGGCGGAGACCGAAGCCAACCTCGCCACGCTGCATCAGTTGCGCGAGCTCGGCGTCGGCATCTCCATGGATGATTTCGGCACCGGCTATTCCAGCCTGAGCTACTTGCGCAGCTTCCCCTTCGACAAGATCAAGATCGACCGGTCCTTCGTCAAGGATCTGGCGCAGCGGCCCGATTGCAGCGCGATCGTGCGCGCGATCTCCGGTCTCGGCCGCAGCCTCAACATCACCACCACGGCGGAAGGTGTCGAGACCGAGGATCAGCTCGACTGGCTGCGCGCCGAAGGCTGCAACGAGGTGCAAGGCTTCCTGTTCAGCGCGGCGCGGCCCGCAGCCGAGATCGGAAAGCTGCTCGCCGATTTCGGCCAGCGCGCCTCACGGGCGGCGTAGCGGAGGCGGGTAGCAATCGTAGACCAGCGCTTTGAACGCCGGCGTGATGCGGCCGCGCTCGCTCTGAGTCTGTTGCATCATGAGGTAGACCATGTCGAGCTTGGGATCGACGCCGAAATAGGTGCCGCTGCCGCTGTCCCATTTCAACTCGCCGATCGAACCAGGCGGCGGCGGTTTCGCGTTGCCGGGATCGGTGCGCACCGCAAGGCCGTAGCCATAGCCAAAACCGTCGCCGGGGAAATAGAAATAGTCGCGTCCGACGCCGGATCCGGGCCCGATGTGATCGGTCGTCATGGCCTTGAACGCAGCAGGGCTCAGATAATGCTTGCCCTCGAACTCGCCGCCGTTGAGCAACATCTGCGCGAAGCGCTGATAATCGGTGGTGGTCGAGAGCAGCCCGCCGCCGCCCGACTGCCATTCGGGATGGTCGAGGCGCTCGCGCTCGGCGGCGAGCAGGATGAAATCGTTCGGCAGCGGCCGCGCCATCCGCGCCAGTTCGTCCTCCGTCGCCAGCGCGAATTTGGTGCTGCTCATGCCGAGCGGATCCAAGATGCGTGCTTTCAGGAATTGGTACAGCGTCTGGCCCGAGATGATTTCGATGACGCTGCCGAGCACGTCGGTGGAATGACCGTAGCGCCACAACGTTCCCGGCTGCCGCGCCAGCGGCAGCTTCGCGATGCGGTCGGCGAATTCCCTGTTGTTGAACTGACCTTCGAAGATATCGGCAGCCTTGTAGGCCTGCTCGACCCATTTGCCGCCGATATAATCGTAGCTGATGCCCGAGGTGTGCCGCAGCAGATCCTCGATGTTGACGGGACGGACCGGCGGCACGAGATCGAGCTCCAGCTTGCCGTCCGGCTTGGTGATCTCAAGGCCCACCTTGGTGTCGGCAAAGAGCGGGACGTATTTCGACACGGGATCGGTGAGCGCGAGCTTACCCTCGTCGATCAGCATCATTGCGCCGAGGCACGTGATCGGCTTGGTCATCGAGTGGATGGCAAAGATCGTGTCCGGCGTCATGGCAAGGCCGGTCGTGACGTCGCGCACGCCGAACGTCTTGAGGTAGACCGGCTTGCCGTGCTGCTGGATCAGGATGACGGCGCCCGGCAGCCGGCCGCTCGTCACCTCGTTGTCGAAGAATGCCGTGATGCGATCGAGGCCATCGGGCGTTGGAGCGGGAGTCTCGGCGGCGCGGCCTCGCGCCATGGTGCTGGCCAGCAGCGTAGCCCCGACCAGAAATTCACGGCGTCTCATCCGGGCTTCCTCCCTGGGCGGGATGAAAGCCGGAAGACGCCAAAGGCGTCAACAAAACATCGCTTAAAAACGCGTCACGATTTCCGAAAGGAACGGTCGCGGACGGTCTTCGCTCGGCTTGGTCGGCGTGCCGATGTGGACGAAGCCGGCGAGCTTTTCGTCCGGCTTGAGGCCGAGGCCGTCAAGCACGTCGCGATCGAAGGCGAACCAGCCGGTCAGCCAGCAGGCGCCGTAGCCGAGGGCGGTTGCGGCCGTGACGATGTTCATGGCGCTGGCGCCGGCCGACAATTCCTGCTCGAAGGCCGGCACCTTCGGATGTGGCTTGGTGAAGCTGACGATGCCGATCACGAGCGGCGCGTCGGTGAGGCGCTTGCGCTCGGTCTCGACGTCGGCGGCAGGTGCGCCTGGGTTCTTCCGGGCGAAGACTTTTGCGATCACCTCGCCGGCGCGCTGGCGGGCATCGCCCTCGAAAATGATGAAACGCCAGGGCGTCAGCTTGCCATGGTCGGGCACGCGCGCGCCGATGGTGAGGATGGTCTCGAGCTCGGCTGCGGAGGGGCCGGGCCCGGTCATCTCGCGCGGCTTGACCGAGCGGCGGGTCTTCAGGAGTTCGATGGCATCTCGCACTGCGATATCCTCTTCAACTGGTCGGCGGACGTACAGACCCGAGATAGGTATGCACGCCCGCAACCGGAAGCGAATTTAGATCGATTTCAGGGCTCAGACGGCGCCACGCGCCCGCTGCACGTCCGGCGGGGTCGCCTCGTCGAGGAGGGCGGCGATCGCCTCCTGCGTCGTCATCACCTTCTGGCCGTCGCTGCCGAGCCGGCGGACCGAGACCGAATGCGTCTCGGCTTCCTTCTTGCCGACCACGAGCAGCGCCGGGATCTTGGCCAGCGAGTGCTCGCGGACCTTGTAGTTGATCTTTTCGTTCCGCAGGTCGATTTCGACCCGAAGGCCCGCGCGCCGCGCCTGCTCGACGACCTGCTTGGCGTATTCGTCGGCCTCCGAGGTGATGGTGGTGACCACGACCTGCACCGGGGAGAGCCAGAGCGGGAAGCTGCCGGCATAGTGCTCGATCAGGATGCCGATGTAGCGCTCCATCGAGCCACAGATCGCGCGGTGCACCATCACCGGCGGTTTCTTGCCGCCGTCATGGTCGATGTAGAACGCGCCGAACCGCTCCGGCAGGTTGAAGTCGACCTGCGTGGTGCCGCACTGCCAGTCGCGGCCGATGGCGTCGCGCAGCACATATTCGAACTTCGGGCCGTAGAAGGCGCCTTCGCCCGGATTGATCTCGGTCTTGATGTGATTGTTCTGCGACTGAATCTCGCGCAGCACGGTCGCCATCACCCGCTCGGCGTGATCCCACATCGCGTCGGTCCCGACGCGTTTCTCCGGCCGGGTCGACAGCTTCACGGTGAGATCGCCGGTGAAGCCGAAGTCGGCGTAAGTCGACAGGATCAGGTCGTTGATCTTCAGGCATTCCTCGGCGAGCTGATCCTCGGTGCAGAAGATGTGTGCGTCGTCCTGGGTGAAGCCGCGCACGCGCATCAGCCCGTGCATGGCCCCGGAGGGCTCATAACGATGCACCACGCCGAACTCGGCGAGGCGCAACGGCAGATCGCGATAGCTTTTCAGGCCGTGCTTGAAGATCTGCACGTGACCGGGGCAGTTCATGGGCTTGAGCGCAAACCAGCGCTTGTCCTCGGCCTCGTCGCCGGCCGACTGCGCCGCGAACATGTTCTCGCGATACCAGCCCCAATGGCCCGAAGTCTCCCACAGCACCTTGTCGAGGATCTGCGGCGCGTTGACCTCGCTGTAGTCGCCGGTGAGGCGCCGCCGCATATAGGCGATGAGCTGCTGGAAGATGGTCCAGCCCTTCGGGTGCCAGAACACGACGCCTGGACCTTCCTCCTGGAAGTGGAAGAGGTCGAGCTCGCGTCCGAGCTTGCGATGGTCGCGCTTCTCGGCTTCCTCGATCTGCTTGAGGTAGGCGTCGAGGTCCTCCTGCTTGGCGAAGGCGGTGCCGTAGATGCGGGTCAGCATCGGGTTGTTGCTGTCACCGCGCCAATAGGCGCCGGCCACCTTCATCAGCTTGAAGGCATTGCCGACCTTGCCGGTCGAGGTCATGTGCGGGCCGCGGCAGAGATCGAACCAGTCGCCCTGGTAGTAGATCTTGATCGGCTCGTTGCCGGGAATAGCGTCGACCAGCTCGACCTTGAAGGCTTCGCCCTTGTCGCGGAACACCTGTTTGGTCTTTTCGCGATCCCAAACCTCTTTGGTGAAAGGTTTGTCGCGCGCGATGATCTCGCGCATCTTTTTCTCGATCGCGGCAAAATCTTCCGGGGTGAACGGCTCGTTGCGGAAGAAGTCGTAGTAGAAGCCGTTCTCGATCACCGGGCCGATGGTGACCTGGGTGCCCGGCCACAGCGATTGCACGGCTTCGGCCAGCACGTGCGCGCAGTCGTGACGGATCAGCTCGAGCGCGCGGGGATCCTCGCGGTTGACGAGCTCGATCTTCGCATCGGCCTCGATCGGGTCATTGAGATCGGCGAGCGCGCCGTCGAGCGCCATCGCGACCGTGCGCTTGGCGAGCGACGGCGAGATGCCCTTGGCGATATCGAGGCCGGTGATGCCCTTGTCGAACTGGCGCTGGGCGCCGTCTGGGAAGGTGAGGGTGACCTTGGGGGCGGGAGACACGGGCTTCAGATTGGAGAGGCTGTACTGGAATCCGGATTCGGATTTTGGCTGGTCGGTCATGCTTTTCTCCTGAGGCTCACTCCTGCGAACGAGCGCAGGTAAGCGGGAACGAGCGATATATCAGGCGATTCGGCCTGCGCAATCCGGCAATTCCAAGAAAGTGGCGCGCAAAAGCTGGGACGGTGCACCAACTATTTCAGAGCGCGCCCTTTAATCGACCGCAGCTCTGCTCTACATGCACTTGCATGGAAAGATCGTCTGCTGCCCGCCGCTTCGCGCCAACCGCCCTGATGCTCGGCAATATCGTCACCGGCTGCTCGGTGCTGGCGCCGGCGGGCATGCTACCGGAATTGGCAACTGGGCTCGACGTCAGCATCCATGCGGCCGGGCTCCTGATCACCTTTGGCGCGATCACGCTGTGCATCGGCTCGCCGCTCACGGCCTGGCTGACCAGCCGCATCGAACGGCGCACGCTGCTCACGACCACGCTGGCCGTGCTCGCCGTCGGCAATCTTGCCTCGGCGTTTGTGCCCGACTATGCGAGCCTCCTTGCTATCCGTCTGGTGATGCTCGCGGTCGGTGCGCTCTATACGCCGCAGGCCGCCGGCACCGCGGCGCTGATCGTGCCGGTAGAGCGGCGCGGCAGCACCATCGCCTACATCTTTCTCGGCTGGTCGCTCGCTGCCGCCGTCGGCCTGCCGCTGATCACCTTCGTCGCCAGCCGCTACGGTTGGCGCGCCGCCTATGGCGAGATCGGCGCGCTCGCCTGCATCAGCTTCCTGTTGCTGCTGCTGCGCCTGCCATCGGGCCTGAAGGGCGCGCCAGTGGATATCAAGACCTGGACCGAGGTCGGCCGCAGCAAGACAATTCTGCTGCTGCTTGCGATCACCATGCTGCAAATGTCCGGGCAGTTCGTGGTGTTCACCTTCATGGGCCCGCTGCTCAACAAGCTCACCGGCGCCGGACCCGATGCCATCGGCATGGTGTTCGCGATTTACGGCGTCTGCGGCTTTCTCGGCGTCGCCATCGCGACCCGCGTTGTCGACACCTCGGGCCCTTATCGCACCTCGCTGCTGTTCACCTGCCTGCTGCTTGCGGGGATCACCGGCTGGGCGCTTGGCGCCGGCACGTTCGCATTGATGGCGGGCGCGGTCGCGGTCTGGGGCCTTGGCTTTGCCTCGACCAATTCGATGCAGCAGGTGCGGCTGGTCGCGGCCGCGCCGTCGCTGGCATCGGCGACCGTCGCGCTCAACACGTCCGTTCTCTATATCGGTCAGGCGGTCGGCTCGGCCATCGGCGGATTGCTGTTCGCCCGCGAGCTCCTGCACACGCTCGGCTTCGTCGCGGTCGGTTTCGTCGTGTTGGCGCTGCTCCTGGTGCTGTTGACCCGGCCCCGGTCGGCTGCCGCCGTGATGGCCTGAATCCCGCGGCTTCCGCGTGCAAGATGCTTGGCAAACCGCGCGGGAGAGCGCTAGAACGCCCATCATGGGGACCAGAGAGAGTTGACTGAGATGAGGATGATTTTGGCGGTTGCCGCGGTGCTCTATTCAGCCTCCGCGTTCGCGCAAGCCGACAAGCCACCGATGGTGGGGGACAAGCCGCTGGTGCAGGTCAAGCCCAAGGGGACTAAGGAGGCTGCGGCCAAGCCCGCCGCGGCGGCGAAGGGCAAGCCGCAATCGATCGCGGCGCGACTCCAGGCCTGCCTCGAGATCGATGACGGCACCAAGGACCGTCTCGACTGCTACGACGCCGTGATCCCGCCGGCGCCGAAGCCGAAGCCGGCGAAGGCCAAGGGCTACGCCGATTGCCGTTTCTTCAAGGAAGAGGACGAGCGGCTGGCCTGCTTCAACGGCTTTGCCGAGAGCATTCCGAAGCTGCCGAAAACCTAAGCGATAGACCGGGCCCTCAGCGCGCCACGGTCACGTCCGTTTAACGGCCCGATGCGGATGGATTGGTGGAGGCGACGCGCGTGAGCGCAAGCGCGGGCGTCGCCGACATCTTCACCAGGACGTCCTTGAGCGGATCCCGCGTCCAGGCCCTCGTCACGTAATCGCGATGAGTGATGCCCTCGCCAGTCTCGACGAACACCACGCTGCCGGGCCGCAATGGCCCGTCCATGTCTTCCGAGACGCTGATGCCCTTCTGCCTCAGCATGCTCATCAGCTCGCGGTCGCGCCGCGCGGTGTAGCGGGTGTAGGCACTGACGAAGAAGCCGGAACGGTGGCTCTCGATCCAGGACGCGAACTTGTCCATTTCGCCATAGACCGCGTCGAGCAGCACGACGCCGCGGACGCGGTCGCTGATGCCGCCGACCTCCAGGCTCCAGGCCGTCGGCAGGAAGCCGCCGCTGTAGCCGACGATCACGATTGGCATGTTGGCGAAGGCCCGCGCGCTGTTGGGATCGCCGGTCAGGCGGGCGAGGTGGTTGGCCGATTCCTCCATGAAGCGCTTGAGGCCGCCCGCCTGCCAGAACTTGCCGGCGCTGGAATCGGCGGCATCGACCGCCATCTGCGGCGCAAGCAGGATGGCATTGGCGCCGGAATCGGTGATCTGTTTCGGCACCAGCTGGCGGTCACGCACGTCGCGCTCGAGCGTCGCGCCATTGCCATGGAAGAACACCACGATCACGCCCGGCTTGCGGACGTCGAAATGCTCGGGGACGTGCACCAGCACGCGGCTGTCGCTGTAGGTTTCGTCCTGCCAGTAGACGCGCCCCGAATAGCTGCGGTGGCCGCGGCGGTCGCCCTTGGAGATGTTGAGGAAGGGCGCGTCGGAGGCGGGGTTGTTGCCGAAATAGGGAAAGGCCGACGACTTCATGCTGACGAGCGTCGTTAGGTCTTCGCGCGGCGGACGCTTGTAGGGGAGCTGCGGCTCGAGCGAAGCGACCTTGTAGGGTGCCTGCTCAGGTTGCGGCTGCTGGACGGCGCGCTTGGGCGAGAAGTCCGACATCTGCCGTTGCAGGAAGCTCTCGCTCGCCGAGGGGAAACGCTCCCTGAACTGCGGGGCAGGGAAGCGATCCTCGAACGTGTCGCCGCTTGCCGCCTGCGTATTTGTCTTGGCGACCACCTGCACGTTGGCCTGCGAGTTCGCCGCGAGCGCCGCCGGATTGGGCGCCTTGCCGCATTGAACCAGCGTCAGCGACATCGGTACCAAGGCTGAGATCAGGCCGATCCGGAGCACGCGACCGCGCGCGCCGGACATCGTCCGGTCTACACGAGTGTCAGCTCTCAATTTCGGAACGGCCCCGACCATCCACCCATGACCCCAAGTCACGTCCATCAAGTCGCGTCCATCGGCAATCTTGAGAAAATTGCGCCGACTAGCGTTTAGGCGACGTTAAGCGTCCGGTGAAACTTCCCCACATCCGGAACGCTCAAAGGGACCATGCAATCGTGTCCTGATTGTGGGGGATGAGAACGGGATTGTCCGGGATTTGCGCAGGTTTATTGCCCAAGACCGTGCATAAGAGGTGTCAAAATACCCGGTTCGCCTGCCTCATTTAACCCTTGTTAACCCTGCTTGAATTGACTGACCAATCTGCATGATGCTCCCCATGGGGCGAGACGCCTGAGGCTTGAGGACCCGATGACAGCATCAGATGCGGGTACCGCGCCCTGGACTGGCCGGCTGACCGGAAACGGGTCGGGGGTCTCCGTTCTGGTCGCAACCGCCATTGTCGTCGCCGACATGATCGGGGTCGGCGTCTTCACCAGCCTCGGCTTCCAGGTCAAGGACATCCCATCGGGCTTTTCGATCCTTCTGCTCTGGACAGTCGGCGGTATCGTCGCGCTGTGCGGGGTGTTCTCCTACAGCGAATTGGGCGCGATGTTTCCGCGCTCGAGCGGGGAATACAATTTCCTCGGCCGCGCCTATCATCCCGCCTTCGGCTTTCTCGCCGGCTGGGTCTCGGCGACGGTGGGATTTGCAGCGCCGGTCGCGCTCGCCGCAATGGCGTTCGGCGAATATGCTAAATCGGTCGTGCCCGAACTGCCGCCGATCCCGCTCGCCATCGGCGTGGTGTGGCTGGTTTCGCTCGTGCAACTGACCGGCGTCAGGCACTCCTCGACCTTCCAGCTGATCTCGACGATTATCAAGGTCGTGCTGATCGTCGCCTTCCTGGTGGCCGGCTTCGTTATCGGCGTGCCACAGCAGATCACCTTCATGCCGCAGTCGGGCGATCTCGCCCACATCGTCAGCGCGCCGTTCGCGATCGGGCTCGTCTTCGTGATGTACTCGTTCTCGGGCTGGAATGCCGCGACCTACATCATCGGCGAGATGAGCACGCCGCAGCGGAGCCTGCCGCGCGCGTTGCTCGCGGGCACGCTGATCGTGCTCGTGCTCTACGTCGCGCTGAACGCGGTGTTCCTCTACTCGACGCCTGTCAGCGCGCTGGCCGGCCAGCTCGACGTCGCCAGTGTCGCCGGCAGCGCCATCTTCGGCGGCCTCGGCGGCCGGATCGTCGGCGCGATGATCTGTGTCGGTCTGATCTCCTCGATCAGCGCGATGATGTGGATCGGCCCGCGCGTGATGATGACGATGGGCGAGGACATTCCGGCGCTGCGCGTGTTCTCGCAGAGGTCGGCGAACGGTGCGCCGGCCTATGCGATCCTGTTTCAGCTCGCCGTCGCGACCCTGCTGCTGTTCACGCGCAGCTTCGAGGCGGTGCTCGACTTCATCCAGTTCGCGCTGCTGTTCTGCTCGTTTTTCACCGTCGCCGGCGTCATCAAGCTTCGCATCACCGATCCCGATTTGCCGCGGCCCTATCGCGCCTGGGGATACCCGTTCACGCCGCTGGTTTTCCTGCTCGTGACCGCGTTCATGATGTACTACCTGTTGACCGAGCGGCCGGTGCAGTCGCTGTCGGGGATGCTCGTCATGCTCTCGGGCCTGCTGATTTATGTTGCATTCCGCAGGCGGCCGGTTGCCGCTGGCAATTCATCACATCGCGAATAGACATGTTTCGACCCCTGAGAATTGCAGCCATAGCCCTTGCCCTGCTGGCTGCGGCCGTCTCGTCCGCACGTGCCGCCGAGGTCACCTACGACGACACCGCGCGCTTCCTTGCAGGCATGCAGCCTTCGGCGGACTCGCCGCTGGTGCCGCTCACGAAGGATCCGGGCTGGCAGCGTCATGCGAAATTCTTCGATGGCGCCTTCGCCCAGCTCGAGCAACGGCAGCTCTCCAAGATCCGCAGCTGGGCCGACGTCAATCTCGCCGCGCCCCGGCCAACCATGTTCTACATGTTCAGTGGTCCGGATTTCCTCTATGCCAACGCCTTCTATGCCAAGGCCAGCACCTATGTGCTCGGCGCGCTCGAACCGGTGGGGGCGGTGCCCGACCTGACGCGGCTGCCGCGTGGTTCGGTCGGCACTGCGCTCTACAACGTCGAGCGCTCGCTCGCCTCGATCCTGAGTTTTTCGTTCTTCATCACCAAGCAGATGAAGGTCGACCTGCACGCCAATCAGGTCAACGGCACGCTGCCGATCCTCTATGTCTTCCTGGCGCGCTCCGGCAAGACCATCCGCAACGTCGAGATGATCGCGCTCGACGACAAGGGCGGGGTGCATACGGCCGGCGACAATCCGGGCCCCAACGCTACGCGCGGCGTCCGCATCACCTTCGCCGGGAGCGATGGGGAGGCGCGCACGCTGTATTATTTCTCGAATGATCTTTCCAATGCCGGTGCACGCGCGACCGGCTTCCTGAAATTTTGCGAGACGCTCGGGCCCGGCAACAGCCTGCTCAAGAGCGCGTCGTATCTGCTGCATTCCGGCAATTTCACCGTCGTGCGCGATTGGCTCCTCGCCAACAGCGCCACCATCATCCAGGACGATTCCGGCATTCCGCTCGCGAACTACAGCGCGCGGCAATGGCGGTTCTTCCCGTTCGGCCGTTATCTCGGTCCGATCGATGAATTCCCGGGTCGCTACCAGGAGCGCTACGCCGAACTGTTCACGCGCGCCCAACCGATCGATTTCGGCGTGGGCTACCGCTGGCGGACGCACGAGTCGAACCTGCTGCTCTCGGTGAAGGTGCCGGGGAGCGAGGCCGCGCCGGCGGAGACCACGTTCGCCGAGCCGTCGCCAAAGCCGCTACGGCCGAAGCGGCTACGTCCGCCCGAGTCGATCCCGCCGCAGTCCGGACGTTTCTTCTGGTTCCGTTAGCTACCAGTGCACGCTCTGGCTCGGCACGATGAACGCCGTCGTGCTTGGCGGCGTTGCGAGGCTCGTCGCTAGATACCAGCCGGAGCCGAGCACGAGCGCCAGCAGGGCGACGATTGCGAGCAGATCCATGGTTCTGGGGTCGTGGTGCCGCCTGGAGCCAGGATTTGGCTTAATCCTGAAGGGAAAATGAGGGCTGATTTTCCAGCGCATTGTTGTTTCCTCCCCTATGGGAGCATCACATCAACGCGAGCTGAGAGTTCCGGTTCCAGTCAAGACAGCGATGCGCGACGCACCGCAGCAGCTTAGGACGCGTTGACCCCGCGCCAACGGCCGTAGCGCCAAGGCAGGTACCAGCGCGCGCTTTGCGGCGCGGTGAGCGGTACGTTGTCGATGCCTGAGGTGCCGAAGGGATTGCAGCGCAATAGGCGCGCAAGCGTCATCCAGCCGCCGGCCCAGAGTCCGAACCGTTCGATCGCTTCGTCACCATAGACGGAGCAGGTCGGCAGGTGCCGGCAATTGTAACCGACCAGCGGCGAGAGCGTATGGCGGTAGAGCCAGATCAGAGCGCGGCCGAATCTGCGCGGGAGCCGGAGCGCGCCCGCAACGGGATTGGAACAATGCTCGCAGGCTGAATGCTTCTCGCAGGCTGAATGCTTCATGTGCGCTTTGCTGCAACGTTAAGCGACGTACTGCTCGGTTCCAATGCAGGGAACCGTAAGCTGTTGTTTGCGCGCCATATTTTGCCTGCTTTCTGGGAGCAGTGCAGCAAGTATCTGTGGACGAGCTGTATTCGCCCGGATACCATTTTTATGACGCCCGTGTGTAGAAACATACGCCTGTATGATGGACTCAGAGGGCGCTACCGGGGATTGTTTGGGGACCTTTGGGGCTTGGGGAAGGAACCAGATTGAAACTTCTGAACTCCCTTAATCTTCGCGGCTGGTTGCTAGTGGGAACCGCCGTCTGTGGAGTCGCGCTGGCTGGAGCCGTCGCGACATTCGGGTCGTCAGCGCGAGCCGGTGCTGCCCTCGAAGAGCGCAAGCTGCCGATGAAGTTCAGCTGGGTGGCGTGTGAGCCGAACTGCCGCGGCTGGGTCAGCGCAGTCGGCATCATCACCGCCGATACGCCAAAGGATTTCGAGGAGTTTTCTCGCGGACGCCAGCTCGGCGGCGCCACCGTGGTGCTCGACTCCAGCGGCGGTTCGGTCAACGATGCCATCACGCTGGGCCGGCGCTTCCGCAATCTCGGACTTCTGACCACGGTCGGCATTAGCCTGCCAAACCGCGGCGGGCAAGGCGCCCGTCCGGCGGTCGCGTCCGGGGCCTATTGTGAATCCATGTGCGTGTTCCTGCTGCTGGCCGGCAAGAAGCGCTACGTGCCGGAAGCCGCCCATGTCCGCGTTCATCAGATCTGGATGGGCGATCGCGCCGACGATGCCAAGGCTGCCAGCTACAGCGCGCAGGACCTGATGATCGTGGAACGCGACATCGGCCGTCTCGCCAAATACACCTTCGACATGGGCGGCGCCGGCGATCTGCTGTCGCTCGCGCTCAGCGTGCCGCCGTGGGAGGATTTGCACGAGCTCGACGCCGGTGAGCTCAAGCTCACCAATCTCGTGACGACGGACCTCGTGGCCGACGTGCTGCCGCATGTGGACATCTCCGCGCCGGCGATGGCGGAGCTTGCACCGAAGACGCAGGCCAGGTTCGGCACGGGACCGGAGCAGCCTGCCAAGTCGACCAAGACCGCGGAAGCCTTGGCACCGACCGCCGGCGGCGTGGCCACACCAGCCACACCAGCCGCGGCGACGCAGAAATAAGCTTCTTCTACCGTCGAAACGACGAACCCGGAATCTAGAGATTGCGGCACGAGATTCCGGGTTCGCGCAGACGCGCGCCCCGGAATGACACTGATGAACTAGCCCTGCGCCGCCGCCGGCTGCTTCGCCTTGGCCTCGATCTGGCCGATGGCATCCACCACCGCATCGAAGGTCAGGAGCGTCGAGGCATGCCGCGCCTTGTAATCGCGGACCGGCTCGAGGAACTTGATCTCTTCCCATTTGCCTTGAGGAGGCGCTCCGTTCTCCTTCAGCATCTTGCGAACGGTTTCGCGTAACTCACGGAGTTCGCTCGCAGTCGAGCCGACCACGTGACTTGCCATGATGGATGAAGAGGCCTGTCCGAGGGCACAGGCCTTCACGTCATGGGCGAAGTCGGTGACGGTGTCCCCATTCATCTTGAGGTCGACCTTCACGGTCGAGCCGCACAGCTTGGAGTGGGCAGTGGCGGAGGCATCGGGGTCCGACAGCCGCCCGAGGCGCGGAATATTCCCGGCCAGTTCGATGATCCGCTTGTTGTAGATGTCGTTCAGCATGTGATGGAGTCCAACACTTCCGCACCGGATCGGCCTTGGCGCGCGCCGTCCACGGTCCTATATAGGGGCGGAACCGGCGGAAAAATAGTCCAGCGGGGGTGGCCCAGACCATGCGGCCGACGTTGGTGGAGAGGATCTTTTCCACCAGGTTCAATTATTCTGTTCAGGCGTCCGGCGGCTTGCCGCCCCGTCTGCCGGTGACACTCCGGCCGCAAGGCCGTCGAACGGAGTCGATATGGACGCCACGATCAAATCCATCCGCCCCAACAAGCCTTCCGATCGGCAGCCCGAGAGCCGCCCCGCCGAGCTTGATCCTGCCGAATTCCTCGCGGTCGCCGTCCGCGCCGACCAGCCGCGCCCGGCGCGCGCCGAGGCGGAAGCGGCGGTGAAGACGCTGCTCGCCTATATCGGCGAGAACACCGAACGCGAAGGCCTGCTCGACACCCCGCGCCGTGTGGTCGAGGCCTTCGACGAGCTCTATCAGGGCTATCACCAATGCCCGGCCGAGGTGCTCGACCGCACCTTTGGTGAGACGGCGGGCTATGATGATTTCGTCCTGGTCCGCGACATCGAATTCACCTCGCAATGCGAGCATCACATGATGCCGTTCTACGGCAAGGCGCACATCGCCTATACGCCGGTGGAACGCGTTGTTGGCCTGTCCAAGCTCGCGCGCCTGACGGATATCTTCGCCCGCCGGCTGCAGACCCAGGAGCATCTGACGGCCCAGATCGCGGCCGCCATCGACGAGATCCTCAAGCCGCGCGGCGTGGCGGTGCTGATCGAGGCCGAGCATACCTGCATGTCGGTGCGTGGCGTCGCCAAGCATGGCGCCTCCACCTTCACCAGCCGCTTCACCGGCATGTTCCGCGACAATCCCGCGGAGCAGGCCCGCTTCCTGTCCCTGGTGCGAGGCACGACGCGCTGACCTCGCAAGGCCTTATTTTTTTGAGCATGATCTTTTCGGAAAACCGCTTCACACTTTTCCGGATCATGCTCGAGCGAGGGTCCCGTGTCCGCTCACTCCCATGAGATCGAGGAAGGTCTCGCCTTCCTGCCCAAGTTCGACGCGAGCGGTCTCGTGACCTGCGTCGCGACCGATGTCGCCACGGGCGATGTGCTCATGGTCGCGCACATGAACGCGGAGGCGCTGCGCAAGACGATCGCGACCGGCGAGGCTTGGTACTTCAGCCGCTCGCGCAATGCCTTGTGGCGAAAAGGTGAGACATCGGGTCAGACCCAGCGCGTCGTCGAGATGCGCACCGATTGCGACCAGGACGCGATTTGGATCCGCGTCGAGCAGATCGGCGCGGCGTGCCACACCGGGCGCAGGTCCTGCTTCTACCGCAAGGTGGAGGGAGAGGGCACCGGTGCGAAGCTCGTGTTCGTCGATGCGGAACGGCTGTTCGATCCGGACGCGGTCTATAAGAAATAGCAAGCTGTCATTCCGGGGCGCGCGCGTAGCGCGAGCCCGGAATCCATTGCAGGGCATCGCGCGCGGCTCAATGGATTCCGGGCTCGCACCTACGGTGCGCCCCGGAATGACCGTGAGGGCTAAATTAACCCGGCATTAACCATACCTGTCCCACGGTGAGACGACAGGGCGCCGAATTGCCGGCGCCGCTCAACGCCGCGCGGGGCGGGCACTTCATCATGTCGGTCGACAATTTCAGTGCGACGCAGACGGCCGGTCTCGATCCGTCGCGGGCGCGCGTTGCCGGCGCGATCAAGCAGGCCTCCAATATCTCCGGCGTCAGCTTCCAGTACATGTTGACCACTGCCAAGATGGAATCGGATTTCGATCCGACGGCCGGTGCCACCACCTCGTCTGCGCACGGGCTCTATCAGTTCATCGACCAGACCTGGCTTGGCACCGTGAAGGAGGCCGGCACCCAACTCGGCTATGGCAGCTATGCCGACGCCATCACTAGGACCTCGTCGGGCACCTACACCGTCGATGATCCCCTGGTGAAGCGGTCGATCATGAAGCTGCGCGACGATCCGGAGGCTGCATCCAACATGGCTGCGGCGCTGACGCAGTCGAACAGTTTCAAGCTCACCGGCCTGCTCGGGCGCAGGCCGAGCGACAGCGAACTCTACATGGCCCATTTCATGGGCGTCGGCGGCGCCGCGAAACTGATCGCCAATGCCGAGGACAATCCGCAAGCCGTCGGTGCGCGGCTATTTCCCAACGCGGCCGCCGCCAACCGCTCGATTTTCTACGCCAAAGATGGCCGCGCCCGCAGCGTCTCCGAAGTCTATTCGGTGCTCGACGCGCGCTATGCCAGCGCGGCCAATTCGAAAGTGACGCGCAGCGCGATGGCGATGTATGGCGATACGCCCACGACGACGCAGGTCGCGAGCGCGAATGGCGTGCAGCCCGCTGCGCCGGTCATCGACAACGCGGCTTATCTCCAGACCTTCCCGAATACTCGCGCCGTGACGCCCGTCGGTGCGACGTCGCCAGCGACGCTCGCGGACAATGCGCCGAGCACGCCGGTGTTTCGTTCGATCTATCAGCCCGGCGACGTCACGCAGCCGGTCTCGACCACCGTGCAGAAATTGTGGGGCAACAACGCCTCACTCACTTCGGTCGCATCCGCGACGCCGGACATGCGGCCGCCGCAGCCGCTCGATCTCTTCAGCGATCGCAGCGGCACGTTCTCGAGCTAACTCACTGATCGAAGAATAATCGCTCGCGTCCCGGACGCGCCGCGCTGCATCCGTGCACGAAATCCAGATCTTTGTGCGGTGCGTGGGCGAGGGCTCGCGCTCTCTCGTGTCCCGGACGCCGCGGCCTTTGTTCCCTTAACAAAACGTCAATAAAACCAGCCAGTTATGGTGAACGCTTTGTTAAGCGTCGTGGTTTATTTTGTGTTGCAGGTGACAAGCCGTCACCATTTTTCGTTTTCGTTGCGTAAGCCGGAAGCACCATGATTGTTCGGCAGTTCATTAATTGGATCAGGACGGCGTCCGCCGGGGAGCGGGCCGAGGCGACGCGGGCGTTGGCCCGGGCCTGGCTGATCTCGGATCTTTCTCATGACGATCGCGTCGCCGCCGAAGGCGCGCTCTTGATGTTGCTCGACGATCCCTCGCCGCTGGTGCGGCAGGCGATGGCCGAAGCCTTTGCGCGCAGCACCGAGGCGCCGGCTGCAATCGTGCGGGCACTGTCGGCGGATCAGCCGACGGTTGCGCTGCCCGTGCTCGAACATTCTCCGCTGCTGATCGATGCCGATCTCGTCGACATCGTCGCCACCGGCAATGACGAGGTGCAGTGCGCGGTCGCCCGCCGTATAGCGCTGCCGGTATCGGTCTGTGCCGCCATCGCCGAGGTCGGCTGCGCGGCTGCGGCGCTGGAGCTGATCGAAAATCCCCATGCCGAGCTCGCGCCGTTCTCCTGGAACCGCATCGTCGAGCGCCACGGCCATCTCGCCGCGATCCGCGAGGCGATGCTGGTGCTGGAGGATCTGCCGGCCGCAACGCGCGCGGCGCTGGTGACCAAGCTTTCCGAGACCCTTGCGCAGTTCGTCGTGGCCCGAAACTGGCTGAGTGCCGACCGTGCCGAGCGCATCACGATCGAGGCGCGCGATCGCTCCACCATGAACATCGCAGCGCGCTCGCGTGGCGAGGACATGCAGGGCCTGGTGCGTCACCTGCGCATCACCGGCCAGCTCACCGCGGGTCTGATCCTGCGGGCGCTGCTGTCGAGCAATCTCGACCTGTTCGATGCGGCGCTCGCTGAACTCGCCGATCTGCCGCTGGCGCGCGTCTCGGCGCTGCTGCACGACCGCGGCGGCAACAGCCTGCACGCGCTGCTCCGCCGCGCCGGGCTGCCCGAGGCGACATTCGCGGCATTCCAGGTCGCACTCGATGCCTGCCACGAGCAGGGCTTCGTCGACAGTGATGATGGTGCGGCGCGGCTGCGCCGGCGCATGGTCGAGCGCGTGCTTACCCATTGCGAGACCGACCGCGGCGCGACCGAACCGCTGATGGTCCTGCTCCGCCGCTTCGCCACCGAGTCCGCGCGCGAAGAGGCACGACTGTTCTGCGACGAGCTCGTCGCCGAGGATGCGGTCGATCCGGTCTATGATGATCTGATTGCGGCCTGACGAGACGCCGTAGGGTGGGCAAAGGCGCATCGCGCCGTGCCCACCGCTTCTTCACACAGATCATGTTGATTGGTGGGCACGCTCCGCTTTGCCCACCCTACGATTCTGATCGTGTCGATAGAGCGGAGTCGAAGCCCCAAACTCCATCATTGCCAGAGGAAAGAGCTGAGCCCTTACTCCGTCGGCGCAATGCTTGGTGCCAGGATTACCTCGAGATGCTCGGGGCGGTCGCGGTTGACGTGGGCGAGATATTCGTCGGCGACCTTGCGCAGGCGCCGGCTGAGCTCGGCGGAGACGCTGATGCTGTCGAGCCTGGTGTTCTCGTGCACGATGGCGAGGATCGCGTTGATGTGGTGCGTGAACAGCTCGGCCGGCACCTTCGAAAGATCCGGCGCATGCTCGATGACGCGGCACAGGCTCTCGGCGATTCCCGCTGCCGAAGCAAAGCCGAACGTCGCCGCATCGCCCTTGATGTCGTGCGCGGCGTGGAACAGCTCATCGCGCAGCTTCTTGGTGAAGCCATCCCGCTGCACGGCGGTCCAGGCGGCGGACAGTCTCTGGACCTCGATCGTCATCCAGTTCCTGAATTCGCCGGAAAGGCCCGCCAGCGCCTGCTCGGCGCGGGCGACCGGATCGTCCATGTCCTTGTCTTCGACCCGGCGCAGCACCTTTCGCAAGGGATTGGGCTGCCTGATGACGTGATGCGTGGCGAAGGCCGTGACCTCGATGTCCTTTGCGCTGTTCTTCGCCATGATGCCTGCCTCGTGTGCGCTAGATGGAGGAGCGGGCCTTGTCGAGCAACGAGGGCTGCTGGAGCACCTCGTGCTTTTCGCCGACGCGGCGTTCCGGGCCCATATAGGCGGAGTTGGTGTTGCGGCGCCGGTCCGGGCCGAAATAGGTCTTGGTCTTGATGAAGGGGCGGGGATTGGCGACCACGTTGAGGATGCGCTGATAGAGCCCCTTGGCAGAGATCGGCTTGGCCAGGAATTCGGTGACGCCGGCATCGCGCGCGACCGTGACGCGACGCTTCTCGGAATGGCCGGTCAGCATGATGATCGGCGCGTAGGGATTACCCTTCGACTCCGGCTGGCGGATCATCTGCGCAAGCTCGAGCCCGTCGAAGATCGGCATCGCCCAGTCGGTGATGACGATGTCGGGCACGTAATGGCTGTACATTTCCAGCGCCGTGGCGCCGTCCTCGGCCTCGTAGACTTCGCGTGCGCCGAACGAATGCAGCAGCGTCCGCAGGATGCGGCGCATATGCGGATTGTCGTCGCAGACGAGGAAGCGCAGCTTGTTGAAGTCGATGCGGAACATGACGCCCGGGCCAAAGCGGTCAACCTTCGTTAACCATATCGTGGCGGGGGTTAATGAAGGGTTGCGATCGGCTCTCCGGACGGGGCTGACCGGCGGCTCAATAGCCGAACTGTTCGCGCAGAATCCGCTCTTCCAGGCTGTGACCGGGATCGAACAGCATCCGCATCGAGATGGTCTTGTCGGAGAGGACCTCGACCCGGAGGACGTCGCGCACCTCGTCGTGGTCGGCGACCGCCGCGACGGGGCGCTTGTCGCCCTCGAGCACCTCGATCACGACATAGGCTGTGTTGGGCAGCAGCGCGCCGCGCCAGCGGCGCGGGCGGAAGGCGCTGATCGGCGTCAGCGCCAGCATCGCGGCGTTGATCGGCAGGATCGGCCCCTGGGCGGACAGGTTGTAGGCGGTCGATCCCGCCGGCGTCGCCACCAAGATGCCGTCAGCGATCAGCTCGGACATGCGCTCTCGCTCGTCGATCAGGATCCTCAAGCGTGCCGCCTGATAGGTCTGCCGGAACAGGGCGACCTCGTTGATGGCGTGATGCAGGTGGACGCGGTCGTTGACGTCGGTCGCCCGCATCAGGAGCGGATTGATCTCGGATTCGTGCGCCGCCTCGAGCCGCCTGCGCAGATCGTGCGTCGAGTATTCGTTCATCAGGAAGCCGACCGTGCCGCGGTGCATGCCGTAGATCGGCTTTCCCGTGTGCATGTTCTGGTGCAGAGTCTGGAGCATCAAGCCGTCGCCGCCGAGCGCGACGACGACATCGGCTTCCCTGGGGTCGCAATTGCCATAGTCCCGGGTGAGCTGGGCGAAGGCGGACTGCGCCTCGCTGCTCGGGCTGGCGACGAAGGCGATCCGGTCGTATCGCGAGGTCTTGGTCATGGCTTCCCGGGCAGGTGCCGCTGGCTCGAGTAAGTTCCGCCCGGCTCGTCTATACGACCTGGGCCTCGATTGTCGAGGAGGACCGCCTTTCAAGGCAAACGGGCGACCGCCGGGTTCAGGACAAAACAGGGGCGTTTCAAGCCCGGTCGGCCTCTTCGAGGGGCGCCGGGCCGATGATCCCCCAAACCGTCGTAATTTCGCGCTAGTCTTTCCGTTGGCACCGGCTTTCAGAGCCGGGCACGGAGAACGATCATGGTTTTGAGTTTGCCGGTGCTCCGCCACGTGATGCTGGTGCTGGCGGTCTCGGCTTTCGGGTTCGCAGGATTGGCGCGTGCGGATGATCCGCCGCAGCCCCGCTCCGAGGCGGCGTCGCCAGCCGGACAGAAGGGCGGGCGTGGCGGTGGCGCGCAAAGCACTGCGCCGGCTTCGCCGTCGGCGGCCGAGTTGCACCGTCTGCCGCCGGATTCGACCACGAGGCAGACGCTCGAACTGCCTGGCCGGACGCTCAACTTCGCCGCGACCGCCGGCTCGATCCGCGTGTTCGACGGCAAGGGCGAGCCGCTGGCTGACATCGCTTACACGTCCTACGAGCTCGACGGTGCCGACCGCGCGACGCGGCCGGTGACGTTCCTGTTCAACGGCGGGCCGGGCGCGTCCTCGGCATGGCTGCAGTTCGGCGCCGCGGGGCCATGGCGGCTGCCGCTCGACGGCGAAGGGCTGTCGCCGTCGGCCTCGCCCGAGGTGAAGCCCAACGCGGAGACCTGGCTCGACTTCACCGATCTCGTCTTCATCGACCCTGTTAGCACCGGCTACAGCCGCTTCGTTGCGAGCGGCGAGGACGCGCGCAAGTCCTTCTATTCCGTCGACGGCGACGTCAATTCGATCGCGCTCGTGATCCGTCGCTGGCTCGAGAAGCACGACCGGCTGACCTCGCCGAAATACGTCGCCGGCGAGAGCTATGGCGGGATTCGCGGACCGAAGGTGGTGCGTCAGTTGCAGCTCCAGCATGGGGTCGGCGTCAGGGGATTGATCCTGGTCTCGCCGCTGTTCGACTTCCGCGAGTTCGCCGGCACGAGCCTGCTGCAATATGTCGCGACACTGCCGAGCTATGTCGCGGTCGCGCGCGAGGCCAAGAGACCGGTCACGCGCGCCGATCTCGCCGACGTCGAGGCCTATGCGCGCGGTGAATTCCTGGCCGATCTCGTCAAGGGCGAAGCGAACAAGGAGGCGACCAACCGGCTCGCTGACAAGGTCGCCGAGCTCACCGGTATCGACCAGGCGGTGAGCCGCAGGCTCGCAGGCCGGTTCGACGTCGGTGAATTCCGCCGCGAGTTCGATCGCAGGAACGGCAAGGTGACGGGACGCTACGACGGCTCCGTGCGCGGCTTCGATCCCTATCCGGATTCCGGCAGCTCGCGCTTTGGCGACCCTTCCGGCGATGCACTGCAGGCGCCGCTCACGAGTGCCGCGGTCGACGTGCTGACACGCAAGCTCAACTGGCGGCCGGACGGGTCCTACGAAGTCCTGAACGGCAGCGTCGAGGGGCATTGGGATTTCGGCCGCGGCCTCAACCCGCCGCAATCGGTGTCGGAGCTGCGCCAGATTCTCGCCACCGACGCGAAGCTGAACGTGTTGGTCGCACACGGCCTGTTCGATCTCGCCACGCCCTATTTCGGATCGAAGCGTGTGCTCGACCAGTTGCCGGCCTTCGTCACGCAACGCGTGAAATTCGTCGTCTATCCCGGCGGCCACATGTTCTATTCGCGCGACGGATCGCGGCAGGCGATGCGGAGTGAGGTCGAGGCGTTGATCAGGGAATAGGCCGGCGCTTGCGCGGCTGATATCGACGGCCGATCTCGCGGGCGACGACTTTTTCCGGCTTGACGTTGGCACCGGCGATCCAGATGTCGCCCACCTTGCCGCGCTTGTCGCGGACGCGGCGGACAGGCTCGCCATGGCTGGAGTAACCGGCGGCCCAGGCGAGCTTGCCGGTGTCGCGGCCAGTGACTTCGATCTCGGCGGCATCCATGAATGGGTTATTGAATTGCGAATTGGCGACGAGCACGCGGTTGCCCGCGGGCACGAGATCAGTGGCTCCCCAGATCGTTCACCAGCGGCCGGTCCAGTCGCGCACGCGCCGGTCCGGCGCGCCGCGCGTCTTGAACACGCGCAGGATCTGCAGCGCGCCGTCCATCCAGAGCGGCGCGGCGCCGTCGATGGAGTTGCTGAGGATGCTGATCGCGAGCTCGCAATCAGGAATGGAGCAGGTCCGGGAGATGTAGCCCTGGAAACCGCCGCCATGGCCGAACCAGTCCCAGCCGTCGGTCTTTCCGGCGTTGATGCCGAGGCCATAATAGCCCTCGAAGCTCTGCGGGATGCGCCAATGGTGGCGCGTCATCTCGCGGCGGCTCGCGGCCGACAGCACGCTCTTTTTCGCATTGGGTGCGAGCTGCGCGAAGAAGCGGGCGGTGTCGCCGGCAGTCGCGACGAAGCCTGCGGCGGAGGCCATCGCGTGCGCGGGATTGTTGCCGGGGATCACGCAGCGCTCGCCGAACGGCACTTTTCGCGTGTGGCCGCACGCGAATGGCTTGCCTTTGGCAGGGGGGGCATTCGGTTCGGTCTCACGTAAGCCGGCCGGCTCGATGATCTCGCGCCTGATCCAGACCGGGTAAGCCTCCATCGTCACCGCTTCGATGACGAGACCGAGCAGGCCAAAGCCGTGATTGGAATATTTGAAGCGCGTGCCGGGTTCGACCGCGGTCGGCAGCTTCAATTCCGCGAGCAGCTCGTTCGCGTTGAGATAGGGGCGGGTGTCGATGAACTGGCCGGAATCGGCGCCATCGCGCGTCAGTCCCGCGCTGTGCGAGAGCAGTTGCGCGATCGTCGTCTCGGCGACGCGCGCATGCAGGCCGCCGACATATTGGCCCACGGGATCGTCGAGCCGGAGCTTGCGCTGCTCGCGCAGCTTCATGATGCCGGCGGAGGTGAAGCTCTTCGAGTGCGAGGCGATGCGGAAACGGTGGCGGGGCGTGAGCTTCTCGCCGGTGTCGAGATTGGCAAGGCCGAATGCGTGCTCGGCGACGACCTCGCCGCGATGGGCGAACGCGACGATGACGCCGGGCTGTTGGATTGTCCTCAGCTGGAATTCGATCCAGGAGCTAATGTAGTCGATCGCGGATCGCAGCCACGGGTCCATTGCAGGGAAAGATTTGGTGCGGGAAGCTAGCCGAGAAAGTGGAACGGGCACAACCCCAAGGTTGTGCCCGTTCAATTCATTCAAGGATGCGAGGTCTCAGTAGACCGATGGCTCAGTAGACCAGCGTCGCACCGGTCGGCTTATCGAGCGCGGCGGCGAGCGAGCGATATTCGGAGCTGTCGGTGCCGGCGAGCGAGGCGATCTTGTTGAGGTGATACTGCGCCTGTTCGCGGTTGCCCTGCTCGAGCTGCCAGAGGCCGTAATACTGCCAGGTGCGGACGTGGTTCGGATCGTCCTTCAGCGCCAGCTCGTAATAGGCCTTCGACGACTGGTAATCACCGAGCTTGCGATAGGAGTAGCCGATCAGGTTTGCGACATCGGCGACGTCGTCGCGCTTGAGCGATTTCAGCTGGTCGATCGCGCCCGTGTAGTCGTGGCGGTCGTAGATCGCAGTATAAGCGGTGCGATAGGCGGCCAGGAATTTGGGATCGCTGACGGAGGAGCTCTTCTTTTTGCCCTTTTTGGACGAGCTGTCCGACTTCGGCGGCGAGGAGGGCTCGTCGCTGCCCGCGGCATAGGCGCCGGACAGCACCGGCGCAGCCGCCAGCGTCATGGCGACAAGTCCCGGCACAACAAGCATTGAGAGTTTGCGCATCTAAGTTCTCCGGTATGGAACGTGGCGATCCTACACGATTGCCCGAAGACCGGAACACCCATGGGGCGAAAACATTCCCGCTTCGCACGATCTATTCGTCCTGCCGCAGATGACAAACTTGTCATCGAGATGAACGGAAGCCTGCAGCGGCCTTCAGATCGGGTTCAGTGCGCAGCCCCTAGGCTCCAACCTACGATCGAAGAGGTGACGAGAGGGCGCCGCCTCAAGATCCTTCCAAGAGGAGACCACCATGTTGAAGACCATTTCCGCAGCCTTGCTCGCCGCTTCTGTGATCGCAGCCCCGGCCTTCGCCGCTGAGGCCGGCAAGACCACCACGACCGCGCCGGTGATCAAGGCGGATCAGAGTCAGACCAAGGCGGCGAACACTGCCGTCAAACCGGATGCGGGCGCCAAGGCCGACACGAAGACTTCCGACGTCAAGGCGGACGCCAAGGTGGACACCAAGTCGAAGGCGATGAACGCCAACGCTGCCGTCACCCCGGCCGAGCACAAGTCCGTGCACAAGCATCGCCATCACCACAAGCAGGTCACGGCCAAGGAGTCGCTGAAGGCGCAGCCGGACGTGACCAAGCCGGCGACATCGGACAAGCGCAACTGACGACTGATCCCGCGAGGCGGCATCCCTGGCATTGCCCCGCCGCCGCGTGCGGAATTCAGGTCCGGTCCGTTCGCCGTGCCTTGTGCGAAAGCTCGAGGTATCGGCGGCGGGCCGGTGCGTCGTTGCGCCGCTGCAGGCGAATTCCCTTCATGCAGGGTTGGGATCGTGCGGGCTTGGGTTCGTAGAAGCTTGGGGCTAGAACATCTCCGAATCTGATCGAGCGGAGAGCGGGGCCTGTGGGGCGATTGGCGAGATGTGCGGTGATCCTGGCGTTGCCGTTGGCGCTTGCGGCATGTTTCGGCAGCGAGGGTGACCGTCCAACGCTGTTGGGTGGGACCCAGGCCGGAGGGCCGCAGCCGTTTCCCGACAATTTCCGCGGCGACACGCTGGCCTTGATGCGCAGCTATCTGAACAATCCGGTCGGAGTGCGCGACGCCAGCATGGCTGATCCGGTGCTGCGCGAGGTTGGCGGGCGCCAATTCTATGTGAGCTGCCTGCACTTCACTCCGCGCGAGACTGATGGCAGCTATAAGGGCATGCGCGAGCGCGCCGTGATTTTCGTCAACGGGCGGAGCGACCGCGTCGTCGATCGGACGAGCGAGCTTTGTGCGGGTGCGGTTTACGCACCCTTTCCGGAACTGGAAAAGATGACGCGGTAGCGCAAAGCCCGCCTTCATCGCCTCGTGATAGGACAGTCCGCGCCGGAGCCGCTGGATCACATTTTGGCGAGCTTTGAACGGGGCGGTTTCGTCTCGCGACAAATCCTTTACGGCAGGCCCTGCACAGGCGACGAGAGCAGCCAGCGCAAGGCGACGTGACGGAACAAAATCGCGCTGTTGCCACCCCGTCACAGTAACGAACGATCAACGTTCCGGCATCGTCGCGAAGCAACCAAATTCACGCCACGTTGTTTGCTGAGGGTCGAATTTGAAAGCACGGGGATTATCATGAACAGGCTTTTGCTCGGAGCAGTCGCGCTGCTGGCGCTGGCCGCGCCGGCCGCTGCTGCCGACATGCAGCCGCGCACCTACACCAAGGCGCCGGCCTATACGCCGCCGCAGGTGATCTACAATTGGACCGGTTTCTACATCGGCGGCCATGTCGGCGGCGCCTTCGCCGGCGACAACAGCTTCCAGTCGAGCGACGCCCGCTTCCTCGGCGGCGTGCAGGGCGGCTTCGACTACCAGTTCGCGCCCAATTGGGTGGTAGGTATCGAGGCCCAGTATTCCTGGCTGCCGACCAACAACAACGGCGTCACGTTCCCGCTGGGCACGCAGGTGACGTCCAACACCGACCAGCTCGGGTCGGTGACCGGTCGCATTGGCTACACCTGGGGACCAACGCTGCTCTACGCCAAGGGCGGTTATGCCTGGCGCAATAACGGTCTTGGCGTGAACATCGCCGGGGTGCCGCAGACCTTCACCACCACCGGCAACAGCAAGGACGGCTACACCGTCGGCGCCGGCCTCGAATACATGTTCGCGCCGAGCTGGTCGGCCAAGGCCGAGTACCAGTATTACAACTTTGGCAGTACAACCTTCACCTCCGGCCCGGCTGACATCGTCGGCGTTCGTGGCCGGGAGGACGAGCATACCGTCAAGGTCGGTGTGAACTACCGGTTCGGCTGGGGCGGGCCGGCGGCCGCGCGCTACTGACCTACCGCCCACGACCAGGATCTGCAAAGGCCGGCTCCCGCCGGCCTTTCGTTTGTCAGCATCTGTTCGCCGGCCTTCCGTTTGCTTTGCGTGAACCATCTGGCGCGTCATTTGCTTGCAAGCAGTGCGGGCGCGCCTTCTCACGCGCGTCATGGGGCCGGGGTAAAGCAAAAATAATTTTTGCGATTTACGGACCTCGCGCTCCTCAACGCGTTATATGAGAATTATCGGGCTGGTGGGACGACGGACATGCGTATCTTGGTGTCGGCAGTGGTGCTCTCGTGCTTCACCTGCCTGCCGTGCTCTGCACAGACAATCCTCAAATCCGAACCCCTGATGCTGGCGCCCTATGAGGTCGCCTTCGTCAAGGACGCCTCTTGCCCGTCGGGCAAGGTGCTGAAGGTCACCGGCGCGATCCGCGGGCTGCATCGCCGGAAGGCCTGCGTGGCCCTGGCAGGCGAGCAGGCGTCTCTCGCGACCGCGACCCCCTGAGCAACGCCGGTTTGGCGTCGGACCTCAATAATTCAGCTCAAGCTCCATCCTCGACTGCTGGTCGGCCTCGGCCTTGTTCTTGGCGGGGTCCTCGCCCTGGGCTGCCTGGCAGGGCGCAATCTCGTAGTCGTTGTCGAGCACCCGGCGCGGTCCCCGCTGCTCGTCGTCCGCGATCACGTCGACGACAAGGCCACTTCGCTGCGCGAGCTTCCAGACGTCGGACTCGCTCGGATAGGCCTTGCTGATCTGGGCCTCGTTGCAGAACAGGGCGTAGGGCATTCTTCCCACTCCAGGAAAGCCCGTTAACGACTTTGCGGGTGAGGGGTTCCGGCCAGCGGCCCGATCACGGCGCCGTGATCAGGGGCGGTAGGGCCCTGAGTCCTTGCCCTGAGTCCTTAATGAGTCCTGAATCCCCAAAAAAAGAATCCCTGGGACTCTCCGGCCGGAATCAGCGGATGTTTTCGGCCATGACGAGCGACCTGAAAACCTCTTGCGGGCACATGCTCCTGCCCCTGACGCTGGCGCTGTTTGGCGCCTGCGCGGCCAATCTCTGGCTGGTGTGGTCCTGGCTGTAGCCCCCGACTGGAGAGCCGGCCCTACTTTTCGGCCGGTGGGCGGAGGGAGGGGTCACAGATGGCGGCGCGCAATTTGGTCAGGGTGGCCGCGCAATATTCCTCGCGCTCGCGCTCGAACCGCTCCTGATGCTTGCGGAAATTGGCGATCCGGGCCTGCATCTCGCTGCGGAAATCGCCGCTTGCCCGCGCCGGCGGGAGCTTGACGGGCTGAGGCTGCGGAGTGGGGTGGGGCGGGTCGATCTCGGCCGTGACGGCCTCGACGGCGACGATCTCGACGGTCGCCGCGGGCGAATCCGACGGCGCGCCCGGCTGAAGGATGTCATCCTTCTTGCCGGTCACCGATTGGACGAAGGCCAGTGTCTGCGCGATCAGTGCGTCGCGTTCCCTGATCCACTTCATAATCCACCTCAGTCGCGACCCATTCCAACAAAGCGGCCGCGCCGAATCAAGGGTCCGTTTGTAAGGGGGATTGCATATTTTTCCCGATCGCCCGACATTGGTCAGATGAATGCCGAAGACAAGCGGATGGACGAAGCGGAGGGCTTGAGGCTCGTCCGCGCATTCCTGTCGCTGCCGCCCGACAAGCGGGCGGAGGTGATCGCGTTCGTCGAGGAATTGGTGCGTGCCCATGGCCGGCCCGAAAAGGGCAAGGAGGTATCGCCGCAGTGATGGCTAGCGCTGGCGCGGATTGACGTTGGGCTCGAACGGCGCGCCGACCACCCGAACCGGCGTCTGAGCGCTGACGTCGGCCGCCATCCGCTGGGCCACCTGCTGTGCCGGATCAGGTGCTGGCGCCGGTTCGAACAGCGCAACTGTGCCGGCGACGGCGCCACAGCACAGCGTCACCGTCGCCAGCAGAAACATGTTTCGGTTTTCTTCCCTGATCCACATGGATCGAGAACCCATGACGCAGGGCTTTGGTTCCGGTCAGACCCTATCGGAGCGGCCGCCTACAAGTCCGCCCAACGCTGCCAAGCGATGGCGACTAGCTGAATGGTGAAGTCCGAAAATTCCGGCGGGCCGTGTGCGCCTGGTGAGCTTGGGCAGCGGCGCATGCCCGCGGTGCCGATGCCATCTATAGCGCGAGCAGAAACCCCATTGCGATTGCAAACAGCACGGCCGTCATCACGATGGCCGTAACCGCACCGGCGGCGATCCTGGCCTTCTCTTTGAGCGTGGTGGAACGCATCGTATGCGCATGCTACCTCATGTTGAACTCTGATCCAATCTGTGCTCAGTAACTGCGCCCGCGCTGCGCGCGGCCAACCTCCATTCCTGCAGGTCTGCCTATGAACGAGGACGTCAGCGACGGCTGGGCCGCGTCCGCGGCTGCCTGGATTGTCGAGCAGGGGCAAGATGGCGACTATGGTCGCCGCTTCGTGCTGGACGCGCCGATGAGAGAGCGCATCGAAGGGCGCGGCTTTCGCAATGCGCTCGATGTCGGCTGTGGGGAAGGGCGCTTTTGCCGCATCATGCAGCGCGGCGGCATCCGTACCACCGGCATCGATCCGACCGAGGCGCTGCTCGCGCGCGCCCGCCAGCTGGACCCGGATGGCGACTATCGGCTCGGCCGCGCCGAGACGATGGAGCTCGATGCGAGCTTTGACCTGGTCGTCAGCTATCTCAGTCTGATCGACATGCCCGATCTCGATGCGGCGATCGACAGGATGGTGGCGGTGCTGCGCCCGGGCGGCACGCTACTGATCGCCAACCTGACGAGCTTCAGCACCGCTGGCCAGCCGGACGGCTGGACGCGTGATGGCGAAGGCCCGTGGCGCTTCGCGATCGACCACTATATGCAGGAGCGGCCGATCTGGGCCGCTTGGCACGGCATCCGGATCCGGAACTGGCACCGTCCGCTCAGCACCTACATGACGCTGTTGCTCGATCACGGTCTCCAGTTGCGCCTGTTCGTCGAGCCGCAGCCAACGGGCGGCAGTCCCGAGCAGGTTGCCCGTCATCGCCGCGTGCCCTTCTTCCACGTCATGGAGTGGCAGAAGCCGGCCTGAGCGAAAAGACAGGCGATTCCAGAGGCGACGGATCGCCTATACACTGGCCTCGCGACTTGATTTGAGCCTAGTCCGATGATCTCCAATCGTCCTCCCGTGCTCGCTCACGAACGTTTCCTCGCCGACCACGAGAATTTCGCGGGCCTCGATCTCGCTGCCCGGTTCGAGCGGATCGAGCGGACCAACCTGTGGGGCGCGGCGACCTCGGTGTCGGGCCTCGGCTCGGAGGACCCCGCGACCGCCGCGATCCGGGAGGCGCTTGCTCCATTGCTGCAACGGCTCGGCGCGCGCTCGCTGCTCGATGCGCCCTGCGGCGATGCCGGATGGATCGGCCGCCTGAAGCTCGGCGTCGATTACACCGGCATCGACGTCGTGCCGTCGCTGATCGAGGCCAACCGCCGGCGTGTGGGCGGGTCGCCGGGCCGGTTTCTCGTTGCCGACATCACGTGCGATGCGCTGCCGCGTGCGGATGTCATTCTCTGCCGGGACTGTCTGGTGCATTTGAGCTTTGCGAATATCGATCGCGCCCTCGCGCGATTTCGAGAGAGCGGCGCGCGCTTCCTGCTGGCCACCACCTTTCCGGAATGGGATGCAAATCGCGATTGCGAGGACGGCGACTGGCGGGCGCTGAACATGGAGAAGCCGCCGTTCGACTGGCCGGCGCCGCACGCACTGATCAACGAGCGTTGCGAGAAGGGCGGCGGCTGGCGCGACAAGAGCCTCGGGCTCTGGCAGCTGGAGGATGTCCGATGATTGATGCCAGATGCAGTTGCGGTGCTGTTTCACTTTCGCTTCCGGGACCGACCAGGCTGGTCGCGGCCTGTCATTGCATCGACTGTCAGCGGCGAACCGGAGCGCCGTTCGGCGTCGGTGCGTTCTATCCTGTCGAGGACGTCACGATCTCCGGCGCGCCGAAGCAGTACGCTCGCGCCGCCGCAAGCGGCGGCGAGGTCCGCTTCTATTTCTGCGCCGACTGCGGCTCGACGGTCTGCTGGAAGGCTGACAATCTGCCTGACATGATCGGCGTTGCCGTCGGCGCCATCGCGGATCCGGATTTTCCCGCGCCCGTCAGATCGGTGTTCGAGCAATCGAAACATGCCTGGGTCGAGATCGGTGGCGCCGGCGTCGCGCACTTCGAACAGGGCGCAGCGCGCAAGAGTTCAAGCTGAGGCACAGGCATCGAGTCCTGGTGCCGGCGCGGCCGGTGTTCGGTCAAGGACGCTGCCGATGACTTGCGTCGGACGGCGCTCCTGACGTCTGTATCGGTTCACCGGGAGCACGGTCCAGTGGCGGGTGAGGCCTGGCGAGTCCTACCGTTCCGGGAGGTGCGTCGTTGCTGGCGGTACGGGTATTGACGCGCTCTAACGTGACTGTCGATGCAACCACAATGGCGATGGCCAAGGCGACAGCGGATAGAGCTAAGGCTACCCGATCATTCGGGTCCATCGCTAGACCTCCGCGAGACGGCTCTATAGCACGAGGATAACGGCAAACCGATGATTTAGTTCTTGCGGTGGTCGCCGATGAATAAGGAGCCGTGGCAATTGACAGGCTTCGATCTGCGGTCGCGGAGGGCGGTGGAAGCTTTGCCGCCCGGGTCGATTGCAGGTTCGACATAGCACGTCAGGCCACGACGCGGTGTCGGCTAAACCAATGGTGCCGGCTGAGGGGATTGAACCCCCGACCTTCGGTTTACAAAACCGCTGCTCTACCGCTGAGCTAAGCCGGCGACGCCTGAGAAAGCGGGCACGGCCGGCACATGCCGGGGCCGTCCACCCTTGCGCGCCGCAATATCAGACTTGGTCGGAAAGTGCCAGAACCGCGATCGTCGTCGCAAGACATGAATCAGGCGGCCTTGCGGGCCGCCTGATGGGTCGCGTTCAATGTGAGCCGCTTACTGGCAGATGTGCCGGCGGCCGTCGTCGCCCTTGAACCAGGTGCCGGGCGTGCAGACGAAGCCGTTACGCTGGGCATAGGTGCGGGTGTCCCAGCCGCGATTGTCCCACGAACGATCGTACGCGTAGGAATTGTCCCAGGCGCGGAACGGAGCGGTTGCGATCGCGCCCGCAGTGCCGATCGCGGCACCGGCTACGCCCGCCGCGACATCGGTCGGCCAGAAGCCGGTGCGGCTCCTGTTCCAATCGTTATTCCAGTCGCCGCTGTTGGTCTGCCGATAGGACATGCGGCGATGGCGATAACCCCTGTCGGTGTACGGGTTTCCCGGTCCGAGGTTCTGGCAGTTGGCATTCGGGAACTGGGCCGAGCAGCGGGCAGGATTGTTGACCACCGCCTGTGCCATCGCGGGGCCCGCGAGAGTGGTGGTCGCGATCGCGACGGCGCCGAGGAGTTTGATATTCATGATTGTTGGCTCCCGTTGTGGTTGAACGGGGGCTAAATGCCGAGCGCGCCGGACGTTCCGGTGAAACCGGTTGATTTTCGCAGCTGGACGGTCAAACGGATGTGAGCATACGGGTGGTTCCGGCCGGTGCGCTCGATGCCGTTAACGCTTCGCTAGTGCGCTGCAGCATTTGCGCAGCGCGCAATCCTTGCACATTAGGCTTACCGGAAATTGGCGAGCGGGCCTTAACCCTCTCTGCGTCGCGATCGGATAGGTTGTGGCCGGACAACCGGGGCCTTCTCATGCGCGCTGTGGCGCTCGCTGCCTTTCTGATCGGACTGCCTGCGACGGCGCTTGCCGACGGCGGCTTCGATATCGTCGTTCCCGGCCGTCCCGGCGTGCCGATCATCATCAACAATATCGACGCGTCCTACAGCGTCGTCGAGGGCGTCTGGGGCCTCGGCAAGAACCAGCAGGTGCAGCCCACGATCTATGGCGGGCGCTATATCGCCGAGCGGCAGCCCGACGACGTCGGCCATTATTATCCGACGCTGGGCCTGCGGCCCGGCTACGGCCGGCTCGAGGTCGAGCCGCCCGCGAACCGCAAATTGCCGAAGCCGGCCGAGAGCTACCACCAGAGCTGGGGCGCGTCGTCCGCGCCGCTACCGCCGCAGATGGACGTGCCCGTCGATCCGCCGCCAGTGATCCTCGCGCCCGAGATCAACGACCATCCTCGGCGCCCTCGGCCACGGCCGCATACAGAGATCCCCGGCAAGCCGCCGGGTTAGCAAACGTGAAAAGCCAAAAAACGGAAATCAACAGGAGAGAGTAATGCGTCAAATGATTTCGGGACTGGTCGCGGCGGCTGCCGTGATGTTCGTCGCTACCGCGCCCGCCGCGGCCTGCGGCTTCACCACGTGCGCGCCAGTTGCGCCGGTCTATTCCGGCTGCAACACCGGCTGCGGCGGCTATGGTTATGGGTATGGCTATGGCTATGGCTATGGCTATGGAGCATATGAGCGCCTCGCCGAGCCGACCACGCAGTATTATTACGTCAACCAGGGGCCGACCTACACAGGCCCGGGCGCCTTCGCGCCGTATCCGACGTATCGTGAAGACGCGGTCGTCGCGCCCGCCAATTATGGCTATGGTTACGGCTATCGTGCCGCTTATCGCTATCACCGCCCGTACTATCGTCCGTATCGCTACGGCTATGGCCCGCGCTACGGCTATCTGCCGCGCGTGCACTACGGCTACGGTCCGCGCTACGGCTACGCTCATCGCCACGCACCGTACTACGGCGGCCATCGCGTGCTGCGCCGCTATTACTGATCTCTGATCGGTTCAGCCGACGAGGCACCCGTTCGCGTGATGCGGACGGGCGCTTTGCTTTTTGGTGTGAGCGTGCCGTGGTGGCGATCACACGAATGCAGTTATGAGAAAGTCGTCATGTCCGGGCTTGGCTTCACGCCATGACGTTGTGCCCTGGCTTGCCAAGCCGAAGCTCGCGAAGCGAGCGAAGGCTGGTGGGGGAGGCAGGACTCGAACCTGCGAAGCCATGAGGCGGCTGATTTACAGTCAGCTCCCTTTGCCACTCGGGACACTCCCCCGCTCGACGGCAGCACAATCGGGCCGGACCTTGCCGGCGGACCGAAGACGGCCATGGAACGTGAAGACCGCGACAACCCTGATCGGGGCGCGACCGGGCGCGTTTATGGGCGAAGCAGTGGGGCAAAGTCAACCGAGGCGAACAGCTAAAATCGTTCCTGACGGCACCGAAATTGCCATATTCCGGGACCCGTGACACAAGCGAGCCCATGAAGGATCGAAAATTCGGCCCCAAGGGGGCTCGCGGCGGGGCTAAGCCCTTCAACAGACCCGGGAAATCGGCCGGCCGGCCGGCCTGGCGCGACCGCGATTCGCACCCCGACGGGCCTGTCATCCTCTATGGCTGGCACACCGTCACGATGGCGCTCGCCAACCCCCGGCGGCGGATCCGCAAGCTGACGTTGACCGAGAACGCCGCAAGGCGGCTCGCGGACGAAAACATCGCAACCCGCATCGCGCCCGAGATCGTCCGGCCCCAGGAGATCGACCGTCTGCTGTCGCCAGACGCCGTGCATCAGGGGTTGCTTGCGGAAGCCGATCCGCTGCCTTCGCCTGATATCGAGACCTTGAAGCAGGAAGGCATGGTGCTGGTGCTCGACCAGATCACCGATCCACACAATGTCGGCGCGATCTTACGCTCCGCCGCGGCCTTTGCGGTGAAGGCGATCGTCACCACCGCGCGTCACAGTCCGGAAGCCACCGGCGTGCTCGCGAAGGCAGCCTCCGGTGCGCTCGAGCTCGTGCCGCTCATCACCGTACAAAACCTCGCCCGCGCGCTCACCGCGCTGAACGAGCGCGGCTTTCAGACCGTCGGGCTCGACAGCGAGGGCAGCGAGGATCTCAGCGACGTCGCGCTGCGTGAGCCGCTGGCGCTGGTGTTAGGGGCCGAAGGCAAGGGCCTCAGGCAGCTGACCCGCGAGACGTGTAGCGTCGTGGCGCGGCTCGACATGCCCGGCGAGATCAAGAGCCTCAACGTCTCCAACGCCGCTGTGCTCTCGCTCTATGTCGGCGCAAGCAGGCTCGGGCTGATGAAGCAGGGCGCGACGTCGTAGACCAAAGGCAGACTTACCCGATCATCTCCCGCACCATCGGCACCACCTTGCGCCCATAGAGCTCGATGCTGCGCATCAGCTTCTCGTGCGGCAATGGCCCCGCCGAATACTTCAGCTGGAAGCGCGAGATGCCAAGGGCCTTCGCCGTCTTGGCGATCTTGCGCGCAACGGTCTCGGGCGAGCCGACATAGAGCGAGCCGTGCTCGGCTTCGCTGACGAACTCGTCGCGGCCCATCGGCGGCCAGCCGCGTTCCTTGCCGATGCGATCGCGCATGGCCTTGTAATCGGGCCACAACTCTTCACGCGCCTGTTCGTCGGTCTCGGCGACATAGCCGGGGGAATGCACACCGATCGGCTGTGCTGGGCGGCCGAACTCCCTAGACGCGCGGTGATAGAGCTCGACGTAGGGTGCAAAGCGCGCTGGATCGCCGCCAATGATCGCGAGCATCAGGGGCAGGTCGTAATGCGCGGCGCGCACCACCGATTGCGGGCTGCCGCCGACGCCGATCCAGGTCTTGAGCGTGCCGTTTTCGACCGGCGGATAGACCAACTGATCCCGCAGCGGCGGACGCAGCTTGCCCTCCCAGGTCACCGGCTGCTGCGGCAAGAGCGCGGCGAACAGGTCGAGCTTCTCCTCGAATAGCTCTTCGTATTTGCGCAGGTCGAAGCCGAACAGCGGGAAGGATTCGGTGAACGAGCCGCGGCCGAGGATCACCTCGGCGCGCCCGTTCGAGAGCGCATCCACTGTCGCAAAGCGCTGGAACACGCGGATCGGATCGTCCGAGCTCAGTACCGTCACCGCAGAGCCGAGATGGATGCTTTTGGTGCGCGCCGCGATGGCCGCGAGCACGGTCTCGGGGGAGGAGATCGCGAAGTCGGCGCGGTGATGTTCGCCGAGGCCGATGAAGTCGAGACCGAGCTCGTCGGCCAGCACGGCTTCATCGACGACGTTGCGGATCACCTGCGCATGCGAAAGCATCGCGCCGGCGGTGTCCTTGGTGACGTCCCCAAAGGTATCCAGTCCGAATTCGAGCGGTGCGGTCATCGATGAGGTCTCTGCGGGCGCAACAGGCGCCTGTCATTGAGGGAGGGATCGTTTGCGGTGGAGCTAGGCCGCTAATGCCGGCGCAACAATGCTGCTTCGAGAAACGCACCGTTTCCTTTTTGGAGGGTGTTAGGTGCGTGTTCAGTCGGCCTCGGCGAACATCCCGACCAGAGTTTCGCGCAGCCAGCGTTGCGCCGGTACGGTGTCGTTGCGCTGGTGCCAGAACAGGCTGACGATGCGCGGCGGCGCGCGAAGCGGAAGCGGCATGGCGTGCAGGAACGGCGCGTGCCGGGATTGCGAGCGCAGGTCGCTCGGCAGCACGGCAATCAAGTCGGACTGCCGGACGACCTCGTAGGCGGCGCTGTAGTGATTGACGGTCGCGACCAGGTTGCGCGATAGCCCGCGCGAGGCCAGGAAGAGATCGTAGGACGGCAAGGTCTTGCCGGCGAGACTCACATCGACGTGCCCCGCGTTGAGGAAGGTCCGCGTGCTCAGCCGTTTCTGGGCCGCGAGCGGATGGCCGCGCCGCATGAAGCAGGCGTAGTCGACGGTCCAAAGCGAGCGCGAGCGGATGGCGGCCGGCTGTTGCGCCTCGTTGACATAGACGCTGAGCACGCAATCCACCCTGTTGTCCTCGAGCTGGTCGGCGATCTCGACGACGGTATTGGGCACGGTGTGGACGCGCGACTTCGGCGCAACCTTGCCGAGATGGCCGAGCAGGTTCGGCATCACCAGCGAGGAGACGTAGTCAGACATCGACAGGCTGAATTCGGTCTGTGCACGTGCAGGATCGAACACCTGCTCGTCGAGCGCACCGCGCACGCTTTCCAGGGCCTCGCCGATCGGCTCCCACAGTACCACGGCGCGCTGGGTCGGGCGGATACCGGTGCCGGCTCGCACGAACAGGGGATCGCCGAGCGCGTCGCGCAGCCGCGCGAGCGCGTTGCTGACCGCGGGCTGGGTCATCCGCAACGCATTCGCGGCGCGCGTGACGCTGCCCTCGGTCATCAGTGCCTCGAAGACTTTCAGGAGGTTGAGGTCGAGCGCGCGGAACGACACGTGCATTCACCACGGTGATATATCAGATCATAATTATAAATTATGACGATAATGTCGTTTTGTCTATGGTTCCCTCCCGAGCGGCGCGCCGGGCCCGTGACAATCGAGGGGGACTTTCATGTCGATGATATCGGCGCGCATCGAGCGCCTTCCATTCGCGCGCTTCCACACGCATCTGCTGTTGATGGGCGGGCTCGGCTACATGTTCGACGCGATGGACGCGGCCGTGCTGGCGTTCATCCTGCCGGTGCTGCGCACGGCCTGGAATTTGTCGAGCGTCGAGATCGGCGTGCTCGGCAGCAGCACCTATATCGGCTTCCTGTTTGGCGCGTTGCTGGCGGGCACGCTGGGCGACCTGATCGGCCGCCGGGCGGTGATGATGTCGGCGCTGGCGCTCTATTGCGCGGCATCGATCGTGAGCGCGGCGGTCGACACCTGGCCATCCTTCTTCGCCGCCCGCGTCGTCGCCGGCATGGGCACCGGTGCCGAGAGCGCGATCATCGCGCCCTATCTCGCCGAGTTCGTCGCGCGGCGCTTCCGCGGCAGCTTCACCGGCGCGCTGGCCGGCTTCTTCTCCTTCGGTTTCGTCGCGGCGGCCTTGCTCGGCTACTTCATCGTTCCCGCCTATGAGAACGGCTGGCGCATCGTGCTGGTGATCACCGCCGTCCCGGTCGTCATGCTGTTGTGGTGGCGCAGGGCGCTGCCGGAATCGCCACGCTGGCTGGAAAGCCGGGGCAGGAGCAAGGAAGCCGAAGCCGTGCTGGACAGGATCGAAGCCGGCTTCGCCCGTGAGGGTCATGCGCTGTCGCAGCCAGTCGTCGATGCGGTCAGTCCGCCCTTCGCCGGGGGAACGCTGCTGGCCAATTTCGCCGCGCTGCTCGCCGGCCGGCAGGCGCGCATCACCATCATGACCTGGATCATGTGGCTGGCGATCACCTTCAGCTATTATTCCTTCTTCGTCTGGATTCCTGGCCTTCTGGTCCAGAATGGCATGAGCATCACCAAGAGCTTCGCCTATTCGATCGCGATCTATTGCGCGCAGATACCCGGCTATTTCAGCGCCGCCTGGTTCAACGAGCGCGTTGGCCGGCAGGCGACGATCGCGTCCTACATGGTGCTCGGCGGCGCCAGCGCGCTCGGACTCGCGTTCGCGCACAGCGACCAGCAGATCATGCTCGCGGGCATCTGCCTGTCGTTCTTCATGAACGGCACCTATGCGGGCGTCTATGCCTATACGGCGGAAGTGTTTCCGACGCCGGTCAGGACCACCGGCGCCGGCCTCGCTTCCGCGATCGGCCGCATCGGCGCGATCGTCTCGCCGATCCTGGTCGGCTATCTCTATCCCAATTTCGGCTTTGCCGGCGTGTTCGGCATCACCACCAGCGTTCTGCTGATCGGCGCGCTGACCGTCGTCCTGATGGGCGTGCGGACGCGCGGCCGCTCACTGGAAGAGATTGCGGCGGGTGAAGTCGCATGAGGAAGGCGAGACGCCAGGCCGATCCGCTGCTCTGCAATGTGGCGGCCGCGCAGGGCAGGGTGGAGCAGCCGAATGCCCTGTTCTCGGCGCTGGACGACGCGTTGAAATCGGCGATTGGGCACAAGCTGTTCACCATCCTGACCTATGACGGCGACAGCGGCGAAGCAGCGCGGGTCTATTCCAATCTCCCCGGCCCGTATCCGACCGGCGGACGCAAGCGCCTGGCGCCGGGCCCGTGGACCGAGGCCGTTCTCGATCGCGGCGAGGCCTATATCGGCCGCACGCAGGATGATTTGCGCAACGTCTTTCCCGACTACGAGCTGATCGCGTCGCTCGGCTGCGAGAGCGTGCTCAACATGCCCGTGCGCTGGCGCGGGCGCACGCTCGGCTCGCTCAACCTGCTGCACGAGTCAGGCTGGTACGGCGCGGACGACATCGCGGCGTGCCTTCCCTTTGCCCAGCTCGCGCTGCCCGCGCTGCTCACACAGTCCTGACCAGACAGGAAACGACCATGCCCAGCACCCTCTTCAAGAACGTCGCTCTGCTCGATCCGCTCCAGCCGGACCTGCTGGAGGGACATCACGTGCTGGTCGAGGACAATCTGATCAAGGAGGTCTCCGACCGGCCGCTCCAGGCCTCGGCCGATCGGACGATCGACCTGAAGGGCAAGACGTTGATGCCCGGCCTGATCGACCTGCATGTCCATGCGGTGGCGGTCGAGCTCAATCTGGCGCAGCAGGTGCACATGCCGAACGTGCTGGTGACGCTGCGCTCGACGCTGCTGCTGCGCGGCATGCTCCGGCGTGGCTTCACCACCGTCCGCGACGCCGGCGGGGCCGGCCATGCGCTGAAGCAGGCGATCGAGACCGGCCTGACCGAGGGCCCGCGACTGTTCGTCTCCGGCCGCGCATTGAGCCAGACCGGCGGGCATGGCGACATGCGGGCGCGCTCGGATTACCTCGCCAGCGACGCGCCGTGTCCCTGCTGCGTGCGTGTCGGCGCGCTGGCACGCGTTGCCGACGGCGTCGACGGCGTGCGCAAGGCGGCGCGCGAGGAGCTGCAGATGGGTGCCGACCAGATCAAGATCATGGCATCCGGCGGCGTCGCCTCGCCAACCGATCCGGTCGGCGCCTTCGGCTACTTCGAGGACGAGATCCGCGCCATCGTCGAGGAGGCGCACGGGCGCCAGACCTATGTGCTGGCCCATGCCTACACCGCTGCCGCCATCGCGCGCGCCGTTCGCTGCGGCGTGCGCACGATCGAGCACGGCAATCTGGTCGATGCTCCGACTGCGCGCTTGATGGCCGAGAAGGGCGCCTATGTGGTGCCGACGCTCGTCACCTATGAAGCGCTGGCGAACGAGGGCGCCCAATACGGTCTGCCGCCCGAGAGCGTGGCCAAGATCGCCGATGTTCGCGACGCCGGGCTGCGTTCCCTCGCGATCTACCGCGACGCCGGCGTGAAGATGGGGTTCGGCAGCGATCTGCTTGGCCCGTCGCAGCGCCTGCAGAGCGACGAATTCCGCATCCGCGCCGAAATTCTCGGCTCGCGCGCCGTGATCGCCAGCGCGACATTGATCGGCGCCGAGGTGCTGGGCATGGAAGGCAAGCTAGGCCGGATCGCGCCCGAGACCATCGCGGACCTGCTGGTAGTCGACGGCAATCCGCTGCGCGACGTTTCCTGCCTGCTCGGCCAGGGCGAGCACATTCCGCTGGTGATGAAGGCAGGCAAGGTCCAGTTCGACAGGCTGAACGCCTAGCAGGCTGTTGAAGAAGTCTCTGGCGGGATGGCAGTGGACGTGATTCTCTCGATAGTTGAATCGGGAGGCCATGATGCGGGGATCGGACGAGCGGTCTGGATCGCTCTTCAGTTACGTGGATCTTGAAGCGCGGGTTCGCCCGGATCACGCCTTACGGAAGATCCGGGAGATTGTGAACGCTGCGCTGGACGATCTATCGAAGGCATTTGCGGGGCTTTACACGGACTTTGGCCGACCCTCGATTGCACCGGAGAGGCTGCTTCGGGCGATGTTGTTGCAGGCGTTCTATGGCATCCGCTCGGAACGACAATTGATGGAGCGGCTGGAGTTCGACCTGTTGTTCCGCTGGTTTGTCGGTCTTGGCGTGGACGATCCGGTGTGGGACCACTCGACCTTTTCCAAGAACCGCGACCGGCTGCTAGAGGGTGAGATCGCCGCTAAGTTCCTCTCCGCGGTAATGGCTCAGCCGAAAGTGAAGCGGCTATTGTCGAGCGACCACTTCTCGGTGGACGGCACGCTGATTGAGGCGTGGGCTTCGATCAAGAGCTTCCGCAGAAGGGATGGAGGCGACAACGACAGTGGGGGGCCGGGACGTAACGCTGAGCGCAGCTTCCACAAGGAGAAGCGTTCAAACAAGACGCACCAAAGCACCACCGATCCGGAGGCTCGGCTGTACAAGAAGGGCGATGGGCAGCCGGCCAAGCTCTGCTACATGGGGCATGCTCTGATGGAAAATCGCCATGGTTTGGCGGTCGGCGGCATTGTCAGCCAGGCCACCGGTACGGCCGAACGAGAGACAGCGCTGGCGTTGATTGATAATTGCCATCCCAGAGGCCGGCGGTCACGCTCGGCGCGGACAAGGCTTATGACGTTACGCAGTTCGTGCACGACTTGAGAGAACGATCGGTGACGCCGCACATCGCAATCGACGGACACCTCAGCAAGACAGGCGTCCCGCGCAAGACGGCGGTCGATGCCCGCTCCACCCGCCATGCCGGCTACGAGATCAGCCAACGCTGCCGCAAGCGGATTGAGGAAGTGTTCGGATGGATCAAGAGTTCCGCCGGTCTGGCCAAGGTAAAGCTGCGAGGGCGCGAGCGTGTGGACGCCGTCTTTACGTTGGCGCTTGCCGCCTACAATCTGATCCGCCTGCCCAAGCTGCTGGCGGTGCAGCTATGAGCGTGCGGGGCAAATGGCGCGTCGTGGAAACGCCCGATCACGACATGGCCGGGTCGGGCTCTTACATCCTGTTCACAAACGATGGTGGCGAGTTCGCCCTGGATTGTCTCACCGGGGCAATATACGGCCGTTGCGAAGGCGATGCCGTCGAGTTCACATGGGATGGCAACGACGAGATGGAGCCCGCAAAAGGCCGTGGTTGGGCAGAAGAGCTCGCCGATGGCTCGCTCGAAGGTAAGATATGCCTCGAAGGCGGCGACGACATTCCTTTTATCGCCCGCCGATTGGCTACTTCTTCAACAGCCTGCTAGAGCATGATCCGGAAAAGTGTGAAGCGGTTTTCCGAAAAGATCATGCTCAGACCAAAAACTAAAGCGCGATGACGATTCATCCCAACCTCATCGCGCTTTAGCTCTACCGCCACATCCCCCGCATCTTCGCGCCGATGTCGATCTTCGGGCCCTGCGCCGCGGTGCGGCCTGCGCCGGCAGCGGCCTTCGGCCAGGCGGTGCGCTCGAACAGGTAGACCAGCTGCTCCGGGATGAAGCGGGTGCGCGAGGCGTAGACGTGGCGGTCGCCCTTGGCGGTCTGGCCGTGGACGAAGAAGCGCTGCGGCACGACAAGATGAAGATCGTCCTTGGCGCGCGTCATCGCGACATAGAGCAGGCGGCGCTCCTCCTCGAGCTCGGCGCTGGTGCCGGCGCCGAGGTCGGACGGCATGCAGCCGTCGACGACGTTGAGCACGAACACCGACTTCCATTCCTGGCCCTTGGCGGAATGGATGGTGGAGAGGATCAGGTAGTCCTCGTCGCGCAAGGGCGGCCCGGATTTGTCGCTGGTCGCATCGGGTGGATCGAGCGTGAGCTCGGTCAAAAATTTCTCGCGCGAGGCGTAGCCGCTCGCGATCTGCTCGAGCTGCATCAAATCGGCACGCCGCGTCTCGGCATTCTCATGAATGCGGTCGAGATGCGGCTCGTACCACAACCGTACGCGCTCGAGATCGACCGGCCATTCCGAGTAGCGCAAATTCTGGGTCGTGCGGACGAAGTCGGTCCAATCGGCGCCGGCGCGAGCAGGCGCCGGAAGCTGACCGAGCGCGGCCAGCGGATCGGTGCTTTCGGCCATCTGGTCGAGCACGCGCTGCGCCGTGGCGGGTCCGATGCCCGGCAACAGATGCAGGATGCGGAAGCCTGCGACGCGGTCGCGCGGATTCTCCGCGAAACGCAAGAGGGCCAGCACGTCCTTGACGTGCGCTGCATCGAGGAATTTCAGCCCGCCGAACTTGACGAAGGGAATGTTGCGGCGGGTCAGCTCGATCTCCAGCGGGCCGGAATGCGAGGAGGTTCGGAACAGCACCGCCTGGTGCTTCAAGAGCGCGCCTTGCTCGCGATTGGCCAGCACCTGTTCGACGATGTAGCGGGCCTGGTCGGCCTCGTCGTGCACGGTGACGAGCTGCGGCTTGTGCGACGAGGCGCGGTCGGTCCAGAGGTTCTTGGTGAAGCGCTCGCGCGCGAGCCCGATGACGCCGTTGGCCGCCGCCAGCACCGCTTGGGTCGAGCGGTAATTGCGGTCGAGCGTGATCATTTCCGCGCGCGGCGAGAAGCTCTGCGGAAACTCCAGGATGTTGCGCACGGTGGCGGCACGGAACGAATAGATCGACTGTGCGTCGTCGCCGACCACGGTGAGGCCGCGGCCGTCGGGTTTCAGCGCCAGCAGGATCGAGGATTGCAGGCGGTTGGTGTCCTGGTATTCGTCGACCAGCACGTGATCGAAGCGGCCGCCGATCTCTTCCGCGATCAGCGCATCGCTCATCATCTGCGACCAGTAGAGCAGAAGATCGTCGTAATCGAGCACGTGCTGGGCCTGCTTGGCCTCGACATAGGCCGCGAACAGGCCTTTCAGCTCGGCCGCCCAGCCGGCGCACCAGGGATAGTGCACCCCTAACACCTTCTCGATCTCCATCTCGGCATTGACGCAGCGCGAGTAGATCGACAGGCACGTGCCCTTGGCGGGGAAGCGGCTCTCGGTTTTCGACAGGCCGCGCTCGTGCCGGACCAGGTTCATCAGGTCGGCGGAGTCCTCGCGGTCGTGGATGGTGAAGGCGGGATCGATGCCGATGCGCTCGGCATATTCGCGCAAGAGCCGCGCACCGATGCCGTGGAAGGTGCCGGCCCAGGTGAGCGGATCGCGCATGATCGCGGCGTTGTTCTCACCCAGCACTTTTCGGGCGATGCGTTCCACGCGGCCGGCCATCTCGGCCGCGGCGCGGCGGGAGAACGTCATCAACAGGATGCGGCGCGGATCGGCGCCTGCGACGATCAGATGCGCGACGCGGTGGGCGAGCGTGTTGGTCTTGCCGGAGCCGGCACCGGCAATGACGAGCAGGGGAGCGCCCACGGTCGCGCCTTCGGCCACGCCATGCTCGACGGCGCGGCGCTGCTCCGCATTGAGCGTGTCCAGATATGTCGCCACGAATCGCCCCGGTGAAGGGGGGAGAGTCGGCGATCCCGTCGCGAATCGCAATGCAGCTGGACGAAACCGGGTTTAGGATTTAGGGGGAAAGACGGCCCGAAGTTCCAGCCCGAGAAACGCGTCCCTGGCATGACCGAGCTCAAGCCCGACCAGTTCGAGATGCGGCGGCTGGAATCGCTCAGCAACACCATTTTTGGTGTCGCCATGACGCTGCTCGCCTACGACCTGCCCAAGGCCGCGGTGTTCACCAGCGCCCCCGGCTGGAGCGATCTTGCCCATGTCTATTCCGGCAAGCTTGCCGGCTTTGCGCTCAGCTTCATCATCGCCGGCGTGTTCTGGATCAGCCATCACCGGCGCCTGGCGCGCCAGCCCATTGGCAGCCGCGGCGCGGTGATCCTGAATTTGTTCTTCCTGCTCTCGATCGTGCTGCTGCCGGTGACCAACGGCCTCTACACCAATTACGGCATGAGCAACGCGGTGGCGGTGCTCTACGGCCTGCACCTGACCGCGATCGCCGGCCTCAATGCCTGGCTGTGGTGGACCATCCTGGGCGGCTGGCGCCACGAGATCATGGCCTCGATGTTTCCGCTGCTCGTGTTCATTCCGGGCACGGTCGTTGCCGCGTTCGCGCCGCATATCGCGCCCTTCGTCTGGTTCATCGCCTTTGGCGGGCTCGTGATCCAGCGCTTCACCATCGCGCGGTCCGAGCTAGACCCGTAAGCGGCACCTCACGGGGATGTCGCGCCGAACCCGTCGGCCGGCACGTAAAGCTTGACCGGGCGGATTTCGTAGACCGCCGTCGGATTGACTGCACGCAGCTTCCGCGCCGCCGCGATCGCCTCATCCTCGGTGGCGCATTCCATCAGGTGAAAGCCCAGAAGCTGCTCCTTGGTCTCGGCAAACGGGCCGTCCAGCACCATGCCCGCGCCGGGGCCCCGCAAGGTGCGGGCTTTCCGGGTCTCGTCCAGACGGGCGGCCGGCCCAAACTGTCCGCTTGCTCTCAGGGGCGCCTGAACCTCGATGACTTTGGCCACGACCGCGGCGTCCTCCTCCGGCGTCCAGGACAAGACCTCGTCTTCCACGTGATAGGCCAGGATGGCGTACAGCATCGTCACCTCTTTTTTTCTGCGCAAGCCCCAAGGACGTAGCACGGCAGCCCGTGCCGACAATCCCGAAGCAAAATATTGCGCGGCAAGCAAGCGACGAAACCGTCCTGAAACCCGATTGCGGCCGCGCCGTGTGAACGCCCCCGGAAGCGGTCGCGACTGATGACCACAAACAACAAGGTTTTTGCTGGAGGCGGCTATGTCGGGTCACACCATCAAGATCATCTGCGACGCGCGTCGGGCGGGGCAATCGGAGCCGGCCGAGCTGCACGACCAGGCCGGCCATCACCGCTATTACGGCAGCTCGGCCGAGAACGGCGGCGAGCGGATCGTGGAGAGCCGGCGCGGCAAACGCCCGCGTGCGCTCAACATCTGCGGCTTTTGAAGGCGTCGACGAGACCGTGACTCGACATGGACGTCCTGCATATATCGATCGCGGCGATGCCGTTCCTGCTCTCGCTGGCGAGCCGGACCGGCAAGGCGATCGCGCCGTGCCTGCTTGCGAGCATCTTCACCGTGCTCCTCTCCGGAGAGCCCCACCGCGCCGTCATGGCCTGGTGCGTCGGCATGCTGATTGCCTCCGTGGCATTCCGTGAGCGGCTTCGCGCGAGCTGAGCCGGCGGGCGGTCTCGACCCTCGATTAAGACAAATCGCAAAAGAAAAGGCGCGGCGGGGAGGCCCCGTCGCGCCCGATTTCTTGCTCGCTGGTCCAGGGCTGAGAGCGCCCCGATGCCAAGCTTTGTCGAGAGCTTAGCGGGCGATCCCAGCGAGGTGACAGCGCTTGAGATAAGACACTGGATCACCTCCTTTCGTTGGTTTCGGGAGATTCCAATATAGGTTGTAAGGCCGCAGCTGTTAAGGGCAGCCCGATTGGCCGGAACCGAGGCCTGTTCGTAAGGCCGGCAAGCTGCGAAAAGTCACCGTCGCGGCAGTTGAGACCGTCGTCCGGCCGTGTTAGGGAGCCCCTGTCGCGGGTGTAGCTCAATGGTAGAGCAGCAGCCTTCCAAGCTGAATACGAGGGTTCGATTCCCTTCACCCGCTCCAACGAGATTTCCCCAACGAAAGCAGCCTTTAAGCATTTTTTCTGAGAAAGTTTTTGCCGTCTTTATCAATTTTCATACAACCCCCGTACAACGAGACACGAATCCTGCGTTAGCGGTAGCGAAGCCTTGTTCGACGAATGGCTAAAGGAAAGCGGCAGTCGAATCCGTGGAATTGCCGGCGGCATTTTCATCGGGACGCGCGCTAAATTGGCTGCGCCTTTGTCGCACCAGAGGCCTCGCCGAGCGTCGTCGATCACACAATCAAGACAGCAGACGCGGTCATCGTCGTCAGGCGGAACCATCGATTATATTTATCAGAATCCTTCCGGCGCCGAGGCCTGCCCAAAAACCAGCCATCACTGCAACACCGAGCTTCCAGCGAGTTTGTTCCGTGCGACCTCCCGCCATGTCTTGAGATCCAGCGCGGACGGCGCCGACGAAAATCCGGGATGCGCACGCCACTCGCCAGCGAGCGTGTGAGTGAGCCCGCTCTCGGTCCGTCGCGAGACCCTGATGCGCGCGATCGTCTCGACTAAGCCGCAGTCTTGCCTGAGGCGAGCGGCGTCGAAGGCAGCCAAAATGCCGGATTGTTTCACGAGGTGTGCACGAGCGGGTCGGCCACGATCATCTGGCTGCCAATGTCGAAGCATCGCTCCCGGTTGCACGCCATCAATAATACGCCGCGAGTGGGCTGCGCAGCCTGTGCGCTGAAGATCAAAAGACGCGGTTTCCGCTCCCCGGTTCATGCATATTTGGACCTCGAAAAACTCAGCCGCGGAAGCTCAGTCGGGCCAATGATGGATTGGAACGAGAGTTCAAGTTTTTCAACTGCTTAAGGGCCGGCGTGTGCACGACGTGTGCACCGGGAGATCAAGAAAAATCTTGCGAAAGCCAAGGTGAGCAGGGCAGGCGTATGGGTTGAACAGACCGGCATTGCTATTTTACCTGCGCTGAACTTCTGCTTGGTGGGAGCGAGGTGTGAGGAGTAATCCCGACACACGTCTTCAATCGGGATGATGGCCTTACCTCCGTACTGCGCCATCAAAAGGAATGCAGTATTCATTGGGCGAGATCTCAATCGCTCATTATTCTATCTAGCTTGAGAGCTTCCGGCTTGTGAGATCTATCTCCGTCGGCAGCGGCGTTTGGCTTGCCTAGCGTAGTAATAGGAGCGCTCGGCGCGTGCGGCTCTCTGCAATCGGCAAGAAGGGCCGTGCATGGCGCGGCTAACTTGGGGCACCTCAGTAGCTTTCTTTGAGTTCGAACCTGCAAGCACACCGTTATGAGCGACGGGATAGCGATTGGCTTCGGTGATTTTGCTGACTTTTTGTTTGAATCTGATCGCGTTCGTTGCGCTTCGGCTGGGTCGTTTCTGGTGCCAAACTGGGGCAGTAACGCGTGCTCATGCAGACGAGCGTGAAGGATAGCGAAGCCGCATTTAGCTTCACGAAGCTGCGCTTCTCCTTCTCTCCGTAAACGATGTTGAGCGTGTCGAATAGCGACTTCATGGCCGCGTTCGCGCTCCAGAGCGAGATAGCAAGGCCGATCGCGAAGGTGAGACCGAGCGTCTGATTGCCCTTCGAGGCCACGCGCGTGAGCTGCTCCCTCGCGACCTCGACGGGCGCCGGCGGGAAGCAATCCGGGAGATCTGGTCGAGCTGCTTGGCGATGCTGCCGGGATCCGAGAAGAGCCGGTAGATCGCGACGAGAGCCGCAAGCGGAAAGATTGCGAGCAGGCTGTAGTAGGTCATGCTCGGCTCGACCACATGCACTGGGGCATCGAGATGGCCCGCAAGGGCGGTGTCCCTGCCGACCGGGTCCTGAACGCGATGACGCTTCCCGAGATCATGCGCTACCACCGCCAGAAGCGCCGCTCGATTGCTCGCGCCGCCTGATGTCGAGTGGCGACGATCTGTCGCTCGAGGGAAGGGTGGTGGCGGTCGCCGCCGATCGCGGGCACCACTTCAGCAAGCCAACACAGGACCGCATACTCCTGGTGGAAGGCCACAGCGTCGAAGGCGAGGCCCATGCCGGTCCCTTCGTGCGGCACCGCTATCTCGCCCGCCGCCGACCCCGACTTCCCAATCTGCGGCAGGTCCACCTGATCCCATTCGAGCTCTTCGCATGAAGGCCGATTTCGAGGTCGGCGGCCTTTGTCGGATCCCAGGCGCGCTTCGTCCAGTCGAGATCGTCCAGCGAGCCCTTTCCGCCGCGGTGCAGGCCGCTGCTGACCAGCCGACCGGGAGGCCCGATCAGCGCCGTCAGTATGTACGGCGCCAGTGGATGGCCCCCGGGGGTCGTGCCGGGGCTCCGCTCCGCGTAGACGCCGGAATTGTGAATGACCGCATGGCCGATCGCGTTGACCTGACCCGCGTGCCGCGAGCGCGTGGAAGCACGCCCTTGACGGGGGAGGGTGGTCATCCATATACCATCCCTTAGGACGCTAGCTGGATGGTAGTTCGGTGCCAAGCAACATTCACGAAATCGGGCGAAAGCCGTCCGACACCGAAAAAATCACGATCAATCTTGGTTTTGTCGATCTCGGTCAGGTCGATTTGATGGTGCAGGAAGGCTTCTACTCCAACCGCACGGATTTCATCCGGACCGCGATCCGCAACCAGCTCGAACGCCATGCCGACGTGGTCAAGCAGTCCACGGCGCGAAAGAGCCTGGACCTGGGTTTGCGAAACTACAGCCGCGAGGATCTCGAGGCGGCGCGGCGGGCGGGCGAGATGCTGCACATCAATGTTCTGGGCCTCGCCACCATCGCCCCGGACGTCACGCCCGAGCTTGCCCGCGCGACGATTGCATCGGTCTCTGTGCTGGGGGCCCTGCATGCCAGTCCGGCGGTCAAGTCCGCTCTCGCCGACAGGACGAGGTAAGGTCATGCTGAACCAGGACATCATTCGCGAAGCCACACGCCTCACGCGCGCGGGCCAACTCGTCGAGGCCACCGCGCTGCTTCAGCGCATGCTTCGGGGCGAGAAAGAGCGGGGCGCTGCCGCACCGAGGACCGGCCACCCTTCCCTTGCTCCAGGAAGAGAGCCGCCGACGATCGACGCCAAGGCGAAAGCCGCCGAGACGAGGCGTCCGCGTCGCACGGCCCGGCCGCCAGCGGACCTTGCCAACAGCATCCACGGGCTCGGACTCGGACGATCGCTGGGCCGCGCCCCGCCGTCTACGGCGGATATCGTACCGGACGGCGCCAGGTTCATCGAAGGCGTCTACGCAAATGCCGCGGGAAGCCGCACCTACCGGCTCTTCATCCCGAGCGGCTATCATGGCCAGGCCATTCCGCTGGTAGTCATGCTCCACGGCTGCACGCAGTCGCCGGAGGATTTCGCCGCCGGCACGCGGATGAACTTCATCGCCGAAGAACAGACCTGCTTCGTGGCATATCCCGCGCAGCGGGTGGAAGCGAACCAGGCGAAATGCTGGAACTGGTTTCGGCCGGCCGATCAGCAGCGCGGCAGAGGCGAGCCCTCGCTCATCGCCGGCATCACCCGCCAGATCATGCGCGACCATTCGGTCGATCCGGAACGCGTCTACGTCGCCGGACTGTCCGCCGGGGCCGCTGCCGCGGCCGTCATGGGATCGACGTACGGCGATCTGTACGCAGCGATCGGCATTCATTCCGGACTGGCCTGCGGAGCAGCCAGCGACCTTCCCTCCGCGCTGATGGCCATGAAGCAAGGCGGCGGACTTGAGGAAGCGCCGAGCGATGGCCCGCCCGTGCCGACAATCGTCTTTCACGGCGATCGCGACACGACGGTGCATTCCAAAAACGGCGTTCGGATCGTCCGCCAGTCGATCGGCGGGTCCTGCACGAAGGCCAAGGTGCATCGCGGGCGGGTACCTGGAGGACATGCCTACACCCGCACGGTCCACACCGACGCCGGCGGGCGCGGAATCCTCGAACACTGGGAAATCCACGGAGCCGGACACGCATGGTCGGGAGGCAGCCCCGCTGGATCCTACACCGATCCGGACGGACCGGATGCGACGAGGGAGATGCTGCGATTCTTTCTCGAACATTCACTGCAGCGGAGACGAAACTACTAGCGTCACTGAGGACCCAACGATCAGGTCTTGGGCTTGTGCTTGACGGCCGCGTCGCGAGCCAGCCGCTCCGCCTTCAGGCGCTCCCGGTTCGCATGGAATGCCTGTTGGTCGCGTCTCATACTCTGACGCCGGCGCCTTGGCGCCCGCATCTCGAAACACCTTTCGAGCTTCGGCCGCGGTCGGCACTTTCCGGCCCGATATGCTATTGCTCATTGCTCCTTCCTCCGGGCGCAAACGGTCCTTGCGCTATAACTGCGCATTCGGACCGCCAACCTAGTGGGTAGGTTTTCCCCCGGCGGGCTTTGGGGGAAGTGCCAGGGGCGGAGATTCGACGTCTCGCAAAGCCGTTAGTTCCAATCGGTTCACGGTGCTCGCACCTGACCTTCACGCGCCTCAGGCCGACCTGCGCTGCGGCTTGGAGGCCGGCCTCTTGGCTGCCGCCTCCTTCGCCGGCTTCTTGCCCTCGATCGGCATCAGCATCTCGCGCTGGCCGCTCGCCGCCTTCTTGGGCTTCTTGGCTGGCTTGCCGCCTTCGCTGACGCGACTTCCTGACCCACGCTCCGCCGCAGCGCCTCAGGTCGACCACGTCGCCGCCCGCGGCCCCTTCGCCGTGATCGGCTTGCCTGCGCGCTTCCGGTTGACCAGATCGATCAGTTCGGTTTCGTAGTGGTCCTCGAATTGCGCGATCGGCCCTGATCTGCTTCCGCACGGACTCGTCATCCGGTTTTGGCCTAAAGATCGGTGTCTGAGCCGCCGTGACTGACGACCACAGGATGAGTAGTGCGACGATGAGGGGTGTCTTCAACCTGCCGTTGGCGCGTCGCGGCTGGGTCGCCCGATTTTGTTTGGGCCGCTTGCTAAGTCAGATAACGGCCGAAACGCTCCCCCGCGGCGTCAACGGCGACCTTTGCGAGGCCCAATTCCTCAGTGAGAGAAGAGGCAGCCTCCAAATGGTGAGCTAACATTCTATAGCGGGCGGAAGCCCTATGCTCCGAATGGAGGGTCGCCTTCTCGTCCGTCAGTTCACTGATGTCGTATCGAAGGAGCGTCTGCGCGAGCACTTCTGTCGCGCCATCAAGCACGGAATTAAGATCGACTAACTGAAGATCGACCGCGTCACATCTGGCACACATTCGAAGTTTCCGCTTCAGCAAAGGGTGGGAGAGCGCACCTCCCCGCCGGCGCTCGTAAGGCAGGTGCCAAGACCGGCGATGCGGACTAAAGCCCTACAGGCCGAAATGTTTCAAAATACCTGGGAATTGGTCACTAACCGCTCCACGGGATTGATAGGTTCCACCTGTTCGAGCGCGCCATGGAGGTGCTGAAACCAATACCGGCACATTGCAACGAGGGGCCTGATTCTGCCCCTGAAGTCGCCGGCTGCCAGGGAGAAGTGCGTTCCTTCAGGACAGCTATCGCCTCTCAGGCGCGGCATTAGCGAAGTCCGCTTGGACCGACCCTAAGGGCCGACAGATGCAACTGGTCTTGCGGTGCCCGCGGATAGCAACCAAGCATGCGTCAGCCTGTTCACATACATGGAAGCGCATCTTCTGCGGGTCATTACTGACGATGGCGAGTGCCGGTTTTGGTTAGCGGCCGGTACGGAGGAAGAGGCCGTTCAGCTGGTCTTGGACGCCGTCCCAGAGGGGTGGACTGCTAAAGTGATCAATCGTGGATAGTTCAGCGGATACGACGAAGCTGCTGAACTCGCCTTAACCGGCGGCCTCGCGCCGGGAGAAGTCCGCGAGGTAAGCAGAGGAATCGGTCTTAGCTGAAATGTGTCTCCCCTGGTGCGATGCGCCATCGGCAACAACGAAAACGGTTCGGGAAGGCCGGATGATTACAAAACTAGCCTACAGGGAGCCTCAGATGAGCGAACGACGTGAGCTCTATCGAAGTACCAACGGCGATGCCTGGTTTCTCGGGCGCGAGCCCGCCAATGGCCATGCTTTCGTCATTCATCAGCCAAATGCGCCTTCTGGCGGTCGACTGACGCATATCGAACTCGGCGATTTTTTACGGAGCGAGCCGAAAGGACCTGAGCATCAGGCCCTCCTCCGCCTGATTGGGACCCTCGTGAACGTGCCGCCGTACGCTTAGGTTTGATGATCGGGGAAACTTAAGGCACACACAGAGACTGCGTGGGCAAGGAGAATCTAGAGCACCTAGCGCTCGTTCCGCATGTATGGGCTGTTCTCAGACACCAGAAGCATAGATGGATCGGTGTGCGGCACGCCTCCATGGTCAAACGAAGCTTTCGGCAGAGCCACAGTGCAGATCCCCGCGATCAGAGCGACCGAGAACAAAGCACCCAATACAATACAGCGCTGCCTCTGCATTTACTTTTCCTGGGCAGAGTACCAATGGCAGGGCCAACGCGAGTCCTCGACGAGCCGTTCCTATTTTCTGAGTCCGGATGGCCGCCGAGCCGATAGACGCCCAAAACACGCTCTGGCCTAAAGGTTGACGTACGATCAGAGCCGATGAAAGGGCGTGGGCAATGAGTTCCGTGATGCCGCTCGCATGACCCGCGAGGTAGGCTCTATCTGCTCGGCTCTATGCTACTTCTTCTTTGCATGCCCGAAATCAGGCTGCCAAGCCGCTTCCTTGCGGCTCGGCGCTGCGGCGATCACTTTGGCCTTTTCCTTTTTCGGTTTCTTGGCTTCGCGATTGCCGCGTTGCTGTCCCTTCGCCATGTCGCTCTCCTTTGGTGATTTGAGTTCGTCGAGTTCATCCGACTACAGCACGCGACCCCGCGGAGTGCAGACCCTGACGTCCATGTAGCCTTCACGCAGAAATCTTCTGGCGAGCCGTAGCGCGACTGATGCACTGCCACGCCCGAGATTGGAGCCGCCGTATTCGTTGGTCCCACTGACCAGATACGGCACCCGGGTTGCCCTAGCCATTGAGTACGGCGGCTCCGCACACGAGAAGTAGAAGAAACAAGGGAACGATCACCGGCGGCACGATCCATTCCGAAAGGCGAAAACGCTGCATCGAACGCTCCTACGAAACCTTCGGCGGGAGCACACGTGACCCTCAGTCACCGGTCGAAGCCGTTGAGAGGTGCGGTGATGGCAGCGACCCTACGCCCCCGCTGAGCCTTTAGCGAGCGCTAAATGCGTCCCAGGCGGCGGTCGCGCCGGGAGGAAGTCGTTTACCGCGGGATGAGGATAGTGCTGGCTATTGTCGGACCATGGGAGCATGGTCGTCCCGGCCGGGATTGGTCGGGCTTCACTTGCGAAGGGCAAGCTTGCATAACTATGCGCTCGCGGCGAAACCATTACGTTCGGGCATTCTTTCTGAATCCGCGGCATCGAATGGCTTGTGTCCGCAGGGCCCAACCGGGATGCGGGTGTCACCAGTGACTGACCACACTGTCGATCTCGACAAGCATCGCGGCATGGCCGCGCAGAAAGCGACCGATTTGCGCCGAGCGCTGGCCGAGGTCGAGAATAATGTCCGCGAGCTGCGCGAGCGCGAGGCCGATTTGGAGAACCGTCTGCTGACAGTAGCGGCCGCGTCATGGCCGGAGGCCGCAGCCAAAGCGCGTTATCTTCTCAACCTCTATGCTGCAAGCCTGCCCCCCGAGGACACGCGCCACCGCGCGCTAGTGACAGCACTGTTCGACGATTTCGTCCGGTTGTCGGGGGTGGACTGAGGCGAACGAGCGCTGCCTGCATCAGCGCGCGACCGGGAAGCGCATAATCAGGGGAGGCCGTGATTTGAGCGCGCGATAATGCCGCACGCAATCAGGAGCGGAGTAAGCCATGACACTGACCAGCGGCCGTTTCATCGGCCACGAATACGACCGGATGATCGTTCGGTTCTCGATGCACGATGGCGCCAAGGAGATTCCCTGCGCGATCTCAACCTCTGCGATGGACCATCTCGAGGGCGGGCCGCAAGTCAGACCCGAGCAGCGCGAAGCCCAGTTCACCCGCCTGCGGGATCGTATCGAAGCATGTGCCGCAAGCAAATATCGCGCGACGGAGTTCGAAGGCACGCCACCGGGCATCGTGCTGCGAGGCATCGATTTCAGGTCGTAGAAGCGCGTGCTTTGACCTCTGGCAAGGGCGGCTTGCGCTCGAAAGGCTTCTTTTTCGGCGGCGCGGGCAGCAGTCCTTCTCTAATCGCCTGCTTGCGGGCAAGCTTGCGCGCTCGTCGAATAGCTTCGGATTTCTCGCGGGTCTTTCTCTCCGACGGCTTTTCGTAGGAGCGCCGCTGCTTCATCTCCCGGAACACGCCCTCGCGTTGCATCTTCTTCTTGAGAACACGAAGGGCCTGCTCAACATTGTTGTCTCTGACAAGTACCTGCAATCGATGTCCTCCCCTGTGGCTGCAAATGCGGTACTTCCTGCATGCAGCCAATGCGCAGGAGCTTCATTGCGATTTTGAGGGATAGCGGCGGCGACATTCGTCACCGCAGTCGAGGTGCTGATCTGCTTGCAGCAGCGATGCAGCCTGGACATTAACGTGCCCACTCTCGTTGACCACTGTCAATCAAGAAAGCGCTTCATGAAGACCTACGGAAACAATCAAATCCTCCCTGGTCGGAAAGCCAGAAAGGGCCGGACGAAAACAAAATAGCTTCCCACCTTGCAAAATCCGAAAGGTGATGTATATTAGGAGTTGTTCGATTAGCCGCTGTGCCTTGTTGAATGCGCCCGCGGGCTCCTTTTCCAAAGACATCGACGAAGTTGAAGATCACCGTGTGACTGTCACGCGGCACGCGCTTGCGCGCTTTGGAGAAGAAAATGACGACAGGTACTGTTAAGTGGTTCAATGGCCAAAAGGGCTTCGGTTTCATTCAGCCGAACGACGGCGGCAACGATGTGTTCGTTCACATCAGCGCTGTCGAACGCGCTGGTCTTTCCGGACTCGGAGAGGGTCAGAAGGTCGCTTTCGAGATCAAGACCGACAAGATGCGAGGCAAGGTCAGCGCTGAGAACCTCTCGCTGGCTTGATATCGTAGCGCCGTTTCACGGATGTACTGAGACGGCAGTGCGGCCCGCTCGATCACAGGGTTGAGCGGGCATTGCGCGTTTCGATTTGGATGAGACATGACTGGCAAGAGGACGGGCGAGCCTTCCCCTGGTAGCGTCGCGCGCGCCAACCGGCAGCGTGTGGCCCGGGAGGAAGGCGCGCAAGCTCTGGCAGATGCGAACCGCCGGGCCGTCGAAGTCCGTCTGAACATGCAGCGGCTTCGCGCGTTGCGGGAAGCCAGGCTGTTGGAGGAAGCGAGTGCGCGGACAGCTCTGCCGCCACCAAAGAAGAAGCGCAGCAAAGGGAATGCTGGATAGCTGCCGAGTTCAGCCGCTATCGGCACCGATAGAAGTCAGGGCTTCGTCAAAAGGTGGAAGACGGCATATGCTGAACGATGTGCGGATCGCTCCCGAGGTCAACTCGCGTAACGGACATTCTGTCACCTTTGTGCTGGCCATCGGCACGGTACGGCAGATGTGCCACCTTCAGACCAACTTCGCGTCGCAAAATCAGGCTTTCAACTATCTGCACAAGCACCGCAAGCGGTTCGAGCAACTAGCTCGCGAGCGGTTTGCGCTTGGCCAGATCGAAGACGGCTTGATCAAGTTGACGATGTTGTAGGTGAACAAGCGGCTAACCCGGCTTGCCGCGTTGCGAGCGCGCGCGAGGTTCATTGCGCCAGTCCCTCGCTCCACGGTGAGGAAACCGATGCAGGCGCCGCCTGTTGTCCCTGGTACGTAACGCGACGCCGACCATCCCACCCACCACAAACCTGCAGCGACCGACATTAATCCGCTTTCCGACGCGCTTTGCCGCTCGCGTAGTCCACGCTCGGCTCTAGACATCCGTCATTGCGCGGCGGATATCCGTCGCTTTCTGCGCCGCCATCCCGCGAGATCGAGCGGCTCGTCAGTCATCCGGCGTGCTCGCGTCCATCCGTTGTGCATCCGCCAGATCGATGGAGCCGATGGAAAACATTTCCATCCTGGAACCATGCGAGTCTGCCGGCACGATGATCATGGTCGCAACGCGGCGATAAGATGCGAAGGAAAGTCCCTCGATCATCTCCTCGTCTGTGATGACCTGGTAGCTTCCGGCAGGCAGAGGATGATCGATGTCCCTGATTTGGAACGAATGCTTGAAGGTGACGATTTCCCGTCGCGAGCGAGTTGTCATGTACGCCCGCCTTTTGCCGATGCTTTGGGCGCCGGTGTCGGGTTAGCCCTTCAAGCCACCATGCGCTCTTTCGATGGTATTAGCTACCGCTTTCTCGCGGCCCGATCTCACGGCCGGAACGCCGCAAAGCGCTCGCAATTCTACCGGCGGACGCGTCATGGTGCTCGATAACGGCTCCTTCGTCGGCATCCGTCGGTCACCGAGCGTTAAGTGCGCTCCCACCGGCGACGAGAGCGTCCATTTCCACGGCTTGGCCGGGTCGACCGCATTGTGCCGCCGGTGGTCGCCCCACTTTTCTCCTGCTTTTGACGACCTCCCGCCCGAGCGAGCGGCGGATACGGCCTCACTGAAAACGTCTGATCTCGAAGGTGAACGTCGCCCGTAAGACCGATCCATCTTCGTCGCGCACATTGATTGCAAGACGGCGTGCAGGAGCATCGATGGTGCAGAGGCGAATTTCATCTTTGGCCAAGTGTGCCAGCGCCAAGGTTGCTTCGTGCAGCATAGCCTCAATCGAAACGAGATCTATCCCCTGTTCGTCGGGGATCATCTCGTCACCTTCGCGCTGATCAAAAAAGTGCCGATTCCGATGATCTCGCCCGGGTATTCCGATTTGATCTCGCCCAGGATTCCGAGATGATCTCGCCCACCTTTCCGATTTGATGTCGCCCGGGGCGGGAGCGTTCTGGCAGTCTGGTTTCTGGCATCGGCGGAGCCGCGTGGTCAATCTTGAATCGCGGCTCGAAGGGGTTGTTTTCTGCTGCTCCTGCTGTGGGCATGTGGGCAACGCCCTTCGCGTTGTCCAAGTGCAGCGGCATGTCCACAGCGCCACGGGCTCAGGCCTTCCGGCCGGGTTTGCGGGTTCGCCGCATGCTCTCGCCGTTGAGGTCGATCCGGTGGGCGTTATGGACCAGGCGATCGAGAACGGCGTCGGCGTAGGTGGGGTCGCCGATCAGCGCGTGCCATTGATCAACGGGGAGTTGGCTGGTGACGATGGTGGAGCGGCGGCCATAGCGGTCCTCGAGGATCTCCAGGAGGTCGTGACGGCCGTGGCATCGAGCGGCTCGAGGCCCCAGTCGTCGAGGATGAGAAGATCGACGCGGCCGAGGGCACGCAACAGACGGGGGTGGCGGCCGTCTCCGCGCGCCAGAGCGAGATCGGTGAACAGCCGCGGGACGCGCTGATAGAGCACGGAACGGTTGTCGCGGCAGGCCTTGTTGCCGAGCGCGGAGGCGAGCCAGCTCTTGCCGACGCCGGATGGCCCGCAGATCAAAAGGTTGGCGTGGTCATCGATCCATTGGCATTCGACCAGCATCGTCAGCAGGCTGCGGTCGAGGCCACGCGGGGTGCGATAGTCGATGTCCTCGACGCAGGCCTGCTGGCGCAGCTTGGCGTATTGCAGCCGCTTCGAGAGCCGCTTGTCGCGTCGCAGTGAGGCTTCGCGTTCGAGCAGGAGCGCGAGCCATTCGGCGTGGCCGAGGCTGGCAGCCTCGCCGCCGGCTTCGATGTCGGCGAAGGCCTTGGCCATGCCGTGAAGGCCGAGTTGATGGAGTTGATCGAGGGTCGGATGCGTGAGCAAGGCATGATCTCCTAGTTGTAGTAGCGCGGCCCGCGGATGTTGGGATGGAGGATCGGCGTCGTCCGCGGACGCTTGGGTGAAGGCCGCCGATCGAGATTGTTGGCGAGGATCGATTTGACCGAGCCGTAGGTGCGCGCGCCGATGTCGATCGCCCGCATGGCGGCGGCATCGAGCCGCTCGTGCCCGTAGGATCGGGCGAGCCGGATGATGCCGAGACAGGCCCGAAAGCCCTGCTCGGGGTGCGTGCGTTCATCGAGGATCAGGTCGCACAGCGCCGCGGTGGCCGGTCCGATCGAGGCGGCGTCCTTGCGGATGCGCTCGATGGTCCAGCCGGCGTGGCGCCGATGACTGGACGCCATGTGCTCCGGCACGGTCGTGTGCTTGTGGTTGCCGCTCATGCGCTGATGCGCGGCGATCCGCTCACCCTTGTGGAATATCTCCACGGTGCGGGCGGTGAAGCGGACCTCGACCTCGGCGCGGGCGAAGCGATGCGGGACGCTGTAGTAATGCGCCTCGACCTCGACGTGATAGTCGATGCTGACCCGGCAGATCCGCCACTCGGCGAACACGTAAGGGCTCTCCGGCAAGGCCTTGAGCGCCGGCCGGTCGATCTCCTCCAATAGCTTGCGGCGGGTGACACCGAGCCGCCGGATCGGTCGCTCCTCGTTGAGCCGGATCATCAACTCGGCGATCGCCGCGTTGACGTCGGCGAGGCTGTGGAAGGTGCGGTGGCGCAGCCGCCCGAGCAGCCAGCGTTCGACCATCAGGACCGCCTGCTCGACTTTGGCCTTGTCCCGCGGCCGTCGGCCTGGCCGGCAGAATGGCGGTGCCGTAATGTGCCGCCATGTCGGCGTAGCTGCGATTGATCCTAGGATCGTAGAGGCAGGCCTTGATCACCGCGACTTTGGTGTTGTCCGGCACCAAGAGCGCCGGCACGCCGCCGATCGCCTCGAAGGCGCCGACGTGGCCGCTGATCCAGTCGGCGAGCCCCTGCGTCCAGGTCGCCTGCGCGTAGGTGAAGCTCGATGCGCCGAGCACCGCGACGAAGATCTGCGCGGCGCGCCGCTCGCCGGTGAACCGGTCGATCACCACCGGCACGCCGTCGCCGGCATAGTCGACGAACAGCTTGTCGCCGGCCGCATGCGACTGGCGCATCGTCACCGACAGGCGGCCTTCCCAGGCGCGGTAAAGCTCGCAGAAGCGCGAGATATGTTCACGATCACATATTTCGCGTTATGTTGCGGCCAGATTTATGTTGTGCAAGGAGCGATAATTGCGGGGAGCCTGAGCTCTGCGGGCATTGTTCACGCAACATAATTCGACGTCTGGGTAGCGAACCTTTTGTCCAATGGAGGCTCGCTATGGATCAGACGATATATTCCATTCCCTTGACCGTACCCCACCGTGATGACGCGCCATTCACCGACGAGCGGTACCGGTACCTTCGCCACTGTGCAGAAGCCGGTGCGACCGCAGCTTCTCTCAAGATCAAGCGCAACGAGCTGTTGCGGATTGCCGCACGTCTCGGTCCAGATGCTTCGCAGGGCATCGATATCGAGGCACTCCAACGGATCGCGACCGAGCGTCTGCGCCTGACGGGGGCTGCCACCGCAGCACGAAGAGTGGTCGACATCGGACGGCCTTGGCTTCGATTTCTCGGTTGGTGGCGTGAACCAACCGTCGTGTTTCAGTACCAGAGCCAACTCGACCAGTATGTGACATGGATGCGCAATGAGCGCGGATTCTCGCCATCGACGGTGGAGCAATGGAGCCGGATAATCGGCAGGTTCCTGCGCTGGTGCGACAAAACCAACCGGCAACTCAGGGACCTTCAGCCTGAAGACGTTGACGCCTATTTTGTCGCCCAGGCGACGGGACGATGGTCCCGCGTTTCGGTGGCCAACACAGCCTCTGCCTTGCGGGGATTTCTGCGCTACGCGGCAAAGCGGGGAATGTGTACGGACCGCTTAGCGGCCTCGATTTGCCGGCCTCGGCTTTATCGTCAGGAGTCGCTGCCGTATGCCCCAGATTGGTTCGACGTGCAGCGCATGTTGGCCGACGCCGAGACTGACAACCCCCGGGACATCCGCGATCGTGCGATCCTGCTGTTGCTCGCGGTCTACGGGATGCGCAGCGGCGAAGCGGCGGCATTGCGCCTTGATCAGATTGACTGGGCCGGTAGGACGCTACGGCTTTTCCGCCTGAAGCGCCGGCAGCCGCAGATCTATCCCCTGGTTCCCTCTGCGGCTGAGGCGCTCGCCCGCTACATCGACACGGTGCGGCCGCTATCATCGTGCCCGGAAGTGTTCCTCTGCATGCACGCGCCCGTCGACCGTTGAAGGCAGGGAGCATTTATGATGTCGCCAACCGCAGATTTGTTGCACTTGGAATCGACGCTGCCCACCGCGGTGGCCATGCGTTGCGCCACGCCTGCGCCTCCCGGCTTCTCGCCGAAGGTCTGTCGATAAAGGAGATCGGGGACCATTTGGGACATCGCAGCGCGGCGTCAACCAGCATCTACGCCAAGGTGAACATGCAGGCGCTTCGCGAGGTCGGAGCGTTCGACCTGGGAGGCCTCCAATGAGGCTGACCCATGTTGTCGACGCCTATCTGGCCAAGCAGCGCTCACTGGGGGCGCGTTTCGAGTCGGCTGAGGTTCTGCTCCGTAGGTTCTGCCGAGCGATGGGCAATCGAGATATCGGCGAAGTCACCCCAGAGGCGGTAGCCGAGTTCCTCCAAGGCAAAGGATCGCTCAGTGCCACCTGGATGCTGCGATATAGGGTTTTGAGCGGCCTTTATCGATTCGCCATCAGTCGCGGGTACGCAGCATCCTCCCCACTGCCGACATCGTTTCCAAAGCTGCTGCCGCAACAAACGCCCTATGTTTATTCCACGGAAGAACTGCGCCGCCTGTTGGACGCGACCTCGATCCTGGAGGTTGGGCATCGCCCTCATGTGCCAGCTATGTACCGTACGCTCCTCTTATTGCTGTACGGAAGCGGCATGCGCATTGGCGAGGCGCTTCGTTTGGTCCTGCAAGACGTGGATCTGACTGATCAGGTCATCACCGTCCGTGACACGAAGTTCTTCAAAACGCGCCTCGTGCCTATCGGACCAAAGCTCAACCAGGAATTGGTCGAGTACGTCGAGCGCCGTCGCCGGCTCCCTCTGCCGCGCGGGCAAGAATCTCCATTATTCACTACGCGCGGCAGTCGACCGTGGCACTATGTGCGGGTCATCTCCTGGTTTCAGCATGTCCGCCGGGCCGCCGGAATCAGTTGCCCTGTCGGCGAGCCTCGACCTCCACGGCTGCACGATATTCGCCACACAGCCGCGGTGCACCGGGTAATTGCATGGTATCGCTCCGGCCAGGAGGTGCAGCGACTGCTTCCGCAACTCGCCACCTACCTTGGCCACATCGATATCCGTTCAACCCAGCGCTATTTGCAGATGACGCCAGATCTCCTCCAGGCGGCCAGCGAGCGCTTTGCCCTGTACGCGATGGAGGCCGACCATGAAGGATAAGAGCCTGCTTGGTCCGTGGATCCGGCGGTTCTTGCTGGAACATCTGGTCGCCGAGCGCAATCTTTCCCGCAACACCCAAGCCAGCTACCGCGACACGCTGACATTGTTGCTGCCGTTCGCCAGCAAGCAGGGAGGCTGCGCCATCGATCGCATGACCGTGGAAGAGCTGACGCCGGAAGTCGTCCGCAAGTTCCTGGACCACCTGGAGCGCGATCGCCGGTGCAGCGAGGTTACCCGCAACCAACGGCTGGCGACCATCCATTCACTGGCGCGCTTTATCGGGACGCGTTCGCCGATCCACCTGGCCTGGTGTTCCGAGATACGGGCAGTGCCGTTCAAGAAGACGGCCAAGACCGCGATCGGATACCTCGAAAAGGCCGAGATGGACGCGTTGCTAAATCAACCTGACAGACGCACGAGTCTTGGGGTGCGGGACCATGTTCTGCTGCTTTTCCTATACAACAGCGGTGCTCGCGCCGATGAGGCAGCAAAATTGACGGTCGGCAATCTCCAACTGGGTGCGTCTCCGTCAGTGCGACTTCACGGTAAGGGCAACAAGGTTAGAATCTGTCCATTGTGGTCAACGACCGCAACCTCGTTGACTCGTCTTGTGGCCGACCGGAACAAAAGTGAAGCGGTCTTTCTCGGGCGGACGAACCAGCCTTTGACGCGCTTCGGAATACACCGTCTCGTGACGCAATATGCCGCCATGGCGGGCGAAACGGTGCCGACGTTGGCGACGAAGCGCGTAAGCCCACATACGGTTCGGCACACAACGGCGGTGCACCTGCTGCGCGCCGGCGTCGACATCAACACGATCCGTGCTTGGCTGGGCCACGTGTCATTAGACACCACGCACATCTATGCTGAAGTCGACCTGGAAATGAAAGCAGAGGCGTTAGCCAGGGTCGACATCAGCAGTCTGAGGCCGCCGCCTCGGCAACCCTCTCTCCCGTCGTTGATGGCATTCCTGAAGGCCCTGTAGGTCGAAAGGTCACACTCTTATGTTGCGGAGCGAGCCGAGGAAATTGGCGCAATCCTTGGCTCGCTCCAGCAGCGACAACATAAATCTGGCGGCAACATAACGCGAATAGCGATACCCGCCGGGTTCGCCCGCGATGTACTCCTCCCACAGGATCGCCAGCGTCACGTGCTTGCGCCGGAGTTCGCGGTGCACCGCCGCCCAATCCGGCTCCGCCTGCCGGCGATGGCCCCGCCGCGTGCCGGGCCCGGCTCCCGCGCTGGCGAACAGCCGGGCCTCCAGCTCCGTGTCGGTGATGTCGTCGGTCAACGGCCAGCTCAGCCCCGCCGCCTCGAACCGGCGGATCGTCAACCGCACCGTCGATGGGGCCGTCCCCACCCGCCGCGCAATCTCACGGGTCGACATTCCCGCCGACTTCAATCTGATCACATCGCGCACGTGGCGCATCGCAAGCCTCTCCGTCGGCATCCAGGTCCCCCTTCGCAAAGCCGAAAGGCGGGACCGTATCGGAGCCAGAAGAGGCCTCGTCACCCCGGGCGACATCATCCCGGAATGGTGGGCGAGATCATCTCGGAATGGCGGGCGAGATCAAATCGGAACGGTGGGCGAGATCATTCCGGAATGGTGGGCGACATCGAGCGGAATCAGCAAAAAAGTACCTACGCATGCAATTGCTCCCGGATAAGGCGGGAGCGCTGCAGCGTCTCTGTGTCACCGGAAATGCCCAGATCGGATCGGTGATGATGCCGAGCTGGCCGACTTCCAAGCATTCCTCAACCTTGGACGCTGAGTCAGTTCCGATTGTGGTTAGGTTCGAGCTGGCATGTTGGCCGGCCACGGCGCATACTCGACGAATGAAAAACCGCATCGGCTGGACGACTTGCCCCTCCATTGGAGGGAAATATGCAGTGGCCGAACTCCTCGAGGGTGGTGTAGTCGGCAATGAACTCATCACCTTCGCCACCAAGGCGCAGGCCCAGGAATTCATCGATTCTGGCCAGGCCGATGAGCTGGGGGCGCGGGGTTCCGTGCCAAAAAGCCGCGAATGACCAGGCGCGAGACCCTGCGCGACAAATGGACTGTAGATCTCGAGTGTCCACGTTGTGGGAGGCTGGACGTGGCGCGGCTCTCACAGGCGGACGGCTACGCCTATGTGAGGGGGAAACCGCTACCCGCGTCGATCATGTGCCGTTCGGCTTTGCCTACATTGATCCGGTGACCTGCAGCTTTCAGTGCTCGAAATGTCAGGTCCCAATACTGTGACGTTGCTCCCGCGAATGAGCGACAAGCAGGTCATGACTATTCTTCGCGAATTGCACGCTGCGGAGGAGGGTTTCGTCGGGATGGCCGTCGCGCTGACCGGCGGTGACGGGCAGGCCACTTCGAGGACCTTATCCGATAAGCGCCGCAATTCCTCTCCGGCAGTTCGTCCCAGGATTTTGCGACGTTCGACTAACGCTTGCGCCGTTTCAAGTCACACCGTCAACGGAGGCGCAGCGTAAAGGATATCACCCCAAGGAAACCATGGTGCGCCGTTCGTACGCAGAGCGCTACCGGCAGCGTTCACGACACGCGTGACAATCTGCGCGCGCAGCCCACCCCAGAACAGAACGCCCTTTACACTATCGAGCTAGCCATATAGCGTCCGTGTACAGGTCAGCAAAATGCTCACCTCGAAGCTGCCCATGAAGTAGCGACTTCCGAAGTCGCCGCCAGTCGTCGTAGCAGCAGCTCACGTGCCATCGGAAGGCGCAATCATAACATTGTGTTTATCACAGCGCGTCAGCGTCGCAGGTGCGTCTCTGCGCGCGCTCAAGAAAGGCGACCTTCATGAAACTTCCTGCAATCTTGCAAGGCGAGGCACGGACCCGCTTCCTTCAAGGAATCGCGTTCGGCGCAGTGGCGACCATGGCGATTGGATTCATGTGGGGCGGTTGGGTCACGGGGGAGAACGCCAGAATCATGCGCACCACGGCGGAGACCAGCGGCCGAATGTCCGTTCTGGTACCGCTTTGCGTCGCTCAGTTCACAGCCGCAGACGGCGCCCTCGCTAAATTCAAGGCGGCAAGCGCTTACTCCAGAGAGAACGTCGTCAGCGAATTCGTGAAGAAGGTGGCATCCACGAGCATGGATTACTCGTTCGCCAAGGCTTGTGCCACCGGGATCGAAACTGAACTCGCAAGCGCAGCGACAAAGAGTTGACGAGCGTACCCGCAAGCCGCACCGAGGCTGTGCGTAGAAAATACATAGCTGTTCGGTAGAAAATGGGCGACGACGCTGAAGAGCGTCATGATTGCGCCACACGCCCTTTCTCGTTCAATGCTTTGACGCTGCGAAAGTTGATCAGTTAAAGGCCGATGTGCCAATTGCGCGCCGGACCAAGGGAGGTGCGCGTCGAACGGCCGAAAGGCTCGCCATAAGCAGGGTAGGCGTCGCATCGCCGCCTTACTGGCGCTCATGATCCTAAGGGGGCCCACTTGCGGTCTCCACTCATGATCAAATACAATTAAAAGCGGCGGAACGTCGCTTCGAAGCGAATGTTGGTTTGACGGAGACAGAATCTTCGCGAGCAGCGGGGCAGTCCCCGTCGCGGCCGGAGCGGTGCAACGCCCGCCTGGTCGCGCCGGTCCTTCCTTTATCGCGAAAGAAACATATGAACAGGCAAAAGCCGGTCGATTTCAGCAATTCGCTGAATCTCGCCAATAAAGTGCAGGTCAAGATCCTGCGCAGGCGCCTCAAGCTATCGGATGAGCAGTTTAGAAGCGTCGTTCGCAAGTCGGGCAGTTCAATCTCAGCCATCATCAAGGAATCCGCCAGTCTGAAGTAGGAGCTTAGGTCGCGCTTGCCTCAGCACCGACCTAAACAGCGACCCGCCAGAAACGACCGGGCTGCGGCCGTGCCAGAGCGCTGGAAGCAGGCAGCCAAGACAGTCTGCCCGCGCCGCCGCTGCCAACGAGATCATCCCTGGAGCCAGTTCGAGCTTATCCAGTCGGGGCAGGCCCTAACGCATGAAAATACAAGTTGGCTTTGAAATGACCTACGAATTCCAGCAAGTCACGCCATTGATTGCTGTCGTCGGTGTGCATTTCACCCGGGCATCCGACATCATTGTGCCGGATTACCTCATCACTGAGCCTTCCGTGCCGATCTCGCCATACCGCGACGGCTTTGGAAACTGGTGCAGTCGGTTCGTTGCGCCACCCGGCCGCATGCGCCTTTCCGCCAACGGTACAGTGCGCGATAGCGGGCTGCCTGACGTGATCATGCCTTCCGCCACGCAGTGCCCGGTGCAGGATCTGCCGCCTGATACCATCGTTTATCTGCTTGGCAGCCGCTACTGCGAAACCGATCGGCTTTCCGACATTGCATGGAAGCTGTTCGAGAAAGTGGCGCCGGGTTGGCCGCGGGTCCAGGCGATCTGCGATTTCGTGCATAATCACATCGCGTTTGGCTACGAGCACGCGCGGGCCACCATAACAGCTTGGGACGTATTCAACGAAGGCAAGGGCGTCTGCCGCGACTATGCGCATCTTGCCATTGCATTCTGCCGTTGCATGAACATTCCAGCCCGCTATTGCACCGGCTATCTCGGCGACATCGGCATCCCGCCGCCCCACGCTCCCGGGGACTTTGCAGGCTGGTTCGAAGCCTATCTTGGCGGCTGCTGGTACACATTCGATGCACGCAACAACACTCCGCGAATCGGCCGCGTCCTGATTGCGCAAGGCCGCGATGCGGCGGATGTTCCGATCGTCCAAACTTTCGGACCCAACAAGCTCCTCAGCTTCAAGGTGTGGACTGATGAACTTGTCTAACGCGCTCACCCCTGGGCGATTGGGTACCAGGCGGAGATTGATCTCGCTAATTGGTTAGAAGGCTGCTACACGGTTCGCATCACCGCGCGCTACGTGGCTGTTATCGGTGACTGAGAGCGTTGTGCTCCCGCCTCAACCCAAGAGAAGGCGGTCAGATGTCAAATTCCGACAAATTCGACATTCGTGAGTGGCTCGTACCACCTTTGTTGGTACCGGTCTTCCTCGTACTGCTGGTTGCGGTGACGGACCTTTTATAGCGGTAAGTCCGTCAATCTCCATGTGTCAGACCTGCAAACCGGGGCGTTGAGCCAGTTCAAGGCAAACAGGAGACCCAAAATGGCAAACACGGCAATCATCAGGGATGCCTACGGGGTTCCGGCAATCTTCGTTGGTTCGAAGACTGGCCGGGACGATGCGCCCTTTGTTTTCGTGAGGGTCGGAGGTGAGGAGCGCCGGATGCGGTGGTCCGAATGGGATGCTCTTCCGGCCTGGACCGGCGAGAGTCCCACCTGGGCGAGTAAAACCAAATAGCTATGGAGTGCTCAGCATGAGGATGGTTCGAACAGGCATATTGACCGCGGCGCTTTTGCTGACATCCGCACTGGGCACATTCACGCCAGCGGCTGTTGCCGCGGAGCCGAACTGCCGTGCGGTCGAAAGCACCAGCGCCCGCCTTTCCTGTTACGATGCGGCATTTCCTCCAAAAGCCAGGAAGCCCAACGAAGCCGGCGTCGACTCGTCGTCAGGCTACAAGGATCCATTTCTTGCGGAAGAAGCCCGAACCGCCGCGAAGCTAAAGAATATCTGCCGCGGTTGCTGAGTTTCGCTTCCGAACATGCGCGCCAATTAAGAGAGCCCGTAAGATGACGTACGATGCTAAAGATCGCCGAGTGGGCCGCCAACGAAAGCGTGCTCTTCATCTGGCGGGCAGGGTTTTGGATGGGAGGGCAGACCGCTCTGCGAGTTCTAAGGACCAATCGGCCAGAAGGCAGCACCTGCTTGACGGGCCAGCAGAATTCAAAGCGGTCCGCGTCGATCGTTCGAGGAAGACCTCAAACGATGCTGAGTGATCGAGGTTTGTCACCGCGTATGGTCGCTTCGGCCCAGAGTCATGATGACGCATGGAACATCAGGGTATTAAATACACGGTGGTCCAAACGATCAAGCCGCCCGGCTGGAAATGGTCGTTTGAGCGAGACGGTCGGTCAACCCGAACCGGAATTGCCTTCAATCGAGCGGAGGCTGTCAGCGCAGCTGAACGAGCGATCAGCCGATCGCTCAGAGATCAGCAACGCCAATAGAAGCGCTCGGTTTGCAGCTCCTGCTTCAATTTGAATTTGGTCTCTGTCCTCGGCACGTTGCCTCTCGACGCCGGCGTCGCAAAGCGCAAGTGCGGATCACAAGAGCTCGGCGTCACGGCGGAGAATTGCAGGGAGTTGCTCCCGGCCTGTACCGCATTACGGACCATCGATTAACTCCCAGCAATTCGCAAATAGTTCCTGCCAGGACCGAACAAAGCGCTCGCTATTCGGCAGATAAAGGCGCACTGTCTCACTACCATCGAGCGGCCCTTAGCATCTATCGGTGGTGTGAACGCAAGTTGCGCTCCCGCTCAACCCCGCAGCGGAGCGTCAAACATGCCGGCTCAACGGTCCCCAGGACAATCCTTGACATTCGAATACCGCCTCGCGCAAGAGGCGATCAATCTCCGCCTACAGGCCAAGGGGATGCCCGTTGGCGTCCGCCGCACGGAGCTTCTGCGAAAAGCCCGGCAGATCGATGTTGCCGGGGAGCTCAACAAGTGGCTGACCTCGCCGGGACTACAGCCGCCATCTTGAATTTTGGCCTCACCGACGTGATGAACTTCAGCACTCCACGTGGAGACTAACCTTTATCGGGATTTTACTCTCACCCTCCCGGGGCTGGTAAGCCGCCGCCTGCGCTCTATTTAAGCGGGCGGCGTTTTTGCTCGAGATGGTATTGGATGTGACTTCTAGCGGCTGATCGTGATTTCCATGTGGCTTTCTAGGAACGCCGCTGGGAGAACGGCTTTAAGCTTAATCACCTTTTCGGATCATGGGCTACTATCGGTGACTGAGAGCTGGTCGCTCCCGCCTTCAAGCCGCGGGATGCACATGTGCAACAAGTGCGACCAGATAGACAACGAGATTGAACAGCTCCGCGGGTTGATAGCACCGGGAATGGACGCGCTTAGCCTGGCGTTGATCCGATGCGCCATCGATAAGGCCGCCTTTAAGTGCCACGGGAGCGCGCACAGCTAAGTGTGCCCTGCCAAAGATTGGCATCCTTCCGGCTGGCGCTCTTCGCACGTTCGGGCCTTGCACCCCCGGTGTCTACCAATATGAGGTGACGGTTAAGTCGGCCTGCCGGCGAAGTACTGGGAAGGGCGCGGCAATTGCGTTCGTTCCCGGACGATAACGATTCCAAAGCGCCGCCGAACTAGCGACCCTGAAAGGACGATTGGCCGTGACTGGCCTTAGCTCAGAGCACCGCGACGGGGAGGTGAGCCGAACCAGGTCATGCAAGCTGCCGAGAGCGGCCTTTGTCCCATTGCGGATCCAGCGCGCTGCTAAAGTCCCGGCGCTGGCCTATTTCCGACCACGATGTTTTTCAATCCAGCGGCGGCTTTTTTGTCGTATGGTGGCGGATGGACCGTGCCATGCTTCAAAAACACCTAGCGATAGCGGAGCGCCACATCGCCCAGGGCGTGAAGCTTCTTGCAAAACAGGAAGCGCTGATCGCCGAACTGGCCCGGCACAACCACGACACCGAGGGCGCAAGGGCCGTGCTGGCGACAATGAGGGAAACCCAGACCCTGCACATCGACGACCGGGATCGCATTTCGAGGGCATTGGAACAGTAGGCCCTTGATTAGGTCAAAGGCCACTAGCCTCTCGGGTCAAAGCTTCAGGCATGGATGAGCCCATGCCAGAGAAACGTCCAGACCCCAAGCCGACGCGTTTGGAAGAGGCTCGACGTATCCTCGAGGAGTACGCGGTTATCGAAGGCGGAGAGCTGCACCTCATGGTCGTGTTGACGGCTGTGCAGCGCATTGAAGTCGCTGATGCCGTCCACGCCGAGGATCACGGCCTCGCCATCGATCACAAAGCGCTTCTGCCGGTTCTTCAGCGCGGCCTCAGCAATCTAGGGATAGCGCTTGGTCCAGTTGGTGCCGTTGCGCGAGAGGAGGCGCACGCGCTCGTTCTCCCGGATGACAAGCATCCGGTAGCCGTCGTGCTTTACTTCATGAATCCAGTCCGGCCCGTCGGGGACCTGCTTGGCGGCGACGGCCAGGCAGAGGTCGTACCCCATACGCATGGGCCGAAGATAAGTTTTCCCGCGGCGTTTACGAGTCAGGAACAAGTGGCAATCTAGCGAATTTCTTCCTTGCTCCGGCGTCCCCCAACCCCCCCCGAAACCGGAGCGCAGCCAACGGCCTCAGCTGCCGACCAGTTGAGGCCGCCCTTTTGAGTTACCGTACCAAGCTTTGCCACCTCCCTCGTGGGTCAGCGTTTCCTACTTTTCCCGCTTACATGCCGGCGCTCTAAGCGGCGGGGAGGTGCAAATGCCAAACGGCTGCCATCATCACAATAGAAGCCTTGAATACGGTGCTCCGGCAATAACCCTTCTGTCCTTCTGAGCACCCGTAATTTCCTCAGCATCAGAGGCCGCCTCAGTTGGCGGCCTTACTTTGGCGGCTGCAAGCCGGGAGACTTGAGCCATTCGCTCATATGCGCGCCAGTCTCGTACTGGCGGGCTCTCCGCAACAGGTGCTCACGTTCGATGCTGTGAGGAAGAGCCTTGGCCTTCTCCCGCAGCCGTTCGGCTTCCTGGCCTAGGCGTTCTTCTAGAGTTTTGGTCTGCTTGATGCGGCGGCGCACTGTCATGGCGCTATTCCCTGTTCAGTAGGGCGCGAGCGCTGTGATGGGCGTTCTCATCACCGACGCGCGGTGATAGCGCTTTAACGTTCCTGTAAGGGAACGGTTGCTGGGGTTCCAACCGAAGCCGCGGCGTACTGGATGCCCCGGTCAAGCCAGGTAGTTAGGACAAGAATTCAACTTAGCACACTAGCGGGATAGTACCTGACGGCGCGTCAGAATATTGAAACGAGAACAAAGGGGCCCAGCGCGAACTAGGGCAGGCCGCCCGACGGCGGCCCCTCTTCGGGCTCCAACGTCTCGATTTTGGTCGCGCCTTCCCAGAGCTCTCTACAGGATGCCCGTCGACAAGCTGCTTGGCTCTTTCCCTTGCGGCTGCCTCGTCGCGCATATCGAGGTCAATCCGCAGTTCTATGTGTCCATCGGCACCGATTATGTAAGCTCGATATACGCCCATGATCTTGCTCCAAAACAGCCGTTCCGAAGCCGGAACCATCTTAGAGCCGATCCAGATTCGCGTTACCATGGGATATTCACTTCGGGGACTGGGACCGCGACCTTTGAGCTTTCTCCGCCATCGCCAACCACTCTTCCCTCAGCTTTAGCCAAGCCTCTCTGTCGACCGGGCTTGTGGCCTTCTCTGCCTCCTTGAGGCAGTCCTTCGCCAGGCGGAAGTATCTCGCGGCGTCATCGCTCATCGCCGAATAATCTGCCCGCTTAAGAAAGATGCCATCCAAACGAAAGCCGCAGGCGCCGATCTGGCACGACCCTTGCGGCGGTGCCACGACGTTCCGCACGATCGGCGGGACTCCCGAATGTCGTCATCGTCCTCGGTTTCTGTAGCCTTCAGGCCCACCACCATTGGCAGTGCGTCCCCGAGACGTTTCCGATAGGTTTCATAGGCTGCTTTGAGAGCGGCGCGAAGGGCGCTGCCGATCCGCTTCTTGCTCGTCTCCTTCAGCTTTGAGGGCAGATCTCCCCTCCATGTCCGTAGATCATTTTCCGTTAGCGCACGCAGCGGCACGCTGGCCAGTGGTGCTGGCGGGACGTCCTCGCGTTTCGGTCCAGCTTTTCGCCCGATAACATAGCGCGAAAGGCGGTTGTCCACGTCCGATCGCACCATGCGCCCGGCGCGTCTGCTATGACGGGCATTGAGTGCTGCAATGTAGGACTCGACGGCCGATTGCACAGTAAGTAGCGGTCCATCTGCTTTAACTTTAGCTTCTGCGCGCTCTGCCTCAACCTGCGCTCGCGCGACGCGAATGGCGGCATTGTAGTCCAGCGTCCCGGTTGCAATCGCATCGTCCGCGGTGCCGATCGGCGCCTGGCGGTAACCAGCCCCATTCCGCCAGCGTGCCGGCCAGGTGGCCCTCTCTAGGCGGTCGCATGCGGGAGAACGTCCTTATCCCGGCACTCATCGTCGTGCTGCTGATTACTTCGTCGGCGTTATGACCACCTTGGTAACAGCAGGATCACGAGCAGCGCCAACGTGAAATCCAAGGCGAGGGCGAACCCCAGATGGTCAGCCACGATCAAGAAAGCTCTGCTGGCCGTCGTTACCGGCCGCCCCCTGCGATTGGCATCTGGGCTGCCGTCTACGGGTTCTAAGTAGGGCGCGTAGGCCAGATATTCGGCGCGGCGTTTTTGTGTAATGATCCCTCGGGTTCCATAGCCGATGGCGAAACCCAATCCCAGCGCTGCGAACAGAATTGCTAATCCGAGCATCTGATCATCCCTTGGGTAGGTCTTCCAGCCTGGCCCGAGCACGGTCGGAATAAGTAGGACGATCGGCCGTGGTTCCTAATGGGGACGCGCGCCTCGTGCGGCGGCTCGTCGAATACGAGCTAGCGGCCCCGCGCGCAAAGTCATCGAGATAAGATACCAGCGGCGTCACCGACGCGGTCGCGATCGGATCGGCTTTCCGTTATTGGACGTGCCGCGTCGCCCGCAAAGAATACTGTGCCGCCTCCTCGCAATCACCAATTCATATTCGAGCGCACCACCGCCAACGTAATCGGCGCGGTGCCGAGCTCCCGCATCGCAGCGCGCATTTCGGCAGCGCTGCGGACGTCGTGCTCTTCCCGTCGTAGATCTGCGCCTTTCTCGCGCTGCGGATTTGGCATGTGAAGCACCGCGCCCGAACTGAGCGCGAGGCCGAGGACCGGCTGCACGATTCCGATCAAGTCGGCGCCAGGACCGAAGGGAATGAAGGAGATGAACATGAAAGGGATGAAGGGCACGTAGCTAACTCAAATCGCATCGATCAACAGGATCCTTCTCGGATCAGCGGATCGTCGGCGGCCGTGCATGTGGCCGCAGCGCGAGCCGCCGCTACCGCCATCCAATCCCGCAGCAGGCCTCTGTCCTCCTTCGAAAAAGACGCGCGCCGCTTGAGGTCGGCCAGGGTGTCGTCGGGATGGCATCGCTCGAAATCCTCGCGGATCAGCGACTCGAGGTAGGTCCGGTCCCAGGCGCCGGCTGAATCGAGATGCTGGTGTGGGTCGGTCCTCATGGTGCACGCGGTCGAGAGCGGTCCCGATGCGGCACAACGGCAAGAGCGATTGTTGGTTCACGCATGTACCTGCCGGGTCGACGAGGACCGCCTCGAGACCGCCTCCGAGCGGGAACCCGCAAATGTCCAGGCCGTTCGAATCACAGGGGCTGGCCTTGAAGGAGCCGTCGCGATGATTGCCCGTGCTGTGGCGCCTGGCCCATGGCCGCGAACCTGCAGCGGACGTCATCCGCGCAGCCGGTTGTCCGGTTCAGGTGTCCAAGCTGCCACGGTGACGAGGCGGGCCGGCTGCGGCGCCCATTCGTGCAGCACGACCCGCCGCGGAGTCTGGATGCGGCCTGATGAAGATCCGGTCCCATTCCGAAAGCCACATCGTCGAACTCGAAGACGGATCGCAATGGCTGGTGTTTCCAGGCGATCTGGATCTCACGCTCGCCTGGAAGCCCGAGACTGATCTGACGGGGACGATGACGTGGCCTCGCACGCGCCGGTCGGCGGCGGCGTGAAGGTCCGCGTCATACCGGCCGGCGAAAGCCGGCCTGTGCGCGAGGTCAAGGACGCGCTGAAGCAAGGTTGATCGCGGGAACCCGGTCCGATGTGATTGCGGTCTCGCACCTCGCTCTTGAGGCCGCCCTCTCCGTAGACTCACGGAATCCAAAACGCGCCGCCGACGGGCTATCTATCCCGCAGCACCGGGGCTGGCGTATTTCATCCGTGCTCATATTTTTGCCGGTGGGCCGCAGGCTGTCAGTCTGCGGCCATTTTGCATCCGGACCTTCGAAACACGGCCACGGGCCGCCGCCTGGATCATCAGGCGCTGCGGGCCGCGCCTACCGTATCGGCCATCCTGGCGCCACGTGCGCCCATAGGTTTCTCGCTGCCCGTCGTCGTGTCGCGCGCGGTCTGGTGCTCCATCTCGGCATCGAGCTCGGCTCCGAGCAGGATCACGATCGCGGAGATCCACAGCCAAGTCATGAAGCCGATCGCGGCGCCGAGCGAGCCGTAGGTCTCGTTGAACTTGCCGAAGTTGGCGGCGTACCAGGAGAACAGCGCCGATGCGCCGAGCCACAAGACGGTCGCGATTGCGCTGCCCCACGTGATCCGGCGCCAGCGTGGCGCTTCGCGGCTTGGTCCGAAGCGATAGATGAGCGCGAGCGCCAGCGCGACCGCGACGAACATCGCGGGCCACCGGGCGATGCGAACGAGAAGATCGGCGGCGTTCGACAGTCCGACGAAGTTCAGCGCCACCGGCAGGACCACCACCGCGCCGAGTGCGATCAGGACGAAGGCGATGCCGGCGAGCGTGAAGGAGAGGGAAAGCGCGTTCAGCTTCACGAAGCCTCGCTTCTCTTTCTCGCCGTAAACGATGTTGAGCGTGTCGAACAGCGACTTCATGGCCGCGTTCGCGCTCCAGAGCGAGACCGCCAGGCCGATGGCGAAGGTGAGACCGAGCGTCTGATTGCCCTTCGAGGCCACGCGCGTGAGCTGATCTCTGGCGACGTCGATGGCGCCGCCCGGAAGGAATCCGGAGACCTGGTCGACGTGCTTGGCGATGCTGCCCGGATCCGAGAAGAGCCCATAGATTGCGACGAGGGCCGCCAGCGCCGGGAAGATCGCGAGCAGGCTATAGTAGGTCATGCCGGCGGCGAGCGCGAGGACGCGGTGCTCGGAGATGTTGCCGTAGACCCGCAGCAGGATGTCCTTCCAACCGCGCGCCGGAATCTCGGAGGGCGCGTCGGCGAGCCGCCCGCGGTCATCGCCTTCCGTCGCGACGGCGGCCGGGAAAGCGTCCCGATCGCCATCCTGCTTCTTAGGAAATGCTTCCCTTCTGTCGGGCCGCGCTACGTTCTCGGGCGGGGCGAGGCGATCCAACAGAAACGCGACCGCAAGAAGTCCCAGGGCTGGCGCCAGACTCCATCCGCCGCCCTCTGGGCGTGCAGCCGACTTCCGGACCTTGGCCATCGAACTCCTCCGCCGGAATTAAATTAATGGAAGCCCAGAGAGGGAGTTCCTTTCTGATGCCCGTGGCGTTTCGACCGTTCGTCAGAACGCAAACACCCATTGGCCGCGGCTTTCTCGGTTGACAACAGCCGTTACGCGGAAACTCACAAGCACCTCTGCGTCGCCTTGGCTTGGCTAAAACCGCCGCGCGCATCTGGACAAAATCACACGTCGGCGTTTAGCAGGTTGGAAAGTTTAGGATCTCTATCCTTCCTAGCGGGGCGCTTCGTAGCGATCCGGCATCTGCCAGGATCTGCGTACCGTGGGCGAGGCTACTGTGATGGCGCGGTTCCGAGCGGCTTCGGCGGATCAATCGCATTGACCGCGAGCTCGATGGTGGCATACAGATTGGCGCCATGAAGAGCGCGATCTTACTTGCCGTGGAGGACATTCTGACCCGGGGTCGAATGGTCCCGACATGCAGAGGTGCGCCTCCCTGCATGCGTCTGGTTTTACCGACTAACGTTGAGGTTGGGACGGCGTTGAACCCGTAGCCGCTCACTCGCGTTCTTTGAGTCTTCCAGAAATCCGAACTCCGACGGTGAGACGCCTACCTTTGTTTGTTTGAGCTTTCAAACCTTTCTCATGAATACTTGAACCCTGCGCTGCCAAGCAAAGACGATTCCATGTACGATGGACTCCCTTCGAAACTCGCCTGAGAAGACGCAGCCGGTCATGCAGGTGGTACCTATTCACGACCTCGGCTCCGGAATTGTTACGCGCAGCGCTTGGCGGTACGGAGGTTGACAACAAGCTGGAATGCTGTGGGTTGCTCGACCGGCATGTCTGCCGGATTGCCGCCTTTTAAACGTAAGTGGCCAAGAAAGGCAGTCGCCGATATCTGCCTGTGCCACGTCCATCGACCGCGGCGGTATCGATCGAGACAGTCGCAATGCCGGAATCTGCCACCCCGTCGTTAGCTTTGCAGGCAACGAGTCGGTGCCGTTGAGGTTTACTGGCGTACTGCTGAACGAAGCATCGTCATCAGCATGAAGCTTCCTGCCCTTGAAGGTCCGGAAACCATCGCACCATCAACAAGCTCAACGCCGCTGTCGTTGGCCAACACGTTGCCGCTGGCGAACACGAGTATCCTCTGCAGTAGTAAAACTGTCGTCAGCCGCAACCGGCGCGTCGTTCACCGGATTTACCGTGATCTTCACCGTCGATGTTGGAATCGGGCGTCCCACCGTGCGTGGCGCAGCTCTATCTCGCACCTCGTTTCAACCTATCGCTTCAATCCGCTATAAGATCAACGTGTGTTGTGCTGGTGCGCCACCGTTCAAACTCTTGAAGCGTGACTTGTCATGTCCCTGATGCAGGCGAGGGCGGCCCTCATTCGACACAAAACGGCCATCGTCGGCAACAAGGTTAATATTACGGCGTCTAGAGATGGCCGCCGTCGTTCGAAAGTAACGACAGGCCGAACACCGGAATAACGTACGTTATTACAGACAGCAGAGTGCCAACCGATAGATCGTTGGTTGGAAGTCAAGCAGGTGTGGGAGTGACTGAATCCGCATTTGTGGAGACCGTGTATTGCGTTGGGAGTTAAATCATTGTTGGCGCGAAGGAAGCGGATTCTGGTAACGGGCGGCGCTGGCTTCCTGGGTTCGCACTTGTGCGAACAGCTGATTGGCGCGGGGAGCGAAGTTCTGTGCGTCGATAATTTCTACACCGGCGCGAAAGAAAACCTAGGTGCGCTGTTGGGTTCACCTCAGCTCGAAATCATCCGGCACGACATTACGTTTCCTCTCTATGTGGAAGTCGATGAGATATTCAATCTGGCGTGCCCTGCCAGTCCGATTTACTACCAGCACGATCCCGTTCAAACGACCAAGACGAGCGTGCACGGCTCGATCAACATGCTTGGACTGGCGAAGAGAATACGGGCAAAGATTCTCCAGGCATCGACCTCGGAAGTCTACGGCGATCCTGAGACTCATCCACAGGATGAGACCTATTGGGGCAGGGTTAATCCAATCGGGCCGCGCTCGTGCTACGACGAGGGGAAGCGTTGCGCTGAAACACTGTTTTTCGACTATCGGCGCCAACATAACCTTTCGATAAAAGTTGCTCGCATTTTCAACACCTATGGTCCGCGAATGCGGCCCTACGACGGACGCGTCGTTTCGAACTTCATTGTGCAGGCGCTCACCAATCAGCCGATTACGATTTACGGCGATGGCAAGCAGACGCGCTCATTTTGCTACGTTGACGACATGATTGACGGTCTCGTCAGACTTATGAATACGAGCGACGGCGTTGTCGGTCCGATGAATCTCGGAAACCCTGCCGAGATCACGATGGTGGAGCTGGCCGCGCTGGTAATCGAACTCACAGGGTCCAGATCCGAGATCAACTTCAAGCCGCTTCCGATCGATGACCCAAGGCAGCGCCAGCCTAACATCAAGATGGCACGAGATACGTTGAGATGGGCTCCAACTGTTCCTCTGCGAGATGGCCTGGACAAGACCATTGCGTTTTTCGAGACGTTGATGATTGCGCGCGGTGCGGGTGCGGCGAGATGAACAAGACCGTGCTGGTCACCGGCGGTGCCGGCTACGTCGGCTCGCATTGCTGCAAGGCGTTTGCGACGGCGGGTTGGAACGTCGTGACGCTCGACAATCTTTCCCGGGGCTGGCGCGATGCGGTGCGCTGGGGACCGTTGGTCGAGTGCGATATTCGCGATTCAGCCGGCGTGCGCGCAGCGCTGGACACCTACAAGCCGGATCTCGTCGCGCACTTTGCGGCGCTGGCTTATGTCGGCGAGTCCGTGGCTGATCCCGCCATCTATTACGATAATAACACGAGAGGAACGCTTGCCCTCCTGGAGGCAATGCGAGCGGCCGGCTGTTCGCGCGTGCTCTTTTCCAGCACGTGTGCCAGTTACGGAGTTCCCAAGCACACCCCGATAGACGAAACACATCCGCAGGCGCCGATTAATCCCTATGGGTGGTCCAAGATGATCATCGAGCGCATGCTGGAGGACTTTGATCGCGCGTACGAGATGTCGTCGGTTTCGCTGCGCTATTTCAACGCGGCGGGCTGTGACCCTGACGGCGAGCTCGGCGAGCGCCACGAACCGGAAACGCATGCCATTCCGCTGGCGATCGAAGCAGCGCGCCGACCCGATCGGCCTTTCACCATTCTGGGAACGGACTTTCCGACGCCGGATGGCAGTGCAATCAGGGACTATATCCACGTCAATGACCTGGCGCAGGCGCACCTTCTCGCAGGTGACATGCTGGTGGCTCGAGGCGGTACTCATGTCTTCAATCTCGGTACAGGGGTTGGCACGAGTGTGCTCGAACTAATAAAGGCCGTGAAGCGTGTCTCCGGAACCGATCCGGTCGTCCGCGCGGCCCACGCCGCTCGGGCGACCCGCCCATGCTCGTCGCCTCCTTTGCCAAAGCCAAGCGGGAGCTCGGTTGGAGCCCGCGGCAATCCGAGATCGATTTCATTATTGAGACTGCACTCAGGTGGAGCGATAGCAACCCGCCGGCATATTTCGCACGACGATGATCGAGACCCCATTCGCAGGAATTGGATTGGGAAGAGGCGTGACGCATGTTTCCGTGAGGTCGGCGTCCGATGTTGCGGAAACGACGTTGAACGAGGGCATGACGGTGTTCTGGCGCGCCGACCAGCCGATCGGCCATGTGCTGATGCATGAGGGCCAGATAACGGACGCCAGGATTGATCATATCAACGACGCCTTTCTCTCAACGGTCGACGCCAAACTGCGAACCCCGAGGAAAGAGAGGCTCTCGGCGAGCGTGGTGATCTGCACGCGCGACCGTCCGGAGGAGCTGAAAAAATGCTTGTCGTCGTTGCCGCGGCAGACCCATCCCCCCCGAGAAATCATTGTGGTGGACAATGCATCGCGCGATCGGCGGACGCGGGATGTCGCGTCGGCCGCGGCAGCAACCTATATTCGCGAGGAGCGACCCGGTCTGGATATTGCGCGCAATGCCGGCGCGCTCCAGGCGACCGGAGATATTGTCGCCTATACGGACGACGATGTGCTGCTTCACCCGCGTTGGCTGGAGCAACTGACATGTGCGTTTGACTCCCCCCAGATCGGTGCGGTGACTGGGCTGGTGCTTCCCGCCGAGCTCGCGACCGAGGCGCAACGGCATTTCGAGACGTATTGGGGATTTGGCAAAGGCTATCGCGAACAGGATTACGACAGCGCAGCCTTCCGATCGCATCGCGGCCAGGTCCTTCCCGCGTGGGACATCGGCGCCGGAGCGAGCATGGCGTTCCGGCGCGAGGTGTTTCAGGCCGTCGGGCTCTTTGATGAGCGCCTGGACGTCGGTCAGGCCGGCTGCTCGGGCGACTCGGAGTATTGGTATCGATTGCTCGCGGGCGGCTACACGTGTCGTTACACTCCGGCGTCAGTCGCATTCCACTTTCACCGCAGGACAATGGATGGCCTGGCCAGCCAGATCTATCACTACATGCGCGGTCATGCGGCCGCACTTTTGGTGCAGTATGAAAGAACCGGAATCTCAGCGAACCGGCGTCTGGCCTACTATCACAAGCCGCGTTGGTATCTCTATCGGTTGCTCCGGAAAGCAATAGAAGGAAGGAGCATTGGCGACCGCTTCCTCAAAGAGGAGATGATGGGGTATCTCGCCGGATTGCTGTTCTATCATCGTCGAAGGTTTCGCAGATGACAGCCGATCCGCGTACGTCCGTCGTGATCGCCGCCCGCGATGCTGCAGGGACCATTGCTGAAACGCTTGACAGCGTGCTCGCGCAGAGCGCCGCCGACTGGGAGGCGCTGGTCGTGGATGACGGTTCGATCGATGCCACGGCCGCGATCGTTGCTGAATATGTGGCGCGGGATTCCCGCTTTCGGATTCTGCAGTCTGGCGGAGCAGGCGCTTCCGGTGCCCGCAACAAGGGAATTGCAAGCGCGCGCGGCGAACGAATACTGTTCCTGGACAGTGACGATTGGATTGATCGATCCTTCCTTGCGCAGATGAATGCTGCGCTGGATCGCGATCCCGCGGCGGTGGCCGCCTATTGCAACTGTTGCCGGGTTATGCCTGACGGCAGTGAAACTCCCGTTCGCCGCGATCCGGCCATCCAGGACAACGCATTTGAACGGTTCGCCCGCACGTGTGCCACGTTCATCCATGGCGTGCTCGTCCTAAAGAGCGCGGTCGCAAAGGTCGGTGGCTTTGAGACCAGTCTCCGCACGTGCGAAGATTGGGACCTATGGCAACGGATCGCTCGCTGCGGCGGCAGGTGGATCCATGTCGATGAGAAATTGAGCTATTATCGGACAAGCGACCATTCTCTGACACAGGACGTCAAACGGATGCTGACCGACGCGCGGGTGGTCATTGCGCGCGGATTTTCGAGCGATGATCGCGTCAGCGAGCCGGCGCCCGCACATCGGGCTGGAGCTTCAACTGCATACGGTAGCGCGGCAGCGGCGTACGCGTATTTCGCGCTCTGGTGTGCCGGATTTGAATGCGGCCGCAGGAACGCCAGCGATCCATCGCTGGAAACGCTCAGCGACATCCCAAAGACCGAGACAACGGCGGACTTCATTGCCGCTGTTCTGCTCGATGCCGTGACGGTCGGGGCCAGAACGGTGCCCGCCAAGCTGGCGGAACGGTGGCCGCAATACGGGGAGGGCGTAACCAACCTCATTTCAGCGATCGGTCGCGCATGGAACGACCCGGCGGCAGGGCGAAAGTGCCAATACCGCTTTGAGCGGAAAGTGCTCGACTATGACGACCTTTCGGCGCCCAGGGTCCTCACGTTGACGTTCGGCACGCGCGTTGACCTTCGCCGTATCGGCACCATTAGGCCGATCGGGACTGTTGATCGATTGTACGTCTATCTCTGTGACGGGCCTCGCATCCTGACGCTGCTCGATATTGGTGCCCTCGGCACTGTCGACAGCCGCTTCTGGATCGCGCTGGCCGGCCATGGCCTCGTTCATTTGCAGGTCAAAGACCAGATCGGAAGGCTGGTTCGGGCGAAAATCGCACTCCACAAGCGGACCGAACGGGTTCGATCTTTGATGCGAGACGGCCGAGATACTCACCGGGGGCGCTTGCGCGAGTTGGCCACGCGGGCCTCGCGTGAGGCGCGGCCGCTGGCCATTTCAGGTATCCCCGATTCCAGCAGACGGAAGCGATGTGCCGAAAAGCCTCGAGACACCGCACGCCAGCAATTTTGGGAGGGCTTCTTCGAGCAAGAGGATCCCTGGAACTACGGTTCGCCATATGAACAGGAAAAGTATAGCCGGCAGCTCGAGCTCCTTCCGGACCAACCAGTGGATCACGCGCTTGAGCTTGCGTGTGCGGAGGGACATTTCACGCGGCAATTGGCACCCAGGGTCAAGCGCCTCAGGGCCGCCGATATTTCGACCAAGGCGCTCGATCGTGCTCGAGTCCGATGCAATGGGCATCAGAATATCGAATTCTCTCAACTGGATTTGTCCGCCGATCCGCTCCCGCAGGACATCGATCTGATCGTCTGCTCCGAGGTCCTTTACTACCTTAATGATGAGGCCGAACTAGAGTCGGTCGCGACGCGACTGGTGCAGGCGCTGCGTCCTGGCGGTCACCTTGTGGCGGCCCATGCCTTTGTGTTGAAGGACAACATGTCGCGAACGGGGCTCGACTGGGAGAGTCCGTATGGGGCGGAGACGATCACGCGAATTCTCCGGGGCGTACCCGGACTCGCCCTGGAGACATCGATCGAGACGGAGCTGTACCGTATCGATCGGTTCAGGCGGTTACTTCCGGGTGAAGCGTCCCCTGACACACAGGTGACATGCGCGGCTATCGACGCGCCGATTGAGGTCGAGGTTGCGCGATGCATCGTGTGGGGTGGGGCCGTGGCGCGCAGGTTTGACGTCGCGCAATCCGAAAGACGCGCGCACGTTCCGGTCCTGATGTACCACCGAATTGCGGCAGGAGGACCAGGCGAACTGGCGCGGTACCGCTTGTCTCCGAATGCGTTCGGGCAACAGATGCTGTGGCTGCGCCGAAATGGCTACCACACGATCAATTCGGATCAGCTCGCCTGGTTCGTGGCAAACAATCATCCGTTCGTCGGCAGGCCGGTGCTGATCACTTTCGACGATGGTTACGAGGATTTCGCCGAGCATGGATGGCCGATTCTCCAGGAAAACGATTTATCGGCAGAGGTGTTCGTCGCGACCGACTTGGTGGGAAAGCGGGCGGAGTGGGATGCGCCGTTTGGACAGCCCGCTTCGCTGCTTGCGCCGACCAGGATAGCCGCGCTTGCGGCCGAGGGCGTATCCTTTGGCAGTCATTTGGCGAGTCACCCGCGGAGCGAGCAGCTTGCGACCCAGGCTCTCGCCGAGGAATTGACGCGATCTCGCGCCCAGTTGGAACAGTGGCTTGGGCGATCGATAACGTCGCTTGCCGCCCCGTTTGGCTCTACCGATCAGCGGCTTGAAATTCTCGCCGCCGAATGTGGTTACAAGACCCTGTTCAACACGGTCGGACGGGCCGCGACGCTAAAGGACAATTTGCTGGATCTGCCGCGGATTGAGGTCAGAGGCGATTTTAGCCTGGACACATTCGCGCGTTGCTTGGAGCAGTACCAATGAGCACAGGTGCGCTCCTCGTCAGTGTGGTTATTCCTGCCTACAACGCCGATGCAACGATCGACGAGACGCTTCGCAGCGTCAGATCCCAGTCGCATCGGGAGCTGGAAATCATAGTCGTGGACGACGGCTCCACCGACAATACGATTGCGGTCGTCCAGCGACATTTGGCCGAGGATTCTCGAATAATCATCATAGAGCAGCATAACGCAGGGGTAGCGGCCGCCCGCAATGCGGGCTGGCAGGCGGCGCGCGCGGACTTCGTCGCGTTCATTGATGCCGATGATCTCTGGACGCCCTGCAAGATTGAGCAACAGCTTCAAGCCTTGCTTGACGGAGGAGAGCGGACTGGTCTTGTCTACAGCTGGTATGACTGGATCGATGCCGATAGTCGCGTAAGTGCCAGGTCCGATCCCGTCTTTCATGCGGGCGAGGTGCTGGACTATCTCTGTCAGGGAAATTTCATTGGCAACGGCAGCTCGGCGCTGGTCCGCCGGGAAGCCCTCATAGTTGCAAAAGGTTTCGAGAGCGGACTCAGGGCATCGGGGGCAGAAGGCTGCGAAGATCTGCTGTTCTATTGCCGTGTCGCGGAGGCGTACCAGTTCGCGGTCGTGCCCGAGTACCAGATCGGCTATCGCTACCTTCCGAACAACATGTCAAGCAACATGCCCCGGATGTTTCGGTCGTGGATGCTGGTCGCCGATGAGATCATGACGCGGCACCCTGAGCGCACGACGCTGCTTGAGCTAGGCTTCAGAAACTATGCGCGTTGGCTGCTTCGGAGAGCTCTGACGGGCGGTCAGTTGTGGTACTTCGCTTCAATCTTTGGACTCCTGTTCAGACGGAATCCCTTGCTCGCGCTCAGGATCGCCGTACACGATGTGCCGCGGGATACCGTCTCGGAAATCCGGTGGAAATGGCGTCATCAACGTCGCAGGGCGGTTCGACCCCCGGCTTCGTCGTTTGCCATCGGCGATCCAAGTCAATCGCTATGACAGAGCACGCGAACAACATACGAAAACCGAGAGCTGCTCGCCGTGCGGCGTTGGTCGAACTGTTCAAGCTGCTCAAGCTTGCGCCTTTGCCCCGTTGGGTGACGCCAGCGCTGATCGTCCTGGGCTTGGCTTCATCTTTGGCGGAGACGGTCGGGATTACCCTTGTGCTCCTGTTCTTCTATCTCGCTATGGGGCAGGTGGAGCTAGCGACGTCGACCAGCGGCCTCCTGGGCGAAGCGCTCCGGTATGCGGTGAACTGGTTTCACAGCTCGACAGAAACTGCCGTCGTTCTGCTCTTTCTCATCGTTGCTCGTGGTGCTCTTTCCTTCATCAACACATTAATCAGTGCGCGTGTTGGGGAGAAGATCAATGAAGTCGCGCGCAACCGCGTTCATCTGCAGTATCTGTCAACTTCGTATTCGTTCTTCCAACGCCATGACGAAGCGTACCTCATGGAGGTGTTGGGAACCGAGACATGGGTGATCTCCGGGGCATACGCCAGTCTTACCCGCATTATCGTGAGTTCGTGTTCGGTTTTTCTCTTCGCGTCATTTCTGTTGGCGCTCTCGATCAAGATAACCGTCCTCGCCGTCGCGGCCTCAATGCTCGTGTCGGCTGGATTGCGTCATCTTTCGTTGCCGATTCAGCAGTTGGGTGCCGGCGTCAAGCTGGTTCATCAAAAACTGGGTGAGCATATGCTGATGACACTCCAGGGTATGCGCACGATCCGCGCATATGGCCAGGAGGAGGTTCACCAGAAGCGCTTCGAGCACGCGTCGACGCAGGCACGGCAGGTCGCGCTGCGGCTTGCGCGTCTGTCCGCTCTGGTCTCGCCCCTGACGGAGGTGGGCTATCTTGCCGTGCTGTTTCTCGTCATCGCGTTCGCTGGTTTGTGGGGAATCGGCTTCGCGACGAGCCTGACCGCGGTCGCGTTGCTCTATCGATTGCAGCCGCATATGCGAGATCTGGAAGGGAACCTGCTGTATATGGCGCAGATCGAGCCGCAGCTGCGGTCCATCAGACACATGCTGTCGACAGATGACAAGGAGTACCCGAAGGCCGGGCACGTGGCCGTGGCTAAACTGGAGAACGGCATTTCATTTCGCAACGTGACGTTCCGCTATGATGCCGGTACCGAGCCCGCGCTTTTGGATGTTTCGTTTGACATTCCTGCGGGGAAGATCACTGCGCTCATTGGAGCCAGTGGAGCGGGCAAGACCACGATCGTAAATCTATTGTTGCGACTCTATTCGGCCAACGAGGGTGTCATACGGGTTGATGGGCGATCCATCGAAGACGTTCGTCGAACCGATTGGCTCGACATGCTCGCGATTGCGGGCCAGGATGTCGACCTGGTCGAAGGCACGGTGATCGAAAACGTGCGGATGGCTAAAAACGACGCCTCCGAGGAAGAGGTTCGGCAGGCGCTGCGGGTCGCGGGCATTTCAGAGGTCGTCGAGGCCTTACCTCACAAATACGACACCTGGATAGGACAGCATGGCCTGCGCTTCTCGGGCGGTCAGCGTCAGCGACTTGGTCTTGCACGTGCGATTGTGCGCAATCCAAAGTTTCTCATCCTCGACGAAGCGATGAGCGCGCTCGATCGAACCCTGGAGGAAAACGTTCGACGTGCGATCCAGCAGCAGTTGAAGGGCCGAACCTTATTGCTCATTACGCATCGCATCGAGTCCGTGCTCGATGCAGACCACGTGGTTTCTATCGAAAATGGCCGGGTGTGTGCGGAAGGCCCCCCATCGAAGGTTCTGGCGAATGCAAACCGTATGCTTTCGAGGAATCCCTCGAAATCTTCGGAACCGGCATCAAGTCCCGCTTCCAATATCTAACCGCGCCTGAGGCGAGCCTGGTCAAAACGTTGTCCACACACAGAGGTTGCGTCGGGGACTTGCAAGACCACATGGTCGGCGTTTTGCGGGTAGCGAGACGGATGCTGCTTCGCGCCGATCGTCAGCTGCAGCTGGTCGATATAAAGGTCCCAGTGAAGCCGGATTTTCGCCAGCCGCTGCGATCACGCGCGCGTGACGGGTTTTTCTAACTACCGCACGGCACGAAGATCGGCAACACCTCGGGACCGTAGCCGGTCGCAAAGACAAACGGATGCGACGGCGCACCAGTTCGTCGGCGAGGGAGAACGCTCGATCTCCACGCAAATCGATATTGACCACTGCGTCGAAGCCACCATTCGCAATCTGGTCGTTCGCCTCGTCGCTTCGTCGAATGGACCGATCACCGCCGCTTCATGCGCCTTCAATTCCTGCTCCAAATCACCGCCGTCGGATTGGATAAAGAGCGCTCCACAGATCACCGTCGCAATGTGCGACGATCTCATCCACAGCTTGCCAGTATTGGTCAAGAATGAAGTTGGTACCAACGTGTGACATGCGAACCTCCAAGAAGTGTTCGTGGAGTAGATCGCTGATGCATTCTGCAAAGCAAACGATTTAGATATCTCGCCCGAGGCAAACATGGGGGAGGGCCGATAGATTTCAAATTCTCAAGTGGCTATCAGGCCCGCGTGTTTGTCGAGATGAAACGATCAGGCGGCACGGTCGTTCACGGCTACGAGAAGCAATTGGAATTCCATAAGGCCGCCTCACAAACCGAATTTGGTGTGTTTGTGATCATCGACTACGGTGATCTTGGCAATAAGCTGAATGAGGTCAACCGCATTCGAGATGAACGTGTTAAAAATGGCGAACGCGCTTCAGAAATCATCGTAATCGACACCACTCGGAAGGCTTCGGCAAGTAAGAGAAAATGATACGGGGCGGTCTACGCGCCGCGAACGAAATGAGAACAAACAGCAAGCCGCTAGACATCGGGCCCGTGTCCTTCGGGGACGCTAAAAGCGGTAGTAATGGGCCGCCGACGATCGCCAACCGCTCGATGAGGGCAGATTTGGGACCGCAAGGAAGAAGCCGCCACCTACGGCAGGAACGGTCGGAGTTCACTCCCGTTACACCGGTTCACCCCCAAGGGAGCACTCGCACATGTTGAAGATCGCTCTTGTTTTGGCCGCGACCGCAGCGGCACTGACAACTATCCCGCTCGCCATTCCGGCCAACGCCCAAGGCGTCAAGATGGCCCAAGGCGTTGATGTTCAGATTGGCCGGGATCGCGAGGACCGCTACTACAGGGACCGTAACTACAGGGACCGCGACCGCTACGACCGCGACACGACAGTTGGCGTCGGTCCGGGAGGCGTTACGGTCGGCCCAAGACAGCGCTGCCGCACAGAGACCGTCACGGTCGAACGGGATGGCCGCATGGTTACACGCAGGGAGCGCCGCTGCGACTAGTTCCGTCCGGAGCGAAGGCGGAATTGATCCGGGGCAACACCATGGTGCACGCCGCATGAAAGCGCGCGAGCTTGCTACTCCACGCCTTATGTTGGCGGCCAGAGGCCGATTTGAAGCTCAATGCGGCACTGAAACGCTGGCAGTGCAAGAAGGACCGACGCGCACCGCTGGTCAAGCCGATCCCGCTGACCGCGACATGCGGGATCGCGCCCTACATTGGAACGCGGCTACCGGCAAGTTTGTTGGCTTTCCGTCCATTTTGAACAATGGACGGCAAGACTGGCTCCGATCCAGCTTCCCCCATTGCCCTTGGTGTCGGGGCCAGCCCATGTGGATTCCATGTGGATAGAGACCATGGACGGTAGGAGCACGGCCCGGATCGTCGCTTTCAGCATGGCGGGTATATACTTCGTTTGCATGGTGCTCGCGGCGATCAGCATGACTTGACTGCGTCCGAGCCCTTCACGCCCCATGCTTCCGCCAGGAACAAGCGGCCAATTCAGCGCGTTGGCATCGCTACTTCGACCCTTGCTGCCGGGCCTCGGAGCGTTTGCCACGTTGTGCGATCTCTAGCGTCCAACGGCGGCCATCTCATAAAGCAGTTATGGGCGTGCAATGGGTGATCGCGGTCAGGCGGACAGCCGTACGACTGTTCTGTACCAACGCCTTGAGGTGCTCGTTGCTCAGCGCGCTGAGCTTGAGCAGCTTCGCAGGCAAGTTCTGAGTGCTGAGCAAAGAACCGTTAGCACAAAGCGACAACCCATTTTTGGGATCACCAAAGTGGGCCAAGAGGGCAAGCAGAAGCTTTAAGCCGCGCGTTCAAATGGATTGACGATAAGCGCTCACTAAAGGCGCAGATCGTTTCTTCACGCGCTCGATAGGCACACCGGTTTCAACGTGTTTCGTAGAAAAAGCCCGAGCCAAAAGATCGGATCGGGCTCCGGAGCGATCAGGCCGCGAGCAGCAGCTTCGGATCAACGGCCTTCACAGGAGGCTCGCCGATGATCCGCCGCAGTTCTGCGGCCCACGCGTCCAGGACTTCCCGCTTCTCTTTCACCTCGCGATCCTCGGCGTGGACGTAGTGCTTGCCGGTCACGGGTGGCAGCTTGATGCCGTCCTCCGTCGTCACGAGATGGTCCAAGCAAAGCGCAATCTTCGCCATCGGCTGACCGATCCGACGCGCTCAACTCGCCGCTGTCCGCCGCAGATCGTGTGGCGTGAACGACCGCAGGCCGAGCAACTGGCAGATGCCGGGCGTTCTCACCTTGCCCTTGCGCTTGTCGCCACGCAGCGCGTCAGCCATCGCTTTGCGGTGCATCGGCTTGTTGTCGAGCGGGCTGGCGAATACGAAATCCTTGTTATTGCCCTTCAAGGCCTCGCAGATGATCTCCACCGCGAGGCTCGGCAGCGGCTGTTGGATCACTCGCCGTTTCTTCACCCGCTTGAGTGGCACGTCGAGGCGCGGCTGCTCGCCGTCGAGGTCGATCAGTTCGTTGCGGTGCGCGCCGAGCAGTTCGGCCGAGCGCAGCATGGTGACCGCGTCCCACACCCATTCCTCAAGATTTCTTAGGATGTCTCTGCGGAGGAATTTGATGAACAAGCCATCCGGAATTGGCAGCAGCAATGCTGGCAGCAGCAATGCTGGAAGTTGTATTGTGTGCCGTGACAAGCTGAGCACCGCACAACCCTTGAGACCTGCACGAAACCTCAAGCAGGCGCAACGGAGGGGGCCTATTCGGCGCGTCCAGCGCAGTCAGTCCCAGCCGGCGCTCATGCCCCTCAATGGACGGTCGGTTGACATTTCTGAGTTCGAGAGCCGAAACAGTAAGGCGGTCTTTCCCTATAGATGGAAACCGATGCGTGTTCTTGGCGGTGGGATCAATGGACGATGACAATCTGCAAGCTCGCAGCGAACAAGCTCTCGTCGTCATGACCCTCAGCAAGGCGACGCTGATCGCCTGCGTTACACTTTTAGAATCTCAATTGTAAGCTTCATCGTGATTGAGTAGTTCGCCGCGATGGCGCGAGTTGGCCTGGGCGAACACGTCCGGTAAGGAGGGCGACGCGGACCTCGCGGGGCGTTCTAGCCCCGAATGGGCACACTGAGCTAGAGCGCTCAGTTACAAGGAAAATGCCACCGGAGGCGGCTAGTCTTGGTCTTCCCTTTTGCTTATTTTTCGAGGGCGTCAGCGGCGTCCCGCGCGAGCAAAGTCGGAAAATGTGCGGGTGAAATATCCTCAAAGAGGGCGGTCACGCCCTAAAGGCCGCGTCGTAAGACCTGCCAAAGCGCAGACACAAAATTCCAGTGTGGTCGGGGTGACGTATCGTCCTGGCGATGCGCGGCCGACGGTGCACTGCCGTCCAATTCGGTCAGCCGCTCCACCATATTTTGCAGTTGCAATGGTAGTGGGTTGCAATGGTAGTGGGGTGAGATCGTCCGTGACGGTGCCGCGAAGTTGCTCACCAGTCTCGTTGCAGATCGCCGGCGATGCTCCGGATGATCTAAACTGGGGGGATGGACCACGGACGCGGTCGGAGGGGGGCCGCCATGGCTGCCACTGTTGGCTTGATGTGCACAGCCTCCTTGCCATGCACGGGTATCCTGCCGCCGCCCTGGTAACGCGCGACATGCTACCTTGATCCCGGCTTTGCACTAATACCGCTGCTCCAAGCGTCCGAAGTTCTCCGATAGCCAATCGGTTCCTCGTGCTATCATGCTCTCCCGCGTGGGCTTAGGAGGCAAGAAATGTCTACCTACCTGCGATTACAAACCGCCGACTTGAAGCCCGAAATGGTCAGCCGCATCACGGCAGCTTACGAGCAGGCGCTCCATACGCTTTGCGTTAAGGATCGCGACGATCCGCTCACGGAAAAGGTTGCAAGCAAGATCATCAGGATCGCCCAAACGGAGGCTTTCGCCTCAGCCGAAATTGCGGCTTTGGCGATCAAGGAACTCGAAATGCGTTAGGCATTGTGCTTAACGCCCTTGGAACCCGAAACATTTCCGCCATCGGGAGGTTCGCTAGTGGGCTTCGGGGCTTCGCAATATGCGAGGCACGCCATGACCTCTTTACCGCCGGGCGAAGCAATTCTTACAGTCGCCATCATGGGTCTCACTGTCCTAATCGAGATTGCGCTTTTCGCCTCGATCGGAATGTTCTGAGAGACCCGCGTATGGCCCTTCGGCCTGAGCACCCCTCAAGTCTGGCCAAGCTTGTCGGCGTTTCCCGCAACCATCGACCTGCCAACGGAACTAATTTTCAGCGAACACAATTGTCTTGTCATAGCGATGGAGGATCATCGCCATGAGGATCGAATATTTCTCTGCGATTGTGATAGCTGTTCTTGCCGTTGGGACCGGGCTGGCCGTCAATTCTCTCGGCTCGCTGCCTACCGAACAGCAGTCCACGCCGGCCGCGACGCAAGTTGCGGACCGATTAGCTCTGTCAATGGATCCGTTTCTGATGCGGTCTGGTGGCTAACAGATTGGGGTGAGGCGACGCCCGGCACGCTCAGCCTTGTGCCCGCGCTTTGAGCGCTCTTCCAACCGATGCGCGACTGGCTGGCGGCCAAGACGTGGAGCGACGGCCTCAGCGCGACATCTCGGTCTGCATTGCAGCTAGTAGTAAGTCGTTCCGCGCTGCAGTTGGATTTTGTTCGTAGTCGGTCGGCGACGCGCGAGAGGACCTTTCATCGACTCGGCAGGCGGTAGTTAGTGGACTGCCTACAGGTGCAGGCATTTGCTGATCAACACCCATTTCGCGTTTGGGTCGCGACAGGCTATGTTCAACTTTCTTAGATTGAAAATAGGCTTGAGCTGCAGAGTGTTAGCCACTTCATAATTCTTGTCGAGCCTGCCGGCTTAAGCTTGTAGAGACAACGCTCGGGAGGCAACGATGACACCCGGCTGGCTCATTTTCCCTGCGAATATCGCCTGTATCTACTTCCTGACCATCGTGAGCTTGATCATCCTTGGCGCTTGGTAGGCAGCTGACGAGAGAATCTTCAGAGAGCGCGCTCTGAAGATTCGTCCCTAGACCGACGTGCACTCATGTAGGTCAGCAATTCGATCGGGTGCGGCATGGATTGCCCGAGTTGCGGCAGAATCAACCCAGAGGGAAAGAAGGTCTGCGGCGACTGCGGCGCGCCGCTATTCCTTCGCTGCTCGGCGTGCGGGGCAGACAATCCGCCAGGCAAGAACTTCTGTGGCGACTGTGGCGCAGCACTCACGCTGCGAGTAGCAGCAGGGGCGGGCGCACCGACGTCCATCGTGGCACGGGTCGCGGAGCGCTTGAGCTTGTCACCCGCACCAAGTTCTTCCGCGGAGCGTCGCCAGCTCACAGTGATGTTTTGCGACCTCGTCGACTCGACGGCACTTGCGACAAAGCTCGATCCAGAAGATCTACGAGACATAATCGCCGAGTACCGCGATAGCGTAGCGGCAGTCGTCCGCAAATACGGTGGCACCATCAGCCGCTACATCGGCGATGGCATGCTCATCCTGTTCGGCCATCCTTCAGCGCATGAGGACGATGCCGAACGCGCCGTGCGCGCTGCGCTTGAGATCGCCGCGCCCAGGCACGCGTCGGGAGCCCCACCTGAGTTCGAGCTGCGGGTTCGCCTTGGGCTCGCGACTGGTCTCGTCATCGTAGGTGACCTTATCGGCAGCGAAGCTGCAGAGGCACAGGCGGTCCTTGGCGAGACGCCGAATCTGGCCGCTCGACTCCAGGCCCTCGCCGAGCCAGATGGAGTGGTAATCGCTGAGGACACGCGGCGGCTCATCGGCGGGCTCTTCGACTACGAGGATCTCGGCGCGGTCACGCTGAAGGGCTTCGCCGCGCCAGTGCAAGCCTGGCGGGTGCTGCATGAGGGAACAGCGGAAGGCCGCTTCGAGGCGTTGCACCCTTCAGTCCTCGCCCCGCTGGTTGGGCGTGAGGAAGAACTCGCGCGGCTGGAGCGGAGCTGGCGCCGTGCGCGGGCGGGTACCGGTCAAGTAATATTGCTAGTCGGCGAGGCGGGGATCGGCAAGTCGCGCCTCGTTGCGGCTCTCCAGGAGCGTATCAAGCGCGAGCCGCACACCTGCTTGCGCTATTTCTGCTCGCCACGTCATCAGGAAAGCGCGCTCTATCCCTTCACCGCACAACTCCAGCGAGCGGCTGGTTTCGATCGTGAGGACACACCGAGGGCAAAACTCGACAAACTCCGAGTGCTACTATCCCCCGCATTGCCATCCGACGAGGACGTGGCGATCCTGGCCGAGCTGCTGTCGATCCCGAACGGTGATCTGGACCTGCCCGTTATCGTTACGCCGCAAAAAAAGAAGGAGAGAAGCTTCGCCGCTCTGGTTCGCCAGCTTGAAACTCTCGCGCAAAGACATCCAATCATGGTCGTGTTCGAGGACATGCAATGGATCGATCCGAGCTCGCGCGAGCTGCTGGACCGAACGGTCGATCGAGTAGCGAGCCTACCGGTTTTGGTCCTGATCACCTGCCGCCCCGAGTTCCAGTTGGTATGGACCGGAAAACCGCACGTCAGCTTGCTCGTGCTGAACCGGCTTGACCAGAACGCGGGCGCTGCGCTGATCCGGAGCGTGGTTGGCACCCGGACGCTGCCGACCGAAATCGTCAATGAAATTGCTGAACGAACGGATGGCGTGCCGCTGTTCGTCGAGGAGTTGACCAAAGCGGTGCTCGAAACGAGCCCCGAGGGGGCTGCGCGAGCCATCTCTTTCGCGCCCCTGCCCGGACTTGCTGTGCCGGCCACATTGCATGCTTCGTTGATGGCGCGGCTCGACCGTATCGGTCCGATAGCTAAGGAGGTGGCGCAAGTCGGCGCGGCCATTGGCCGCGAGTTCTCCTACGATCTGCTTGCCGCGATCGTACAGCGGTGTGACAACGAGCTGCAAGCGGCGATCGATCGGCTGATCAACAGCGGGCTCATGTTTGGGCGTGGCGAACCGCCCGACGCCAATTTCTTGTTCAAACACGCACTGGTCCAAGACGCGGCATACGGCACACTGTTGCGCGGCCAACGCCGCGAGTTGCACGCGCGGATCGCTGGCACGCTTGAGGAGAGGCTCGCTCGGGGCATCCAAGAGCAACCGGAGATTCTCGCCCACCATTGCGGGCATGCGGGTCTGATCGAAAAGGCGGTTTCCTATTGGCAGAAGGCTGGTGAGCGTTCCAAGGCTCGATCGGCAATGACGGAAGCAATCGTGCAGATGCGAAAGGCGCTCGATCTGCTATCCCATCTGCCGGATACCCCCGAACGCCAGGGTACCGAAACGGACCTTCAACTCGCGCTCGGCGGCGCATTGATCGCCGCAAAGGGCCATGCGGCCGAAGAGACCGGCAGGGCCTACGCCCGGGCGCGCTGCCTCTGCGAGTCACTGAACGACACGCCGAACCTGCTCAAGGCGCTCTGGGGCGAGTTCGTGCATTATCACGTGCGCGGTGAAACGGACCGATCGCATCGCATCGCCGAGGACCTGCTCGATTTGGCAGGACGACAAAACGACGCGGCCATTCTTGTCGCCGGTCATCGGGCAGTCGGCGACAGCTGGCTTCATCGCGGACAATTGGCCTTGGCGCGTACCCATCTTGAGCGGGGGCTCGCCCTCTACGATCCGGAGCAGCAGCGCTTTCTGACGGCTCTGTTCGCAGAAAACGCCCGCGTAGCGATGCTTTCGTTCCTGTCGCTGACGTGTGGCCTACTTGGCTTCGCCGATCAGGCGCGCGTGCAGAGCAGTGACGCTCTGTCAGAGGCGCGCGATTCATCACACCCAATCAGCCTCGCATTCGCGCTGAGCGTTGCCTGCCGATTGCATTTCGTGCTCGATGATGCGGATATGGTTAGGCGACGGGCGGAGGAGCTAGTTGCGCTCACCACCGAGCAGAGCTTTGCCTTCTTTCTCGCGATGGGGACGGCATATCGCGGCTGGACGCTGGCCGAAGCCGGCGACGCCGAAGCCGGGGTGGACCTACTGCGGCGCGGTATCGAGGGATTCCAGGCGTCGGGCGCAGCATGGACCCTTCCGTTCTACCTCGCGCAGCTCGCGGCAGCCGAGGCAAGGGCGGCACGATTTGAAGCCGGGCTCGGCCAACTATCCGATGCCTTGGCATTAACCGAGAAATTGGGGGTGCGATGGTTCGAGGCCGAGCTGCATCGGCGACGAGGCGAGTTGATGCTAATGGCTCGGCCGGGCGCCGCGGCCGAGGCGGAGATCGAGTTTCACCACGCCATTGCGATTGCTCGTCAGCAGGAGGCGAAACTCTGGGAACTTCGGTCTGCCGTCAGTCTCGCCCGGCTCTGGCGTGATCAGGATAAGGTTGACGAAGCACGCGGTCTTCTCGCGCCGATCTACGGTTGGTTCAACGAAGGCTTCGACGTTCGCGACTTGAAGGAAAGCAAGGCACTGCTGGAAGATCTCTGGGCGTAGACAGTTTCTGAAGGCAAGACGGACGGACTTCGTCTAGCACGTCAGGCCAATCTTGCGATAATGTCATTTCAGCGGGACTCGGCCAGACCTGCGTTCAGGCGGAATCCGAACCAAAGAGACCGTCGTCAGTGCCTCTCTTCCGGCAGCACTCGGGACAAGTATCGCCGATCCCGTCCAGAACTTCCGCTACCGCGATGGCGGCCGCCTCTGGCGAGACCCCGGGCGGCGGCATCTCTCGAGCAATCTCGATCGCGCGATGATGAGCATGCGGATCCGTGCGGTCCTGCATCCAACCATGCTCCTCGCACTCGCGAATGGCGCCAACTTCCAACAACACCGACCGAGCCCAGCCCTCGATCGTGCGATAAGCAAGGCGCCGCTCCCGGAACATCAACATCACGAACTCCTTTGACGCGGAAGGAATCGCCATCCATGCCCGTTGTTCCGGCGCATAGCACAGAGCGGTATCCGAAATGCGCAGAGCCTTGTCCACCTGTTCCAGTGAAAGGTCTGTGGACAGCTATTGTCCGATTTCATGAGCTTCCCGTGTTCGCAGGCTTGGCGCTAGCTGAAGTCGCGGAGCGTTGCACATTTGCAACCCGCGCAGACGTTCGAGGTAGTAAGCTGCTCGATCAGAGTGATCGAAGCATATTTGGTGTTTACTTCGACAGGCATTAGCGGGGGCGAAAAATGTTTGATGTCTATCGCAATGGGAAGCGTGACTTGCTCGTTCTAAGCACAGGCTCCGCGATACCCGGGGCTTACTCTGCAAATAAGTGGCGCAAGAGCAGAAAAAAGAATTCTCAAAGTAAGCGACGAGATTAGGTCAACGGTTCAGCGACAAGGGTATTACGTTCGTAGCTTGCGGGCCACGAAGAAGGGGATGATTTAGTTCGACGTCGAGCGCTACTTGGCCAAGTTGCAGCCGATGCCCGGCGTATTGCGCAGCCATTGTTCGCCGAATTTCGATAGCGTTCTCGACGCAACTTGCATGCTACAATAGCGGCTGCTCGCAACCTCGTAACCGTTTGTCAATCGCTTTGGCATAATTCTGAACACGGACATTCTACAGATGGCCGGCGTGGTCATGGCTGGTATGGCAAGCCTAGTCCGAGTTGGCCTGTCCTGTTGTACTCGCGTAAAGCTGTATTTTTCATCATCTCTTTTTTTGATTGCGTTCCGGCAAAGCAACGCCGACTCGCGAATAGAGAGTTGCGACGATGATGTGCTGCGCGAGCTTCATCATTTCGGACGGCAGCTTCATTTCCGGAATTTCGCTGAAATAGTCCGCCTCATTTCGGATGTCCTGCGCGAAGCGCAGCGTCACGCCGAGAAGGCCGCGACCTGCCGGTTCGAGGAGAACTGGCCGCTCGCGCGAGGACGGCACCACGCGCGCAAGCCCGACAACGCCTCCCGGCTCATTGCGTCTCGAATCACCGCAAACGATTCTTGACTGATCTCCTCCCGCGGCACGATGTAGTACGGCTTCTCAAAATATTGCGCATCGATCTGCCCTGCGGGAATGAAGCGTTCGATCTGGATCGTGCGCGTATTCTGCGGCCGCGGGCGAAGGACAGTTTCCTCCTGTTCCCCGTCTTCATCCTCATAGTCGCAGGCGCTTTCGTCGGCCTGGTCGCCAAGGCGGCGGGAGCGGTTGGCGGGCTTTTACGGTGGCGTGGCGCGGTAAGCTCCTCCTCACCAGGCGCCGAGCGCATGCGTCTGGCCCGCTCAAGGTCTCGATCCTCGACCAGCAGAAACTCCTTCTCACCGACCTCATACCCCGGCGCCTTGTCTGTTGCATCAACGGTTTGGCCTGTGACTGAATCGATCAGTCTGTGTTTGAGGCGATGGCCCGTTCGGCGGTTGACCTGCCGAAACGAGATACGCTCGGCCGCCGAGATTGCGGGATAGAGTGCAATCGGACATGAGACGAAGGACAGCTTCAGATAGCCCTTCCTGTAGGGGCGGGAGGCCGGCACCGGAAACTCCAACGCAACAGGAGTATAAACGCCAAGCTGGTAGGCAAAGACCGCGGAATTAATGGCCGGAATGGACGGGAGTTTCAAGCGCTTGAGAATCGTCCCGCGTGTCGGCGGGATGGCATCGCTCGAAGTCCCTCTGATCAGGGTCTCATGCTAGGTCCTTTCGTTCTGAGCGAAGTAGGGGTTGGTCGGCATGACTGACCTACAGTACTCGTTCGGGGGAGTGCTGGCACAACAGAGACGGAGGCGACAGTTCGCGAGCACGGCGTGCGGATCCGAGTTGATCCGAGTGGTCTGTGCGGGCCAACTTCGCTTTGGGAGCCAGTCCTCCGATCTGACTTGCGCCTTGGCACCAGCGTTCGCACGCATGCAGGCTATAAAGCAACCGATAGGACCCTGTGCGCATTCCCGCACCAATCGCCTATATAGTCCTCTACGTCGCCCTCTACGCGGCGTTCGGCGCCGCATCTCCGTTCTGGCCAAAATTTTTCGAAACGCGAGCTCTGGCGTCTCACCAGATCGGTCTGATCCTGGCTGCCGCAATGCTGACGCGGCTCGTTTTTGGACCGTTAGTTGCTATGCTGGCAGATCGGCTCGGGTCATTGCGCCTCGTGCTGGCGGGCTGTGCTGCCGTGGCGGCCGCAGCAGCCGTCGCATTGCTTTGGGCCGATAAATTCTGGTTCTTGCTTCTTGTCGCGTTGGTTCAGGCTGCCGCTCTCGCCCCCACCACCTCGATCGCTGATGCTTTATCGGTCAATACAGTGAGACCTCGGTTGGCGGGAAGGCCATTCGAGTATGGGTGGATACGGGGGGCTGCCTCCGCGGCTTTCGTTCTGGGAACACTGATCGCCGGACAACTCGTAAGCCCGCCCGATCTCACTCCGGTTATCTGGATGAACGCCGCCTTCCTGGTCGCCGCCGCTGGCGCCACTGCACTGCTACCTGGGCAAGCCCGATCGCAGAGGTCGCCATCCTTTGTTGTGTCAGAGATGAAAGCCCTGATCAGCGTATCGCAGTTTCGCATCATGATCATCGCATCGGCTTTGATCTATGGCAGTCATGCCGTGCACGATGCATTTGCAGTGATCAGGTGGAGCGATGCGGACATCAGCACCTCGGCAATTAGCTTCTTGTGGTCGGAATCGGTGCTTGCTGAAGTGTTGGTGTTCATGCTGGCCGGTCCAGCGCTCCTGGATAGGTTTGGCGTACGTGGCGCGGCTATCTTGGCAGCTGCGGCCGGAATCGTCCGCTGGTCCGTAGCAGGCGTGACCACCTCAGTGTTGCTGCTCTCGCTGATACAGCCGTTGCACGGACTAACGTTCGCTCTGCTTCATCTCGCTTGCATGCGAATGATGGGGACGCTGGTCGCAGCAAGCGTCGCCGCAACTGCTCAATCTCTCTATGCGTTTGGCTCGGGGTTGCTAACGGCAGTACTAACCTTCTTGTCCGGCGAACTGTATGCTTCCTATGCCGGGGCGGCGTTCTTTCCTATGGCGGCGCTCTGTGTCCTGGCACTCCCATTCGCCTGGTTTGGCTTCGCCAATGGGAGGGGCTGATCCTTCGGTCGAGCGAACGGGGGAGGAGCCGTCGGTGTACGCACCGCCGAAACGCAGAATTCGAACTGCGTCTCATGCCTCGGCCAGTTCGGCGTTCGGGCGAAATCCTGTTCGAGCCAACTGACGTCGTCTGCAACGGCATCTCATGCTCCGTCGAAGGAGACGGCAGTCTAAAAATCTACACTGACAGCGACGTAGCCTCGAATTTTCAGCTTAGTTGCTGGCTTCGTGCGGGCCTTGCAGACAGGTGTCCCGATCCATTAGGCACGCCCTGAATCTCCGATACGGCACAACTTTCGCCGATGCCCAAGCGAGGACCGTGGCGGCTCAACCAAGGAGTCGAAACATGAAACCGGTCGGTGCGAACCTTCTGGCTACCTCCAGCGCGCGATTCTCGCAGCATCCAGCGCGATCTTTTGGGAAAGCATAATATCTCCGACCGGCAGATTACCACGCGGCATGAAACACAGGCCGCGCGTAGGGCGGCCCTTTTCGTCGATCTCGCAGACGTTCGTCGACGCGCCCGCGTAGATCCGATATTGCCTGCCAGTGTCGCCACCGATGACCTCGAAATAGCCCTTTCCCGCGAACTGTGCACGCTGGGCCGGCGATAGCCACGTCCGCAAGAGCTGCAGCGAGCGGCCCTCCGGAGTTCTCTCGGCGCCGTGTCTGATGAAGAGAGCCCGAACGGCTCTCGCCCGCCGGCGTTCATGTCGGCGAGATTATCTGAAGCCCAACATGACGCGGGCCGATCACCCGCCGACCAGCCTAGGGAAGAAGACGGTTTCTTCCGCGTTCGGGTCAAACGATCGCATTTGCGAAACTTGACCCGGACCCGTCCGGACGGCCGCGGTGAAGCCGGCATCGGTCAGTTCGTAGAACCGCCGCTCCCCCTTCGCGAGCTCTCGTGCGTCGTCTGGATTGAAAAAGTGACGGCTGTCACCGGTGCTGTCCATCACGATCTGGATCGCCATGATCGTCTTCCTCGGAATGATGATGGCTAAGGACTTGATCCAAGTATCCGCCCGAAGTCGCGAAGTTTCAAGACAAGAAGAGGTCATCGCAACGCCGGTCTTGCCCAAAGAAGGCTATGCCGGTGACGCCTGCGATAAACCCGGCATCAACAGTGAACCGATTGCCGAGCGGTATTAACTCCGATCGTATAAATGCAAGGGCGGGCTGTGGATGGTTGACCGCTCCGAGCGGAGCATGTGCCGGAGAGCCAAGTAGGAACCAGCCGGAGAAAGGAGATTTAGTGTACTAGATGCATTTCGAAGGGTTTACCAATGGCGATCGATGCTTTTAGAGGAACAACGCCGCTGTTTCTTCCCGAGCGTTTTTTCATCGGGCGGCTAGAAGGTTGGGCAGTGCTCGAAAGTCTAGTTGGTGGACTACTGAAGCGCGCAACGATTGCTGGTCACGGCGAACTAGATGCGGACACGGATACAGTGCTGTTCGTCGAGTCATACACATTTGACGATGGTCATAGTGATACTCTGCATTGGACGTTCCGAAAGGGTGAGGAAGGCAAGTACACCGGCTTGGAAAACCGACTGGAAGGTGAAGCCATTGGGGAGCAAGCTGGTTGCGCATTCCATTGGAAATACACGCGCGATACACCGCAAGGGGACGGCAAATCGCTCAAGTTGAATTTCGACGATTGGTTTTATGGAATCGATGAACGAGCTTGCATAGTCCGCGGCCGTGCTGGCCGTGCTGGCATCCCGTTTGCGACGGCGCACGTTACTTACCATAAGCTTTAGCTTCGCTGGTGTCCGCCACTGCCACAGGGAGAGCGGGTGAGGACTCAGGGGAGATCGAACCGCGAACGCGTGGGTCGGCAACTGATGGCCAGACGTTTCCGGATATGGAACGCCGGGTACGGCTGCAACGACGGCGTAGTCCTGGCGACGCTGCAGAATTGCTCGTGGAGCACCTCCGCTGGCCGATGCGCTCAAACTAAATCGTTCCTTGTTGGTGACCTCTAGGCTACGAACGAAATACCGTTCTGGACGCTTGGCCTAATTTCGTCGCTTATTTTGCGGATTCCGCTTCTGCTCTTGCGCCAGTTGTTTGCAGAGTAAGCTTCGGGTGTCGTAGCTCCTGTGCTTAGAACGGGCAATTCCCGCTTGCCATTGTGATAGACCTCGAACACTTCTCGCCCCCGCTCATCGTATCGAAGTAAACGCGAAATATGTTTCAGTCATTCTGATCGACCAGCTTACTACCTCCAATGGCTGTGCGGGCTGAAAATGTGCAACGCTCCGCGACTTATGCTTCGGCGGCATTGTCATGACCTCGGAATAAACAGGCGTCCCGGTCTGCCGAGCTTCTCAAGACGGGTCTCGACGTTGAGCATTGGAACCTGCTCGGGATCAAAGCCCTCAAGCTCAACCCAGCCTCGCACCGCCCTTTCTGCGGGACATCCTGGTCGAGGCTGTGATAAGCTGCTTTTCAGCGCGCCTTGGCCGGGCCGGACGAAGATCAGCGTCCTTCTCAGTGGCTTGCCTGACGGCGGAGTCCGGCAATTTGGCCCGCCTTTTCGGCTCGGCGCTGATAGCGATAGTGGCTTCCAGGTCCAGCGGGCATGTCGAGCGAGACTTTTGCCCGAAATGGCGCCGGGCGCGCCGATGGCAAGCGAAAGGCTATCCTGGCCGCGTTGTCCGCGGCGGGCCACTCGGTGAGGTCAACCGTTGCTCTACAACTCTATCCAAGTACCTTCTGAAATCATCCATAAATGGCAAGAGGTCGTGGATGTGCTTGCCGAGATCATGCACGTTCCTTCTGCTTTGATCATGCGAGTAGAGCCGCCCAACATCAAAGTTTTCGTATCCAGCGAGTCCAAAGGGAATCCCTACGAACCGAATGAACTCGCACCCCTTAACACGGGGCTTTATTGCGAAACCGTGATGAAGACGTGCCAACCTCTGCTCGTTCCAGACGCCCTTCGCGACGAAGCGTGGAAATCAAACCCTGACATCAAGCTGGGGATGATTTCCTACCTTGGGGTACCGATCAGTTGGCCCGATGGCGAGGTATTCGGAACGATTTGCGTTCTCGACAACAAAAGCAACGAGTACAGCAAGCCCTACCTCAGACTCCTGCATCAGTTGCGCGACGCGGTGCAGATTGATTTGCAAAGGTTAGCGGCACAGCACAGACAGCTCGAAGAACGTGAGACGAAGATCCGGCGTCTGGTCGATGCCAACATCATCGGAATCTACATCTGGGAGCTCGATGGTCGGCTCCTTGAGGCCAATGAT